>NHEL02000012.1:0-119816 GCA_002172655.2 Flavobacteriales bacterium TMED84 | reverse complement strand
AACCGATTGACCACTACATATTGTATCAGAAAAGACAATTGAAAAAATTGGATTGACTGTTAAGTTTGTTGTAACAATGCTATCGCAACCTATGGAAGACAATAAAGTATCAATATATGTACCTGTGGAATCATAATTATTTCCTCCAATAGAATAGCTTTCACCTGAACATATGCTGACATTATTCAAAAAGTTGTTAGATGAAATGACAATGTCATAGAAGAAATAATAAAAATTAAATGCTGACCCAGAATTAGAAGATTTGATTGATATAAGACTAGAAAAATCGTATGGATAATTGACTCCCTGGTTGTTTCTATACATTCCACTGTGCCCACCAGGAACTCCTAGTTCAAAATCGTTACCTACTGGCACATCAAAATTTAAATCTACTCTATTCTGACCTTGAACTAATGGTACAGTTGTTGTTTGTAAAACATTACCTACGTTATCTCTGAGTTCAAAAGTATAGTTGTCATTAGCTTGAGCATAAATTGTTGTACTCACAATTTTGGATGGAAAGTAACAATCAAGTACCAAGGCTCTGTTTCCTGAGTAAAATCCACCACCACCGACAGTGTTATCTTCAATACCGCCGCTATACTGATTAAAAATAGTAAGATTTAAGACTAGTGTTGAGTCACATCCACTTGCATTGACTGTATCTGTAAAGTAATAAACACCTGATTGATAGTAAACAAAACCATTCCAAAGAAAACTATCACAAGCCTCAACATTTACAAAAGAATAGTCTGAACTATTAATTGTCAAATTTAAGGTATGAATACTATCACAGCCATTAGAGTTACTATATATGTTTGTGTAAATACCAGAGCTGTCATAAACAGTACCATCCCAAACAAAATTATCACATGCCGTTATTGTTGAAGACCCAGAATTTGAGTAATTGATAATTAAATCTAATGTGTGAGTACTATCACATCCCAAAGAATCAGTATATATATTTGTATAAAAACCCGAGCTATCATAAGTTATTCCATCCCAAATGAAATTGTTACAGGCTACTACAGTAGAGAAAGTTGAGTCATTGCTACAGTAAATACATGATCCGTCATCTACGATCGCAAGTGGGTTGTAATTTATTGCTGTTGAATCAGTACAACCAGATATTTGTTGGGCTGAAACAATAATTAATCCTTTCATTGGTGGACTTAAAGAAATATGTGGTGTACAAATGAAAAAGTGAGATGTTGCACTATCAACAACTAAAGTACCTGAGCCAGTTCCTCCCATTGATGTCGATAAAAAATGAAAACCGACATTTGTTCCAGAGGTATTAGCAAGCCAACTAGCTTGATCAACTTCCTTAGCATCATGAAATCCATTCAAAATAAAATGAATGGTATCTCCTACAACACATTGAATAGTGTCAGGAGTAAAAATGTTAACATTGGATGATGCATTTATTGTATAAGAATTTTGAGAGTTAGCTGTAAAAAATAAGATAAAGCATGTAAATATTGATATTATTAGTTTTCTCATATTTAATTTTTTTGTAAAAATAATTATTATTTCTTTACAAATTGTTTTGTAATTTTTTCTGATTCATTCTTTACAATAGCGAAATAAATCCCAGGCTTTAATTGACTAATATTTTCATTGATTTTTATCTCTCCAGAGATTGATTTAATTTTCTTTGTTTCCATTACTTTTTTTCCTAGTTCATCAATAATTGTTAGTGAGACACTTTGTGATTCATTAGACTTAAAGTTGATAAAAAGTTCATTTGAAGCAGGATTTGGAAAAACGGAAATCTGTAAGCTTTCTTGATCCAGATTTTCAATTGCTAAAACATTATTAACATTATTTAAAGTAGTTTGATATATACCATTACCATGAGTTGCAACTACCAGTCTACCATCAATAGGTCTATATGTTAATGTCTCTATAACAACATTTCCTATTGTATTTTTTCCTATTTGTTTCCATACAGTGTTTTGGCCGTCTAAGTTGGCGGTGCCAAAAAGACCTACAGAGGTTCCGACCAAATATAGAGTGTCATTTCCTAAAGGAATTATTTCAGCTGTTCTACACGATGGTCCATTTCCTGAGCCAGATGGATTTTGTTCAAGGTTACCAGCAACTTTTTCAAAGCTTGCACCACCATCTGTTGAATGAAATACAGAATAAACACTGTAATTAGAATATATAACCATTATTTCATCCGCATCAAGTGGATTGATAGCAATATCAGAACAATATGCTGTTGATCCTGTTGGAAGATTTATTTGATTTAAAGATGGATCTCCAACATTAGCATTATCAATTCTATATATATATTTATTTCTTGTACCTAAATAGACAATATTTGGTGGATTAGTTGAAGTTTCAATTACAGAAATTCTCAGTGATGGAGGAAATAAAGTATCAGAAAAGTGATGCCATCCAAAATCTGATCTGCTGTGTGAGTCATTATATGTAATATTAGCAATATCATTATTTCTCCACAAGTGATTACCAGCTGCCCAATAGATTATATCAGAGTTATCGTCCATTACCATGGGATTTATAAACATATACTTATTTGTATCTGCTGAGGCTGGATCCATTCTTTGAAAAGATATTCTGTTTGCATTATTATCTAACTTCATCTTATACATAACTCCCCTTTGTATAGTCAGATAAAAATCCTCTTCGTTATCAGCAATCCCAGCGAAAGCACCATCTCCATTAAAAGGCATTGTCCAATGATCGGTTGAATTACCAGAGAACGTTATAAAATTTCCATTATCCTGAAAGCCTCCATGTAAAAGATCAGAGTTAGCATTTCTACTTAGTGTAGCAGCATAAAGCTGAGTAGTATAATAACCATTGTTTAATGAGGTCCATTCAATCGTATCAGCAAAAATATTATCACAACGGTATACACCACCATCAGTAGCACTGTATGCTACTGAATCATTTGATTTTAAATAAAGAAGATCATGTTGATCAGGATGATGATTTGGATATAGTCCCCAATTTCCATCGCCTTCATAAGAACCCACCAAATATCCTCCACATATATCTGTGTTGCCGGCTGTAGTAAATCCATCAGTTGATCTCCATAAATTGGTACCCCCAATAATTATTATGTTTGGATCACTGGGGTGAATTTTAATCATTAAATCATAGCTGCTTTGCGAATTAAAGTTATCAAATGATGTTGGGTTATTGGCAGGAATATTACTTGATAAGTCAGTCCAAATACCACCCAAACCAGTACCATTTCCACTTACATATTCATATTTCCAAAGCGATGTCCAAGTTTCTCCACCAAAAAAAACATCAGTGTGTTGACCATAGCCATCAGTCTCAGCAGCTAGGAAATATATTTCATTTTCATTTAAAGGATTTATTCCAATTGCAATTCTCTCATAAATTGGTGGGAACATTGCATCATTGATTTTTGTCCAATTTATCCCATCATTTGATCTCCAAATACCTCTACCAGATGAACTACCGTCGCTACTTAATGTTGCATATACAACACCATTAGATGTAATTGCAACATTATTGTGATATGCATTACCACCATTTATTGATTTAGACCAAGAAGCTCCCCCATCTGCTGATCTATATATTGATCCATAAGTTGCTGCATAAATAACATCCAATGAATCATTACTTGGATCAGTAACAATATTCCAAATAAAATCAAAATCGTTATCAAATGAGTGGGGGGTATTAGTGGCAGTAGATGATAAAGAGTCCCAGCTTAAACCACCATCGATTGATTTGTAAATACCATTACCCTGATAATATGCCTCTCCACCACTTGCTGAGCTACCCCTCAATTCACCTGAGCCAAAGTACCAAATATTTTCTTTTCCTGGTCTAGTATCTTGAGACACACATGTTACGTTATGTAGCTGATTGGGATGAGTTGTCATTGACCAGCTCATACCTGCGTCTGTTGAACGAAACATTCCTCCAGAGGCTCCACCTGCAAATAATATATCTTCATTCGTAACATCAATAGCTAAAGCTCTTGTTCTACCACCTACATTGAACGGGCCTCTATGAACCCAGTTTGCTTGTAAAATATTTTTTGCATTAGAAAAATCAACACTTGGTAAAGTTTTAGCAAAAGTTCTTTCCTTTTTATGTATGTTTCTTGGAATCTGACCAGTTGATGGGTCCATGAGCCTAATCTTCTCCCAAACTACTCTTTCAGTTGGATTATCAGAAGGGTACATCTTAACTTTGTTGTAATTTTCAACAATTGTCATGTAAGATATTACAGAAATTACTATTGCAAAAATTGAAGGAAGAATTATAAATCTCATTTGTTTGTTTTATTTCCTAAAGTTATCAATTTTTAATAATTTTTTAAATCATTCTTAAAAGTTTAAATTTGCACTTATATCATGATAGAAGTCAAGTCATATAAACCAGAAAATAAAGTTAGAATAGTTACTGCTGCTTCACTTTTTGATGGTCATGATGCCGCAATAAACATTATGAGAAGAATCATTCAATCATCTGGTTGTGAAGTAATTCATTTGGGACATGACAGATCAGTAAAAGAGATTGTAGATTGTGCTATTGAAGAAGATGCGAATGCAATCGCACTAACTTCCTACCAAGGTGGACATAACGAATTTCTCAAGTACATGTATGACCTATTGAAAGAAAATAACTCCAAGCACATTAAAATTTTTGCTGGAGGTGGTGGTACTATTTTACCAGAGGAAATTAAAGAGTTAGAGGATTATGGAATTACAAAAATATACCATCCTGATGATGGAAGAAAAATGGGATTGCAAGGGATGATAAATGATTTAGTATTAAAATCTGACTACTCACTTGGAGATAAATTAATCGGTGAAATCAAAGATATTGAAAACCAAAAAATTAAAAGTATTTCTAGGGCTATATCAGCAGTTGAAAATTTCCCTAACAATCACAAAAAATTTATAAAAACCATCACTCAAAAAGCAAAAAGCAAAGAAATCCCTATTCTTGGGATAACGGGAACTGGTGGAGCAGGTAAATCTTCTTTAGTTGATGAACTTGTAAGAAGATTTTTAAATCAATATGAGAAGCTTAAAATTGGTATTATTTCAGTAGATCCCTCTAAAAGAAAAACTGGTGGAGCTTTGCTAGGTGATCGGATTCGTATGAACTCCATTAATTCTAATAGAGTTTACATGAGATCATTGGCTACCAGACAAGCTAATCTAGCTTTGTCCAAGCATGTCAGTAAAGCCTTAGAAATTTTAAAAGTTGCAAATTTTGACTTGATTATTTTAGAAACTTCAGGAATAGGTCAATCAGACACTGAAATCACTGAGCACTCCTCACTTTCAGCGTATGTAATGACACCTGAATATGGGGCAGCCACTCAACTTGAAAAGATAGATATGCTGGACTTTGCTGACATTATAGCAATAAACAAGTTTGATAAAAAAGGAAGCTTTGATGCTGTAAAAGATGTAAAAAAACAATTTCAAAGAAATAACAAGCTATTTACAAATAAAGTTGATAATATGCCTGTTTATGGTACAATAGCTTCTCAGTTTAATGATCCTGGCACGAACACTTTTTTCTACGAGCTTAATTCAATTTTACTAAAAAAAGGATTCGGAAAATTTGAGCTAAAATCTTTGAGCAGAAGCAACTCTGAAAGTGAAAAAATATATGTGATTCCTCCAAAAAGAGTTAGGTATCTATCGGAAATAGCAGATAACAATAGAGATTATGACAAATGGGTGAATGATCAAAGTGAAATTGCAAAAAAACTATACGCTCTAAAAATAAGTATGGAGCTATTACAAAAAGACTCAGAAGCACATAACCAAATTCAATTGCAATATGAATCTTACAGAGAAAAATTAACTAAAGAGAACTACAATAATCTTTTGAACTGGTATAATCTTGTTGAAAAATACAAAAAAGACATTTTTGAGTTTGATGTCAGAAATAAAAAAATTCAAATCCAAACAAAATTTCATTCACTATCAAACTCTAAAATTTCAAAAGTTGCTCTTCCTAAATTTGAAAGTTGGGGTGATATATTAAAATGGCTACTACAAGAAAATGTTCCAGGAAGTTTTCCATTTACATCTGGCATCTTTCCTTTTAAAAGACAGGGAGAAGATCCAACAAGAATGTTTGCTGGTGAAGGTGGCCCTGAGAGAACAAATAAAAGATTCCACTTAGTCAGTAAAGACATGCCTGCAAAGAGACTTTCAACTGCATTTGATTCGGTAACACTATATGGAAATGATCCTGATGTCAGACCAGACATCTATGGGAAAATTGGAAACGCTGGAGTATCAATTTGCTGCCTCGATGACATGAAAAAACTTTATTCTGGTTTTGATTTGTTAAATAAGTCGACATCAGTAAGTATGACAATCAACGGTCCTGCACCTATGATTTTAGCATTCTTTTTTAACGCAGCAATTGACCAACAATGTGAAAAGTATATTAAAGAAAATGGGTTAGAAGAATCAACTAGAAAAAAAATTAAAAAAATCTTCAAAGAAAAAAATCTCTCTATTCCTGAATATCAAGGTGAGTTACCAGAAGGCAACGATGGCCTAGGGCTGATATTGTTGGGTGTAACAGGAGATCAGGTGCTCGACCAAAAAATTTACAATAAAATTAAAAAATATACATTGAAAAATGTGCGAGGAACTGTTCAAGCTGATATATTAAAAGAAGATCAAGCTCAAAATACATGTATTTTTTCCACTGAATTTGCATTAAAAATAATGGGTGATGTTCAGCAATATTTCATTGAGAACCAAATAAAGAACTTTTACTCTGTTTCAATTTCAGGATACCATATTGCTGAAGCAGGAGCTAATCCAATTACACAGCTAGCATTTACTTTAGCAAATGGGTTTACATACGTTGAATACTACATAAGTAGAGGAATGAAAATTGATGATTTTGCAAGTAACCTTTCATTTTTCTTCAGCAATGGTATTGATCCTGAATATTCTGTAATTGGTAGAGTTGCAAGAAGATTATGGGCCAAGGCTATGAAATTAAAATATGGAGCCAACAAAAGATCACAATTGCTCAAGTATCACATACAAACATCTGGAAGATCTTTACATGCGCAAGAAATTGATTTTAACGATATTAGAACTACGCTACAAGCATTATATGCAATTTATGACAACTGCAATTCTCTACATACAAATGCTTTTGACGAAGCTATAACAACACCAACGGAAAATTCTGTCAGAAGAGCAATTGCTATACAGATGATTATAAACAAGGAATTAGGACTTACAAAAAATGAGAATCCATTGCAGGGTTCATTTATCATTGAAGAACTCACTGATTTAGTTGAGGAAGCTGTACTCGTTGAATTTGACAGAATAACTGAAAGAGGTGGAGTATTAGGAGCTATGGAGACAATGTACCAAAGAGGGAAAATACAAGAAGAGAGTCTTCACTATGAAAGTTTGAAACACAGCGGTGATCTTCCAATAATTGGAGTTAATACATTTTTAAACGATGATGGATATCCAACCTTAACTAATAATGAAGTAATAAGAGCTTTTGATAAAGAGAAAAAATATCAAATTTTTATGCTTGAGATGTTTCATCAATTAAATTTAGAAAAATCTGAGCATTTTATTGAAAAATTAAATTCAGTTGCACTAAAAAATAAAAATATTTTTGAAGAGCTAATGAATTCTACTAAATGCTGTTCGTTAGGCCAGATAACAAATGTTTTATTTGATGTTGGAGGCCAATACAGAAGAAACATGTAATATGATAGTAGTAAACAATAACAATATTCCAAATAAAAAAATTATTGAAAGTTTTGGCATCGTACAAGGAAGTACAGTTAGAGCTAGAAATGTTGCAAGAGACATATTTGCAAAAATTAGAACTTTGATTGGAGGTGAGATCTCAGAATATACTAATCTTCAGAATAGTGCAAGAAAACAAGCAATTGATAGGATGATAATCGAAGCTAAAAACAAAAATGCTGATGCCATCATTAATGTACGAATAACCACATCCATGGTTATGCAGGGTTGTTCTGAAATACTTGCTTATGGAACTGCTGTTAAGCTCTCAGATTAAATGTTTGATATAACTATACTTACAGAGGATAGATATTTAGACCCCGTAAAGAAAAATTGGTATAAAGAGCAAGTATTACTTGAAGACGAAATTCTTTTTGAAAGCCTCAAAAAAAGAGGCTTAGTAGTTACCAGAAAAAGCTGGTCTGACAAGAATTTTGATTGGAGTAATACTAACTTTGCTATTATTCGGTCAACTTGGGACTATTTTGATAAAATTGATGAATTTTATCAGTGGTTGATGAATATTAAAGATAAATTTATTCTTATAAATTCATTCAACTTGGTTAAATGGAATTTAAACAAATCCTATCTTCTAGATTTTTCTAAAAAAAAAATAAATATAGCTAGCTCAATCTTTATTAATAGCAAAAATTTTACAACTCTAAAAACATTGTTTAATCAAACGAATTGGGAAGAGGCAATCATCAAACCAGCTATTTCTGGAGCTGCCAAAAATACTTTCAGAGTTAACAAAGTAAATTGTGATGATTTTGAAAATATTTTTAGAAAACTGTGTGATAAAGAAACTATGATCTTTCAAATTTTTTTAAAAAGTATAATGAGCTTTGGAGAGATTTCTTTGATGGTTTTTGGAGGTGAATATAGCCACTCTGTAAGAAAAATTGCAAAGGACGGAGATTTTAGAGTTCAAGATGACCATGGTGGTAGAGTTGAAAAATATATCCCAAGCTTAAATGAAATTAGATTTGCAGAAAAATGTGTCAGTGAATGTATTGAATTACCATTATATGCTAGAGTTGATGTAATATATGACAACGAAAACAACTTGTCATTATCAGAAATTGAGTTAATTGAACCAGAATTATGGTTTAGACTTAAGCGTGGTTCAGCGGACTTGCTTTCTGAAAAAATTATGCTAGAAATAGGTAAAAAAAATTGTAAGTAAACCAGTCACACCTATAAATGTTTTTATATAGACTGGCCAAAAACTAAATCCCTTATATCTTTGATAACATGCTATTAAATAAGAAATAACAAATGAGGAAACAAGTATTTCAATCACTATCTTGAAACAGAATAAAGAAACACTTTAAATTCAATGTTATCTTCAATCAATTTATCAGCCACAGTTCCGACAATAGATGATCTGTATTTAACATCCCATCTTGTTCTGTCAATAACGATATCTCCTTCAGCTTGAAACTGATTACCTCTTAAACTAACATTTGAAATAAAGTTGATTTCGTTTGTTATTCCTCTGATAGTTAAATCTGCAGTGATATTATAGTTTTGATCAGAAATCTTTTTTGCATTCTTTATAATTAATATGCTTGTTGGAAATTTTTCAACATCAAAAAAATGATCGTCTTTTAAATGATTTACTAATTTTTGTGAGTACTTTTCAGATTTAATGTCAAGATTTGTAATGGTATTCATATCAATAATAAATTTTCCACCAACCAATTTTCCGTGATCGCTAATTATGTATCCGCTCTTAAGTTTTATATTTCCATCATGGTACCCTCCTACTTCATTTCCTCTCCAATAAACATATGATTTTTCTTTATCTAGTTTTACACTAGTTACATGAGGTTTTGTTGCATAACTCGAAAGGCTTACAATTAGTAATAAAAAAAATAATTTCTTGAACATAATATATCTATTTTTACAAATATACATATAAATGAATAGCAAAAAAAATTCTGTTTCAGTACTACAAGTTAATTTTGATGATAAAAAATTAATTAATAAAATTTTCGAAATAAGGAATCAAGTTTTTGTAGTAGAACAAAATGTTGATCCAAGCGAAGAATATGAATTTGAAGAATCTTCTATACACTTTTTGTTATTTGAAGAAAAAATTCCGTGTGCCACAGCTAGATATAGAAAAACAGAAAAGGGTATTAAACTTGAAAGATTTGCTGTTCTAAAACAATACAGAAAAAAAGGATATGGCAATAAAATACTTAAAAGAATTCTTAAGGATCTAGAGGATAGTAAAGATGATATTTATTTACATGCACAAGTTCAGGTAGTTGACTTTTACAAAAAACAAGGATTTATTAAAAAGGGGGATATCTTTTCAGAAGCGGGTATTCAGCATTATAAAATGATCTATAATTAGACTGAAACAGTCCAATTATTTGTATCCTCTATATCACCTCTTTGAATTGAAACTAATTTAGTTTTAATTTTATCACAATAAGAATCCTCTTGATTAGGTAAATAATATTTCTCTTCTTTATAAGAGATTGATCTGATCTCACTTAATACAACTGCAGTGCCAGATCCAAACGCCTCTAATAATGTTTTGTTCTTAAAAGAATTAATTATTTCAGTAATTGATATTGTTCTTTCCTCAACTTTTAAATTCATCTCAGAGGCCAGAGTTAATATACTGTTTCTTGTAACACCTGGAAGTATACTATCTGTCAATTTTGGAGTAACTAATTTATCTTCAATTCGGAACCAAATATTCATCGTCCCAGATTCTTCAATATTTTCATGATTAATTCCATCTGTCCATAATAATTGAGTGTAACCTCTCTCTTCAGCTAAACTCGTTGGATAAAATGAGGCTGCATAATTTCCTGAGGCTTTAGTATAACCGACACCTCCTTTCATTGCTCGTGTAAATTTTTGCTCAATTAATATATCTATTGGGTCTGAATAATAATTCATAGTTGGTGAAGTAATTATAACAAAAGTAAAATCATTTGAAGAATTAGCTTTTATACACTCACTCGATCCAAAAACAAATGGTCTTATATATAGAGAATAACCATCTCTTTTAGAGACCCAATCGCTATCAATTCTTACTAGCGCTTTAAGACCATCAATAAACACATCTTTTGGTATTTGTGGGATTGATAATCTTTTGGCAGAATTATTTATTCTTTCAAAATTTTTATCTGGTCTAAATAACAAAACATTATCTTTTTTGGACTTAAAAGCTTTCATTCCTTCAAAAATGGATTGACCATAATGTAGTGCTTGTGTTCCAGGAGATAATTTAAGTGGTCCATAAGGTTTGATTTCAGGCTCATTCCATTTACCATTTTTAAATTCACAAATCAGCATGTGATCAGAGAATATTGAACCAAATGGAAGATTTTCGAAATCAACTGTTTCTAATCTGGACTTTTTTATCTTATTTATTTTCATAAAAAAAGAGGGAGCTAGGCTCCCTCATCTGATATTAAACGACAAAACTAATTTGTTACTGTTAGTTTTTGTGAAGTAATAATCTCACCAAGTTCATTTTCAACAACTACAAAATACTGACCTTTTTTAAAGTCTATATTCTTCATTACTAAATGATTACCTGATGATAAATGCATCTTTTTAGTTTCAGAAACTTTTGAGCCAAGTATATTGTAGATATTTATTGAAACTTTGTTACTATTTTCTAAACTTAAAGGAATAATAAAGTTATTTGTTGCTGGATTAGGATAGATGTTATTACTAGTAAATTGATTTAAGTTTTCACTACTTGTCATTGACGCTACTTCAAATTGAATTGTTTCATCATGATTGAAAACATTGTCCGAGGTTCTGAAAACTGTGATGTATGGCGTTGACCTTACATGACTAGCATCAGGTGTCCAAGAAAAGTCTCCTTGAATCTCATTTCCATTTCCAGTTAAAGAGTACGTGAAAGTGGGTGCTGAAAGATTAAGGTTGAAAGCTTCCCCGTAGGCATTCATATTAAGAACATCGTTTGGATTTGCATCATTTCCAATGAGGTGAAGTTGATAATTTTGCCCGGCAGTTAAAATAACATAAGGGTAACCTCCAGAATTTGTTGGAATACTTTGCATATTAGATATTTGCGGAATATAATTTGTTGTATCATTTACAACAATAAACTGCATATCTCTCCTCATTTCACCAATTTTTTGACCAGATCTGTACTCCTCTATTATGAAAGAAGCGACAAAATTTCCTGACATTCTAGCATTCCACGATAAAGAACCTGTTATTGAATCAAGTGAAAAAATCCCAGATAAATTAGAATACAATGAATCAGATAAAAATTCATACCCAGAAACTGTACCATTACCATCCAGTGGCACTGTCATACTCCAAGATAATGAATCTCCATCTGGATCAAAAGGAAGTGGATTATACTGCCATATTGTGTCAGAAGGAAGGTAAGCTACTGGCGGAGTAATAAATGTGGGCGTAGAGTTTTGATTATGATTATCTATAGTCAAATAAGTTGTTAGTGCCATAGATTCATTACCAGGATTACTCATATTTGCAATTGCAGCATTTCTGCAACACTCTTCGTATGAAATTGAAAAATATCCGCTAGTATCAGTAAATGTTAATGTATCTTGAAAAAGATATACTTCTACCCCATAAGCATTTACTGAAGTCATTAAGCCACCTGAGGTTGTATCATAAGCTACAGTCTGAGAAAAAACAAAATTCCAATTTCCAGATGTGTCTAGTTTATGTATGTCAAACTCAGCAGTTGCCTGCATTGGAATTCCAATCGTGTCTCTGTAGGCAGTTAGCTCAACTAAATAATGAACTCCATTTGTATCAGCTGAAAGGTATGTGGCTGTTATTTGTCCACCCATTAAATGAGATGATTTAGCCTCGTAATTCGAAATCATTAATGTTAAAGCAATAATAAAGGTAAAGATATTTTTCATAAAAGCAATTTTTTTGTTATTATGTAACAAATTTAACAAAAAAATCGATAAAATCAATCGGAAATTATACATTACAAATGATGGTTCTCATACTATTTATTTCAGTGATCTCAATGAGCATTATCACTCCAAGAAAGGAGCAATTAGCGAGTCCGAACATGTATTTATAAGAAATGGTTTTTCTCAACAAAACAAAAAACATGTAAAAATTTTAGAAATTGGTATGGGAACTGGTCTTAACATTCTACTCACCTTTTTACACTCAAACAAAAATTCAAAAATATATTACCATGCTTTAGAACCTTATCCTTTAGATGAATCATTGCAAAAAAAACTAAATTATTGTCAGTTCCTAAATATTGATGAAGAAATTTTAAAAAAAATTCATGTTTCTGCTTGGAAAAAAAAAATAAAATTAAATGAAAAATTCATTTTTTGTAAAGAGAAAATAAAAATTGAAAACTTTATGTCTAAAGAATTTTTTGATTTGATTTATTTTGATGCATTTGCTCCATCCAAGCAAAAAAATATTTGGGATTTTAAAATAATAAAATATTGCTACGATATACTTAATAAAGACGGGATCATTGTCACTTACAGCTCAAGTGGAGATTTTAAAAGAAATTTAAAAAAAATTGGTTTTGAAATTTCTGTACTTAAAGGAGCTCTTGGTAAAAGAGAAATGATTAGAGCTAAGAAAATATAGAATCAATAATATTTCTTAGCGCTTTGTAAGCACAAATAAAAACAGTTGGAAGTAAGCAATAACCTATGATTATAAATAAGTGACTTCCATCTCTGCTTCTGTTATTTCCCACATAAATAAAAAAAGCACAGAGTAGCACACAAAATGAGAACATACTAGCCCAAATAACAGCTTTTATTAATTTGTCTTTATTCATATTTTCTTTTGTCTAATACTTGTCTAACGGATCCAAATTTTTTAAGTAATTCTAGTGCTTTTTTTTCACTAACATTTATTTTTTCAGAAATAATTTTTGCGCCTCTATTCATTAACTTTTTATTTGAAAGAGCCATATCAACCATTTTATTGTCAATAACTTTACCAAGTCTTATCATAAGCGATGTAGACAACATATTTAATACCATTTTTTGAGCAGTTCCAGATTTTAATCTTGTGCTTCCAGAAATGAATTCTGGTCCAACAACAATTTCAATTGAAACATCAGAATACTTAGATAGCAAAGAATTTTTATTGCAAGTGATGCAACCTGTTAATATATTATTTTTCTGAGCTTCTTTTAAAGCTCCAACGACGTACGGTGTTTTTCCGGATGCAGCCAAACCAATTACTGTATCGTTTTGATTAACATTGTAAGAAAGCAAGTCCTTCCAACCCAAATTAGGATCATCCTCAGCAAATTCAACAGCTTTTCTTATAGCTTTGTCCCCTCCCGCTATCAAGCCTATAAAAAGCTTGTGACTTACACCAAAAGTTGGTGGACATTCAGAAGCGTCTAATATTCCTAATCTGCCCGATGTTCCTGCACCAAGGTAAAATACTCTACCTCCTTTATTTAAATTAACAAAAGTAAGATTTACTAATTTTTCAATGGAATGTAAATTTTCCTGGACACATTTAGCTACTCCCAAATCTTCGTTGTTCATACTAGAAAGGATGTCATAAACAGACATTTCTTCAAGATTATTGTAGTTAGAACTAGACTCGGTTGTTGAGATTTCTCTCAAAATAGTTGAGGGAATTTTTTTGGATCTGCTTCATTAAGGATTGAGTATACCTTTTCAATTACATCATTCACTGAAGGTTTTGTAAAGTAATCACCATCTTTTCCATATGGTGGTCTATGAGCCTTAGCTGTTAGCGTTGATGGACTTGAGTCCAAATATTCATATGCTTTTTGATCTTCAATTATTTTTTGTAAAATGTATGCACTAGCTCCTCCAGGAACATCCTCATCAACAACAAGTAATCTATTGGTTTTTTTCACAGATTCAACTATTTCACAATTTAAGTCAAATGGAACAATTGATTGTATATCAATAACTTCACACGAAATCCCTAACTTTTCAAGTTCGTTTGCAGCATCATTTACTATTCTCCAGGTTGAACCATATGATACTAAGGTAATGTCATTTCCTGTTTTGGTAACTTCAATTACTCCAAGTGGTGTTCTAAATTCACCAATGTTACTTGGCATTTTTTCTTTCGTTCTATAACCATTTAAACATTCAATAACCATCGCTGGCTCATCGGATATCATAAGAGTATTATAAAAACCTGCGGCTCTAGTCATATCTCTTGGAACACAAATATTTACACCTCTTGTTCCATTAATAATCATACCCATTGGAGACCCTGAGTGCCATATGCCCTCTAGTCTGTGACCTCTTGTTCTAATTATTACAGGTGATATTTGACCGCCATAAGTTCTGTAGTGTAAAGATGCTAAATCATCAGCCATTGTTTGAAAAGCATAAAGCAAATAATCTAAATACTGAATTTCAGCGATTGGTCTTAAACCCCTTAGAGACAATCCTATACCCTGACCGAGAATTGTTGTCTCTCTGATTCCAGTATCTGCAACTCTTTCTTCTCCGAATTTTTCTTGCATACCCTCAACGCCTTGATTTACTCCGCCAATTTTTCCAATATCTTCTCCAAATATCATTGCTTCGGGAATATCTTCAAACATTTGATGAAAATTATCTCTTAAAATTATCCTTCCATCAACTAGCTCTGCATTATCGCTATATATCGGCTTGACCTCTTTAACATTTCTTGCAGATGATGAGGTTAAATTGTATAAGAAAGTATTGTATCTGTTTGAGTTCTCTTTGTTTATCTTGTCAATAAATTGAATTAATGATTCTTTTTCAGGGCCAGAAACCTTGTTTAACTTAGTGAGTAAAAGTCTTGCTTTAGTCATATAATCTCTTCTAAACAACCCAAACATTGCAGATTGATTTAAATCCTCACTCCACTCATCAATTTCATCAATAGAAAATTTTGATTTTATTGACTTAAATATGTTTAATAATTGGTTTAGTTCATCTTTGATTGGTTTTTGATACTCTGACCAAGCTTCCTTTTTGGCTTGCTTTACAGTTTCTTTTGCTTCAGTTCTAATCTCATCAAGCTCATCTTCACTAGCAATGTTGTTTTTTATGATCCACTCTTCATATTTTTTGATACAATCGAATTCCTTTTCCCACTCAAGTCTCTCTTTGCTTTTATATCTTTCATGACTTCCTGAGGTTGAGTGACCAGTAGGTTGAGTCATTTCAATTACATGAATTATTGAAGGAATATGCTTGTCTCTAGCTAACTTTTCTGCTTTTTCGTAAGCTTCTATTAGGGACGGATAGTCCCATCCTTTGACTTTGAAGAGTTCAAAGCCTTCACCTTTATCATCTCTCTGAAATCCCTTTATTATTTCAGAAATATCCGATTTTGTGACCTGGTACTCATTACTCACAGAGATTCCATATCCATCATCCCAAATTGAAATAATTGCAGGAACTTGAAGAACACCTATTGCGTTAACAGCTTCAAAAAAATGACCCTCAGCACAAGAAGAGTTTCCAATTGTTGCAAAAGCAATTTCAGTTCCGTTGTCTGTAAACTTGGGCTTTGACTTTGCTAATACTTTGTTGTTTCTGTATACTTTTGAAGCTTGTGCTAAACCTACAAGTCTAGGAAATTGAGATGCTAGACATGCCATATCAGAAGTTGAGTTCTTTTGCTCCATCAAGTTTTTCCAAGAGCCGTCCTCGTTAAGGAATCTTGTTCCAAAATGATTCATCATTTGTCTTGAGCCAGAACTAGGTTCTCTTTCAATTTCAGGGTCACCATACAAAGCAGTAAACATATGCTTAGGGGAATATTGACCAATAGCAGTCATAAAAACTTGATCTCTGTAGTAACCTGCTCTAAAATCACCGTTTTTGAAGACTTTTGCCATCGCAATCTGAGCTAATTCTTTTCCGTCACCAAAAATCCCAAAACTTCCCTTTCCTGACAAAACATCTCGTCTTCCGAGAAGACTGGACTCTCTACATTCAAAAATTAGCTTATAATCTGAGAGTATGGTGTTTTTGAAACCGGCTTTGTCTAATTTTTTAGCTGACATTTAAATGTTTTTTTGCAAAACTATAAAAATAGAGCTTAATTTTGTACTAGAATCAAACAATTGATTAAATAATTTTTCAATTAAATTAAAAATATTAATTTTGCGCTCCTGATTAAGGAATAATCACGTGATGGTTTAACCAAAAATTATAAAATGGCAACAAGAATTAGACTTCAAAGAAAAGGTAGAAAAGGAAAACCAATCTACTCTTTAGTAATAGCTGACCAAAGATCTCCTAGAGATGGTAAATTTATTGAAAAGGTCGGTTCATATAATCCAAACACAAATCCAGCAACTATTAATATTGATTTTGATAAATGCGTAGATTGGGTAATGAAAGGCGCTATACCCACAGACACATGCAGAGCAATTTTATCCTACAAAGGAGTGATGCTTAAAAAACACTTATTGGTTGGAGTTACAAAAGGAGCTCTAACAGAAGAACAAGCGAACAAAAAGTTCGAAGATTGGATTAATGAAAAAGAAAATAAGATTAATACCAAAAAAGACAACTTAGATAAGGTCAAAAAAGACAAGGAAAAAGAAAGAATGGAGGCAGAATCTGAAAGAAATGAAAAAAGAAAGAAGGAAATTGAAGATAAGCTAGTCTCTGCGCAAGCACCTGTTGCTGAAGAAGCACCTGCTGATGAAGAAGCTACTGCTGCTGATGAGGCTACTGCTGATAAAGAAGCTACTGCTGCTGAAGAAGCTACTGCTGCTGATGAGGCTCCTGCTGATGAAGAAGCTCCTGCTGATGAAGAAGCTCCTGCTGATGAAGAAGCTCCTGCTGATGAAGAAGCTCCTGCTAATGAAGAAGCTCCTGCTGATGAAGAAGCTCCTGCTGCTGAAGAGGGTGAGCAGCCCGGTAAAGAAAAGAGCTAGGCAGTTCAAATTTCACTGAATTTACAACCAAAGTTTATTATGTCCAATAACTTGAGACAAATTGGAAAAATTTTTAAAGCTCACGGCTTAAGAGGAGATGTAAAAATTTACTCCAACTTAGATTTAATGCAGTTTATAAATCCTGATGATTTCATTTACATAAATAATGATGAAAATTATATACCATTTAAGATAAAAGAATTAAAACATTTTAAAAAAAACATTTATTTAGTTTCTTTTAAAGAAATCGACCATATTCAAAAAATTGAGAATTTAATTAACTGTGAAATTTTTTCTAAAAATGAAAAAATTTTTAATGCAGAGGAAAAAAATTATCATGGCTTTGAGGTTGAGGATATTAAATTTGGAAATATTGGAAAAGTCTCAAACAAAATTCAAACATCCAACTATTCAGTTCTAATTGTTAGAAAAGAGAATAGGGAAGTTTTTATACCTATGCATGATAACTTTATTCTTGAAATTAATGACGAAAAAATTAAGGTCAAGATTGATGAAGATTTACTAAACCTCAACAACTGATTCTTTAAAATTAATTTTATGATCTTCTAGTTCCTTTAAAATAGGCTCATAAATCATTGGAATATCAGGAATTTTTACTCCACAATAATTAATTTTATTTTCTAGAATTAATTTAGTAGCAATAGCGAGTGGAAGACCAACAGTTTTTGACATTGCTGAAAAATTTTCATCACCATAAACAACAAGAGTTGATTTTTTATTTAAAAGTCTATTGTTTTTTAGGTACTCAAAATCGTGTTGCATTACAATCATATCTTTGTCTTTTTCCTCAAAGTTCCATTTTTTGACTAAAAGACTTTCAATGACCTGAGCCAAAGTCATTTTTTCATTCTTTAATCTCCTATTACAAGTAAATAGTTCTGTCCACAATAACTTATTGTAAGTTTCCTCACTGATTTTTCTAGAAATTTTTAATTCAATTTCTTTTTTGAGATCAATAACATTGTCTTTATTAAATAATTGAGACAAAATTAAATCCTTATAGCTTTTATTAAATGTATCAAAATAAACTTCATCGTCTGTGAGTCCTAACAAAGCAATTATCTCCCACGACTCACAAAATCCTTTTCTCCTCAACGTACCTCTAAACATAGTATCAATCTCATCTAGACCGTATAGTTTGATATACTTCAGTGAGTCTCTGTTGGCATATGAATCAAAATCACCCAGTTGATCGATGTTTATTTTTTCTGTTTGGTTAAAAACATCTGGATAATTTACTTGAATAATTTTATTATTTCTTAAAAACTTTGCCTGTCCTTTTGCTGCAAGAACAACATTTCTTGGGTTCCAAGTAAACTTGTAGTTCCAGGGATTGTTATCATATTTTGGATGAATAAGGCCCCCACAATGTGATTTAAAAGATTTGATCTTTCCATTGTCACTTTTTATTTCACTTATAAGCTTCAGTGCTGACATATGATCAAGACCTGGATCTAATCCAACTTCGTTCAAAAAAAGCAAATTTTTCTTTTTTACTTCATAATCTAATTTCATTAATTCGTCTGAAATATATGATGCTGTTACTAGGTTAACATTAGATTTTAGACATTCAATTGCTATCAAAAAATGATATTTTGCTGGTAACATTGAAATTACAATTGACTGATTAATGACTATTTTTTCTCTTAGCTTCTTATCATTAACATCAAAAATTTTAGTTATAATTTTTGGATATTTTTTTGTAAAAAATTTTAGATTTTTAGTATCGAAATCAGAAATTTGAATAATGTAATTTTTTGACATGCAATAATTGTACAAGTAATCAATCAAACTCGTTGATGACTTACCACATCCAATAATCAATATTTTTTTCAATTTTTTTTGGCTAATGTATTATTTTTACTCTAAATATATAAATTGAATTTGCTACAATTTAAAATTTCTGTTTCCTTTTTTATTATTTCGATAATTTCATCTGCAGTAGGCACACATTTTCTTGAATTACATCTAGACGATTCTCAAACTAAATCTTTTGAAATAGCTAATAGATACCTGATTTACAATTCTATCTTAATAATGATTTTAAGTTTGAATGTCACCAAAATTTTGAAGATTAATAATATTATTAAACTTTACATAATTGGAACAATTTTATTCTCATTTTCAATATACTTAAATATAGCGTTATCAAAACTTGACATCAACGTATTACTTTTTAGATTAATTACACCTTTTGGTGCAATTTTAAAAATAGCAAGCCTGATTGCACTAATTCTTTTTTCAAAAAAAAAGATTAATTAATTTTTTAAAGTCTTATTTTTTTTGCTTTAACTTTGTATGCTTATAAATTATATTTATGAGTGAAAATTCTCAAGATTCATATTCCAAACAACTATCTAGCATAGGTATTCTTAACTCAAACATCAAATTTAATTTTTCATCCAAACAATTATCTGAAGTATCTGTAAAAAAGAAGCAGGCTAAATTAACTTCAACAAATGCAATTTCAATTAATACTGGCAAATTTACTGGTAGATCTCCTAAAGATAGATTTATTGTAGAAGATGAAAACACCAAAAATCATGTTTGGTGGGGAGATATTAATAAACCATTTAAATCAGAAAAATTTGATTTACTACAACAAAAAGTATGTGATTATTTTAACAAAAGAGATGAGTTGTTTGTAAGAGATGCCTTTGCATGTGCAAATGAAAAATATAAGTTGAATATTAGAGTTGTTAACGAATATGCTTGGAGTAACCTATTTGCTTTAAATATGTTTCTTAGACCTTCAAAAGATAAAAAAAATCAAAAAATTGATTGGACTATTTTGAACGCTCCAGGCTTTAAAGCTGACCCTAAAGTAGATGGTACAAGACAAAAAAACTTTGCTGTTATCAATTTTACTAAAAAAATTATTATCATAGGAGGTACAGGATACACTGGAGAAATTAAAAAAGGTATCTTTTCTGCTCTGAATTTTATTTTACCACATGATCACGATGTTTTATCTATGCACTGTAGCGCAAATACTGGAAAAGAAGGTGATACAGCAATATTTTTTGGACTTTCAGGTACTGGAAAAACAACTTTAAGTGCGGATTCTAACAGAAAATTAATTGGAGACGATGAACATGGATGGGATGATGATTCGATTTTCAATTTTGAAGGTGGTTGTTATGCAAAATGCATTAACTTATCTGAAGAAAAAGAACCTGATATATTTAATGCGATAAAAGAGGGGGCATTGCTAGAAAATATCGGTTTCCAAGGTAATTCAAATATAGTAGACTTCTCAAATACTGAAATTACAGAAAACACAAGGGTTTCATACCCAATTGAACATATTAGTAACATTGCTGTACCCTCAGTAGGAAAAAATCCTAAAAATATTTTCTTCTTAACAGCTGATGCCTTTGGCGTTCTTCCTCCTATATCAAAACTTAGTAAAGGTCAAGCAATGTATCATTTTATCTCTGGTTATACTGCAAAAGTTGCAGGTACTGAGACAGGTATTAATGAACCTCAAACAACATTTTCTGCTTGCTTTGGAGCACCATTTATGCCACTTCACCCCACAAAATATGCTGAAATGTTAGGAGAAAAGATGAAAAATACTAACGTTAATGTGTGGTTAGTTAACACAGGTTGGTCAGGTGGTGAATATGGTCAAGGTAAAAGAATTAAACTTTCATACACTAGATCAATGATCAGTGCTGCATTAAATGGTGAGCTTGAAAAAGTTGAATTTACTAAACACTCAATTTTTGGTATAAGAATGCCAGAAAGTTGCGGTGGTGTTCCATCTGAAATTTTATCTCCGAGAAATACATGGACTGACGAAGATAAGTACGATAAAAAGGCCAATGAACTTGCTAAAGCATTCATTAAAAATTTCGAAAAATTTGCCAATCACGCAAACACTGAAATTTTAGAATCTGCTCCAGTCCCAAAATAAAAGTCAATTTCTTTAAATGCAACTATTTTTCAATGAATCAACAAAGAAAAATTTTCATCTTTCTAAAGATGAATCTAAGCATGTCATAAAAGTTCTAAGAAAAAAAGAAGGAGATTTATTAGATTTCACCGACGGTAACGGTAATCACCAAATTGGAGAAGTCTTAAAAGTTAACAATAATGAAGTTAATATTCTAATTAAAAGAATTATAAAGAAGAAAAAACTTCACAATTATGAGCTCAACATTTATATTGCTCCAACAAAAAATTCAAAAAGATTTGAATGGTTTCTAGAGAAGTCAACTGAAATAGGAATAGACAATATAATACCCATATTTTGCATGAACAGTGAAAGAAAAAAAATTAATATTAAAAGATGTAAGAATATTTTAATATCTGCACTTAAGCAATCTAAAAGACATTATTTACCAAAACTTCACGAGCCAATTAAATTCGATAAAATATTTAGCAATAAAATCAATGGTGATAAGTATATTGCCCATTGCGATAGCAGTATTAATTTAAAAAAAATCATTTGCTCTAAAGCTAACAAAGCAATTAATTGCTTGATCGGTCCTGAAGGTGATTTTGACAAAAAAGAAATTAATTTAGCTGCTAATAATGGTTTTACTCCAATAAGCTTCGGTGAGGCTATATTGAGAACTGAAACTGCTGGAATTTTTATAGCAAGTATGGTTAAATCTTTTCAAAAATGATGCGTATTTTTTTCATATATATTATCATGTTATTATCTTTTAATAATCTTGTATGTCAAAATTCATATAAATTGGCTTCATTGAAATATAGTGGTGGTGGTGACTGGTACTCAAATCCTTCATCATTAAACAATTTGATTAAATTTTGCAATAAAAATATTGGGACTAACATTATTGAAGAATATGATTATGTAGAGCTTAAATCAAGTGATATTTATGGATACCCTTACATTTATGCAACAGGTCATGGAAATATAAAATTTACTGAATCAGAAAGAGAAGTATTAAAAAAATA
Organism: Flavobacteriales bacterium TMED84; assembly: GCA_002172655.2. Lineage (GTDB taxonomy): Bacteria > Bacteroidota > Bacteroidia > Flavobacteriales > BACL11. The sequence continues at coordinate 97,187 of NHEL02000012.1, read as the reverse complement.
TCTACTAGCAGGAGGGTTTTTACATATTGATGATAATTATGGCATGGATAAGTTTATTAGAAGTGAATTAAAATTAATTTTTCCTAATAAGGAGCTGATATCACTGAAAAGAAATCATTTAATTTTTAATGGTAAATATGATTTCAGTGATGGTCTGCCAAAAATTCATCAGCATGACGGTAAAAACGCTGAAGCTTTTGCGATTTACAATGAAAAAAGAATGATAATACTTTACACATATGAATCAGATCTTGGTGATGGGTGGGAAGATCAAGAAGTTCATAATAATTCAGAAAAGACTAGAGAAAAAGCCTTAAAGATGGGAGCAAATATTTTAGATTTTGTTTTTACAAAAAATAACTAAAGTCAATATCAAATTTATTTAAAAATTTTTCAGAATTTGAAATCAATTCTTTCATCACACAATCCTGTTTAACAAATGGAATCTCTTTTCTAAAACTTTCTAATAGCTTCATATTAAATGGCGAAGTTTTTATTCCTTTATTTTGAATTCTTATCTCCAAGCCTTGGCAAGCAACTAATAGTTCAATTGCTAAAATAGTTTTAGTATTTTCTATAATTTCATAAAGTTTAGTTGCGGAATTAGCTCCCATACTAACATGATCCTCTTGTCCGTTAGAGGATACTATTGAGTCAACTGAGTTTGGAAAAGATAATTGTTTATTTTGATTGACTATACTTGCAGCTGTATATTGTGTAACCATAAAACCTGAATTTAAGCCAGCGTTATCAATAAGAAAAGCAGGTAAATCTCTTTCCCCAGAAATTAATTTAAAAATTCTTCTCTCAGAAATCGACCCTATTTCTGAAATAGCCATAGACAAGTAGTCAAATGCTAAAGCAAGTGATTGACCATGAAAATTACCAGCAGAAATTACTTTATCTTCATTCGAAAATACTAGAGGATTATCTGTTACAGAATTAATTTCAGTATGGACAATATCTTTAACGTGATTAAACGCATCCTTGCTAGCACCATGAACTTGAGGAATGCATCTAAATGAATAAGGATCTTGAATGTCCTTACTTCTAATTTGAACAATTTCACTTTTTTCTAAAAATTTGTTAATATTTTTTATTGTATTCAAATGTCCTTTGTGAGGTCTAGCCTCACTCACACTTATGTCAAAAGGATCAATTCTACAATTAAATGCATCAAGAGAAATAGATGCAATTAAATCAGATAGAATTAAAATTCTATCACAATTGATTAGTGACCAAATTCCATATGCAGACATAAATTGTGTTCCATTTAATAAAGCTAATCCATCTTTAGGTCGAAGTTTTAGTGCAGATAAACCATGTTTTTTAAAACTGTTTACGGAACTTATTTTATTAAAATTTTCAGCGGATTCACTTTCATAAACTTCCCCCATCTCAATTAATGGTAGCGATAGGTGAGCCAAGGGTGCAAGATCACCAGATGCTCCCAGGCTGCCTTGAGTATAAATTACTGGTAAAATATTTTTATTGAACATTTGAGTAAGTAATTCAACAACTTCTAACGAAACAGCAGAGTAACCCAATGAAAGAGATTTAATTTTTAATAATATCATCAATTTTACTATTGATTTTGGAACGTATTTTCCTGCACCACAGGCATGAGAAACTATTAAATTATTTTGTAAAAGCACAAGCTCATTTTTTGATATTATTTTGTTTCTTAAAGAACCAAAACCAGTGTTAACTCCATAGATAATTTGATCATTGTTTGAGATTTTACTATTCAAAAATGCTCTGCTTTTTGAAATCAAATTGACTGTTTTTTTTGACAAATTGATTGATTTTTTATTGTCAATAATGTCCTTTATATAAATGTAGCTTAGTTTTGTATTATCAATCTGTTTTTTCACTTAATATTAGCTTTATTATTTTTTCTACCTTGTCAGTTATTTGATTTCCAGTTATCATATTTTTTAAAGTTACCATCTTACTCTTAACTTCATTCTCACCGCAAATAACCACAAATTTGTAATTTAAGTTATTAGCGTAATTCATCTGCTTTTTGATTTTTAAAAAATCGGCATATATGGTTGCAGATATACCAGAATCTCTGAAAATATCTAATACTTTTAAATTATAATTTAACTCTCGCTCTCCAAAATTTAAAAACAAAGTTTTATTTAAATCATTTGAGGATTTAAATAAACTTAGCTCACTAAGGCAATGATATATCCTGTCAAGACCAAATGAAATACCTACTCCACTTAATTCATTATTTCCAAATATAGAGGTAAGATTATCATACCTTCCACCACCCCCCAATGCTCCTATCTTGACTTTGGAATTTTCAACTTCAAATATTGTGCCTGTATAGTAGTCAAGACCTCTCGCTAATTTAAAATTAAACTTAATTTCACAAAAGTTTGAGGTTAATTTTAATTTTTCAAAAATATACTTACAGTCATCAAAGCCCTCAGAACTAATTCCAAATTCAAACAAGTAACTTTTTATGTAATCTATGTCAGGATTTTCTATAATTTTTATTAAAAAATCTGAGTCATCTTTTGAAATATTAAAGTTTTTTAACTCTTCAATAAACTTTATTTTACCTATTTTGTCGTACTTATCGAGTAGAATAACAAACTCACTAAATTTATCTTCAACATTAAGTTTACTTGATACAGCAGTTAAAATTTTTCTACTATTGATTGAAATTATAGTACCTACTAAATTTAATTTCTCAAATACTTTATCATAAATTCTAATGAGTTCATACTCATTTATTAAATTTTTTGAACCAATTATGTCAGCATCACATTGCATAAATTCTCTAAATCTACCTTTTTGAGGCTTATCAGCTCTCCAAACATTTTGCATCTGATATCGTTTAAATGGAAAGGATATATTATTGATATTTTGTGAAATATATCTTGCAAGTGGAACTGTAAGATCATATCTTAATGCCTTTTTTGAAATAAATCGAGTCAGCTCTTTATAATCAGCATTATTACTTAAATCATAGTCTGATAAATAATTTCCAGAATTGAGAATTTTAAAAATAAGTCTATCAGCTTCATCACCGTATTTTCCACTTAACGTCTCTATACTTTCAACAGATGGAGTTTCTATTTTTTGGAATGAATAAGATTTGAAAACATCAGAAATTATCTTAATTATATATTCTCTTTTTTCTAAAGTTTTTGAATCAAAATCTCTAAAACCCTTAGGTAGCTTTGGTTTAACATTCATATCTTAAGTATTTACACAAATATAGAGTTATAAAGTTTAATATTAATCAAAAATTTTTCCAGGGTTAAGTATACCATTCGGATCAAAAACTTTTTTTATCTCTTTGTGGAGACTTATCATTTTTTTTCCAAAAACTATATCTAGATATTCTTTTTGTACTAGCCCTATGCCATGCTCCCCGCTGATTGTTCCACCTAAAAATTTAGTTAATTTAAAAATTTCTCTTATTGCTAACTTCACATTATTATTCCAGAATTCATCAGAATTATTTTCTTTTAAAATATTAACATGTAAATTTCCATCACCGGCATGACCATAACATATTGATCTGAAGTTATACTTTTTTCCAATTTCTTTTACCCCGAGCAAAAGTTTTGGAAGCTGAAATCTTGGAACAACGGTATCCTCTTCCTTGTAAATTGAATGCTTTTTTACTGCTTCGCCAACTAATCTCCTTAGTTTCCAAATTTTTTCTTTTTCTTTATGAGTTTCTGCAATTTTTATTTCACCAAGATTAAATTGAGAAAGAAGTTTACTTATATTTTCAAATACACTAAAAATTGAATTCATATTATCACCATCAACTTCAATTAATAAATGTGCTTTTTCATCATCCTCTACTGTTATTGTATTTTGTGAATATTCAACAGCTAACAAAAGGGCATCTCTCTCCATAAACTCAAGCGCACATGGGACAATACCACTATTAAAAATAATCGAAACAGATTTACATGCATCCTCAGCAGATTTAAATGGAATTAGCATTGTTGCACTTTTTGGTGGAAGAGCTATTAGTTTAAAAACTATTTTAGTGATCACTGCAAGTGTACCTTCGCTTCCTACTATTAAATCTGTGAAACTATATCCAGTAGCATTTTTTAAAACATTTGCACCTGTCCAAATAATTGAACCATCAGCCAATACAACTTCAAGGTTTAAAACATAGTCTCTTGTAACTCCATATTTTAAAGCCTTGGGACCTCCAGAATTTTCTGCAACATTGCCTCCCAACATACAACTTCCCAAGCTAGCAGGATCAGGAGGGTAAAATAATCCTGTTTTTTCTACTTCTGATTTAAAATTTTGATTGATTACACCTGATTCAACAGTAGCTTGCAAGTTCTTTTTATCGATTGAAATTATCTTATTTAAATTTTCGACACTCAACGCCACTCCCCCATGTAAAGGGATTGATCCACCGCTAAGACCTGTTCTAGCACCACATGCAGTAACTGGAATATTTTGCTTGTTACAATATTCTATACACTCTGAAATTTCTTTTGTACTACAGGGCTTCAAAACTATTTCTGGCAAATAAGATAAATCTTCGGTTTCATCATGACTATATTTTTTTAAATCTGCTTCAGAATAAAAAACATTTTCCTCAGATAATGTTTTAATAAAAAAAGTAATATCACTATTAGTAATTTTCTTATATTTCATGATTCAAATTTACGTCTTTGAAACGATTATTTTTAATTTTTACTTTCTCATTTTCTTTTATAATATTAAAATCTCAAGAAAATATTACAATTGAGGAACTCTGGAAAAATTATTCTTTCTCACAAAGAAATTTCGGCAAGATTAAAGTTTTAAAAAATTCTGACAGCTTCACAAGATTAGAAAGTAATAAAGAACTACAACAAATTGTAAAGTATTCTTTTACCAACGGAAAAAAAGAGCTAGTTATATTCGATAGCCAGAAATTTAAGCTAAAAAATAGGATTAGATCCTATAAATTTTCTCACCAAGAAAATTATTTGATTATCGAAACAGACAGAGAAAGCATATATCGCTATAGCTACAAATCAAAGTGTTTGTTATATGATATTCAAAATGATAAAATTTACGATGTTTTTGATGAAAAAATTCAAAACTTATCATTCTCACCTGACGAAAAATTTGTTTCATTCACTTTTGAAAACAACATTTATATAAATGAAATCCAAAACATACTTAAAGGTAAAATAAACAGCTTCAAAAAAATTACCAGCGATGGCAAAAATAATTCAATAATAAATGGTTCATCAGATTGGGTTTATGAAGAAGAATTTGGATTAGTTCAAGCCTACCAGTGGAGTCCAGATGGAAAAAAAATTGCTTATTTAAAATTTGACGAAGAAAATGTTAACACTTTTTCAATGGACATTTTTAAAGGACAACTATATCCATCTTCAAAGACATTTAAATATCCTAAAGCTGGCGAAGACAACTCTGTTGTTAATCTTTATACATATGATCTAGAAGAGAATAAAACAAAATTTATTTATACAGAAAAAGATTATGAATACATACCTAGATTTTTTTGGACATTCACATCAAATAAGCTAGTTTTTTATGGTTTAAATCGACTTCAAAATAATTTAGACTTCATAGTTTTAAATTACGAGAATTTACAAACTGAAATTTTATTTTCAGAGAACGACTCATGCTACATCGAAATAAAAAATGAATTAGAATTCTTTAATGAAAACCATTTTATATGGATTTCAGAAAAAGATGGATATTATCATGCATATCTAAAAAACTTAGAAGGTTTTGAATCTCAGTTAACAAAAGGTAATTGGGAAATCAAAGAAATTTATGGCTTTGATAGTGATTTAATGAAATTATACTATAGCTCAAACGAAGAAGGTACAGAAACACAATCATTGTTCAGCTTAGATATTGAATATGATTTTAAAGAAAAAATATCAACGAAATTAGGTTTCAATGATGCTATTTTTTCTCATTCATTAAAAAACTACATTAATTACTACTCTAATGCTAACCAACCAAATCAAATTTCTCTAAACAAAGCTGATGGTAGTGAAATAATGATTTTTGAAAACAATCAAGTACTGATTGATAAGTTAAATAAATATAAATTGAACAAAAAGAAGTTTTTTAAGATTCAAACAGATAATACAGAGTTAGATGCTTGGATAATTAAACCCACTAAATTTGATGAAAATAAAAAATACCCACTTATGATGTTTGTTTATGGTGGTCCAGGATCTAAAGAGGTTTTGGATAAATGGGAAGGAAATGATTTTTTATGGCATCAGTACTTAAGTCAAAATGGAATTATTATTGTGTCAGTTGACAATAGAGGTACAGGTGGCAAAGGTGCTAGTTTTAGAAAGGTTACTTACAAAAATTTAGGTAAGTACGAAACTATTGATATCGTAGATGCAGCAAAGATTTTATCTAAATTTAATTATGTTGATGAAAAAAGAATAGGTATTCAAGGCTGGAGTTATGGTGGTTACTTATCAAGTTTAGCAATAACTAAAGGAGGTTCAATCTTTGATCTCTCAGTTGCTATTGCTCCAGTAACAAATTGGAGATTTTATGACAATATTTATACTGAACGATATATGAGTAAGCCCGTTCTTAATTCTGATGGATATGATCAAAACTCTCCAATAAATTTTGTTTCTAATCTAAGAGGAAAATATTTACTAGTTCATGGTACTGCAGATGATAATGTTCATGTTCAAAATACCTATGAGATGGTATCAGCTCTGGTTAATGAAAATAAAGAATTTGAATTATTTATATATCCTGATAAAAATCATGGTATATATGGCGGCAACACTAGATTTCACTTGTACAATAAAATCACAAATTTCATATTAGAAAACTTGTAACTAATTTTACTATTTTAGTCTTTTAAAAAAATGATACAAATAATAGCATATACTCTTTTTACGGTTCTTGTTTTATACATTGTAAAAAACTACCTTGACAAAAAAAATCACCCTAAAGGATTATTCTATCTCTTTTTTGCTGAAATGTGGGAGAGATTTTCTTTCTATGGCATGAGAGCATTGCTTACTTTGTATTTGATTAAGGATTTTTATTCACATTTACAAAACAGTGAAGAAATTGCATATGGAATTTATGCTGCTTATGGTGCTTTGGTATACCTTACTCCTTTAATTGGTGGCTATTTAGCTGATAAATTCATAGGTTATCGTAAATCAATCATTTTCGGAGGAATTTTAATGGCTCTGGGTCATTTTTTCATGGCTTTTCCCACCGAATTCTTTTTTTACGGTGCATTGGGCTTACTGATCATGGGAAATGGATTTTTCAAACCTAATATTTCTACTATGGTTGGTTCTTTGTATGAAGACGGCGATGTAAGAAGAGATGGTGGGTTTACTATCTTTTACATGGGAATAAACCTCGGTGCTATGATCGCACCTCTTTTTTGTGGTTACTTAGGAGAAACGTATGGTTGGCATTATGGTTTCGGTGCAGCTGGAATTGGAATGGTAGCTGGGTTACTGGTTTTTTGGAGAGGAATTAGTAAAAATGTATTAGGAGACAAAGGTCTTCAGCCGGCAAAATATATCAATATGAAATTCAGCGGAATTTCTATAACTAATTTAATCTATCTTTTTGGATTTCTTTCTGTACCAGTTTTTGCTTACTTAATTCTATTAGACACAAAATCTGCCGTTCTAGGTAATGTTTTATCTATTGTTGGAGGATTAGTTTTAATTTACGTTTCATACATCATTTACGACTTTAAAGTCAGAAAAAATGATAATGTAAGTGGTGACAGATTAATTGCCATAATCATTTTAGCAGTCTTTTTAACAATTTTTTGGGCATGTTTTGAACAAGCTGGCAGTTCACTAACTGTATGGGTAGATAAATGTGTAAATTTAGTTGGCTTAAATGCATCTCAAACAAACGCAATTAATCCAGCTTACATTGTCTTACTTGCAATTCCTTTCAGCTGGCTATGGACAAAATTAGGCGCAATTAAAAAAAATCCCAATACCCCAATCAAATTTGCACTTGGTATTTTACAATTAGGACTTGGGTTTCTGATATTTGCTCTAACTGCTCATTTTATTGGAGAAAATGGAAAAGTTCCTTTCCTTTTTGTATTTCTTGGGTATTTCTTAATCACTACTGGAGAACTTTTTTTATCACCCATAGGACTATCAAAAGTAACTGAACTTTCTCCAAAAAGAATGATAGGATTTATGATGGGTGTGTGGTTTTTATCTTCCACATTTGCACACTACATCTCTGGCATACTTGCAAAATTAACAACAACTGGAACAGAATCTTCAGAAAACCTATTAAGCAAGCTATCAAACTGGCTAATGGGCAATCCAGATACCTCTTCAGAGGCGGTGGCGACTCTTGTACAATATAATACAATTTATGCTCAAATCGGTATTGTCACAATAATCATATCATTATTCGTTATATTAATATCACCGTTCATTAAAAAACTTATGCACGGTATTCACTAAAAAAATCAAAATGAAAAAAATAATATTATTAACAATCTTCAGTCTATTCTTACTGACATCCTACTCACAACAGAAAAACTCTATGTGGCTCACCAATATTGACCAGGCAATAGCTCAGTCAATGGAAACTGAAAAACCAATAATGCTGTTTTTTACTGGCAGTGACTGGTGTGGTTGGTGTAAGAGGTTAGTTAAAGAAGTCTTTGACCAAAAAGAATTTAAAGATTGGGCGAAAGACAAAATTATTCCAGTTGAACTAGATTTTCCTAGACGAACAAAATTAGATGAAAATTTAGTTACACAAAATCGTCAACTGCAAAGGTTATTTGCTGTACAAGGATATCCAACAATATGGATTGTTAGACCTCAGTACCAAGAAGAAAACAAAATAAATTTTGAAAAACTTGGAAAAACCGGTTATGTCAGAGGGGGCGTCAGTAATTGGATTCAATCAGCTGAACAATACTTAAACTAGTACGATGAGACTATTTAGCTTTTTATTTTTATTAATAATACCATTAATCAGCTTTTCACAAGTACAAACTAAAGATTACATAGACTGGCTAAGCTTAGAAAAAGCTCAAGAATACTCAAAAAAATATAACAAAAACATGCTGATCTATTTCTACAGATCTAATTGTGAATTTTGTGAAAAAATGAAAATTGAGACATTAAATGACAAAAATATTATAAATCTAATTAATAATAATTTTTTTCCTGTAATGCTTAATGGGAGAACAAAAGACACTTTAGTTTTTAATGATAGAGTTTTTGGCAATCAACAGCCAATTAATCATGGATCAACATTTAGACATGATTTGTTCTTTGATTTAGTTAGAGCTGTAAATGGGCAATATTATTGGCCAAGTACTGTAATTATTTCAAATAATTATGAAACTCTAATGTCAATACCTGGCTTTCAGCCAAAAAGAAATTACACAAAACTGCTAAAAGAAAACAAATAATAAAAAAGGAGCTAGTGCTCCTTTTTTATTATTTAGGGTGAATGATGGGATTCGAACCCACGGCCCCCGGAACCACAATCCGGTGCTCTAACCAACTGAGCTACACTCACCATTAATGGTAGCAAATATAATTTTTTTTGTACCTATATTTGCAATATGTCATCCAAAAAAAAATATGTTTTTAAGCTAGAAGGAATGAGCTGTTCTAATTGTGCCCTATCGATAGAAAAGCATCTTCAAAAGAATAAAATTGTTGAATTTAATATTGACTTTGCAAATAGTGAACTAAGTGTAGCTCGAGGTGAGAATATATCAGAAAACAAAATTATTGAATTAATAACAAAAATTGGATTTAAAGCTACTCTTCTTTCAAGTCAGAAAACTACAAAAAAATTAATAAGCAAATCAGAAGTTTTGTTTGTAGTTAGTTTAATTTTTACCCTACCCTTGCTAGCACACATGTTCTTAAATCACGAACACTTTTTATCTAAACCTTTAGTACAATTATTTTTATGTCTTCCTGTTTTTTTGATAGGTGTTTATCAATTCGGAATTAGTGCAATTAAATCAACAATAAATAGACTTCCTAATATGGATGTTCTAATTTTTTTAGGAAGCTCATCTGCATTTTTTTATAGTGTATATGGTTGCTTCTTTTCTGACTACTCTGCTAAGGATTTCTTATTTTTTGAAACTTGCGCAACAATTATCACATTAGTTTTGCTTGGAAATAGCATTGAAAAAAGATCAATAAAGAAAACAACATCATCAATTGAAAAACTTAAAGAATTAAATGAAACAATTGTAAAAAGGCTTACAAAAAATGATATTGAAAAAGTTCATTTCAATCAAGTTCAATTAGGAGATGTATTATTTTTCAACTCTGGAGAAAGAATCATATTTGATGGACTGATTGTAGAGGGTCAGGCTGAAATTGACAGTTCTTTCATAACAGGTGAAAGCCTTACTTCTTCAAAAAAAGCAGGAGATTTAGTAACCGCTGGCTCAATAATTGTTAATGGAAATTTGAAATTAAAATCTGAGAAAGTTGGAGAAGAGACAACAATTTCTAAAGTTATTCAACTGGTAAAAGATGCTCAAAATAAAAAACCTAAAATCCAAAGAATCGGTGATAAAGTAAGTAACTATTTTGTTCAGTTTGTCATTCTGATATCTATATTGACTTACATAACAAACTTTTATTTTTTTGAGATCGATAAACTCGAATCTTTTTTAAGAAGCATTGCAGTTTTAGTAATATCTTGCCCCTGCGCAATGGGACTTGCAACACCAACTGCTTTAATGGTTGGAATTGGCAGAGCAGCTAGAAACGGAGTATTGGTCAAAGGTGGCGATACATTGGAAAAGGTTTGTCAAATAAAAAAAATTATTTTTGATAAGACTGGTACAATAACAACAGGAAAATTCAAAATAAATAAAATCGATATTAAACACGATAATCATCATCATGTAAATTCGATAATATATAGTTTAGAATCACATTCCTCGCATCCTATTGCAAAATCGATATGTGCCTATCTAAAATCAAATAGTAAATTATTAAAGATTGAAAACGTTGAGGAAGTTAAAGGTATGGGTATTAGTGGATATCACGATGACATTGAATACAAAATTGGATCATCTAGACTAACCAAGATAGACAACAATAATTATGATATTTTTCTTACAGCCGATAAGAAATTAATTGCATCAATTTCTGTTCAAGACGAACTGAAATCTGATGTCATAGATATTATCAATGATCTTAAAAAAATTGGAATTAAATGTATTTTACTTAGTGGAGACAAAAAAGAAAAATGTGTTTTAGTAAACAATCAAATAGGCTTTAATGAAATTTTTTACGAGAAATTACCTGAGGAAAAACTTGAGATAATTGAAGAGAGTAATAAGAATTTAAAAACAGCAATGATAGGTGATGGAATTAATGACTCTCCTGCACTTTCTCAATCTTTTGTTGGAATATCTATCTCTAATGCAGCTAATATTGCTGTTGATGCATCAGATGTCATTTTACTAAACAAAAATAATATAGGTTCGCTTAAAACCTTAATAAATGTCAGTAATAAAACTCTTGAAACAATTAAACAAAATTTATTTTGGGCATTTTCATATAACATAATTGCAATTCCAATTGCTGCAATGGGCCTGCTTAATCCAATGTGGGCTGCATTCTTTATGGCATTTTCAGATATTGTTGTAGTAGGGAACTCTTTGAGACTAAATCTAAAAAAAATTAACTAAAATTTATTAAGTTTACCAAAACCAAAACAAAAAATTATGAGACTAATATTTACAATTTTTACATTGTTTCTTTTCACTTATACTAGTGGTCAGGTATCTGTAAAAGATGCTATTCATGGCTCTAATGAGTCTATAATAAGTGACAAACAAATTATGAGTGGATCTGAGACTTTAAGTCATTTAATAAACAATCCCAATCCATATGTTAACAATTTAAAAATTGCTTCTCCAACAGAAACACTATTAGGAAACACAACATATGATTTACAATCAAATGGCGCAGTAATGGATAGAATAATAAGACACTCAGGAGGTCAATTATCAGCGGTTTGGACTACGAGTGCTCAGTATGCAGCATCATATACAGATCGTGGTACAGGATACATGTATTTCGATGGCACCTCTTGGTCATCAATGCCATCTGCCAGACTAGAATCTTCAAGATGTGGATGGCCTACAATACTTGCTACTTCAACGGGAAAAGAGATTGCAATCGCTCATAACACAGATTATGCTTATTTTCAAATGACACACAGACCAAGTGTCGGAACAGGAGCATGGAATGAACAAATTGTCTCAAGTATGGATAGCACAACAGGTCTCTACGCAGATTTAGTATGGAACAGAACTGCGGTTGGTGGTAGTAACGGCGAGACTCTTCACATGATTGGAGTTACTGCTCCAACTGGTTTAGCTGGAACTATTTATAACGGCTTAGATGGAGCTCTACTCTACTACAGATCAACTGATGGTGGTAGTACTTGGGACATACAAGATATGCAGCTACCTACACTTGACTCTGCTCACTTCAATGGTTTTGGAGGTGATAGTTATGCTATAGATGCAAAAGGTGAAACTGTTGTAATAGCTGTTTTTAATGACTGGGCAGACTCATTCATTCTAAAATCAACTGACAATGGATCAAATTGGATTAGAAAAACATTCATTGACTTCCCAGTTGATAAATACACAGTTGATTCAGGTCTTGATTTAGATAGTACTGGCACCTTTGACATGGTATACTCAACAGACAATTACGGTACTGTCTTAATTGATAACAATGACAAGGCTCATATCTTTACTGGAAATATGAGATACTTAGATGATGACTTAGCTGATGGAGGATCATCATGGTTCCCATTAACAAATGGTCTGCTATATTGGAATGAGGATATGGGTGCCGATACTACACTACCTACTCCACAGGATTCAGATTTATGGTACTCAGAAACTCCTATTGTTATAGCGCAAGCGAGAGATCTAAATTGTGATATCGAAGTTGCTGGCTATGACTCAACTGGAGGATACGCTTTGTATTATGCATCACTTTCAAGTATGCCTTCAGCTGGAATTACATCAAATGGTGATATTTATGTTACATTTTCAGCATATACTGAAGATGTTGATAATAGTATTCAAGTATTTAGACATGTTAATATCATAAGATCATTAGATGGTGGTGCAACATGGTCAGAACCAATTGATATTACTCCACATGATATTTGGAATGGTCAACAAGAATGTGTTTTTGCATCAATGGTGAAAGATATTAATGATGATAAAATTCAATTAGTTTATCAGAAAGACTTTGAACCTGGTCTAGCGGTTAGAGGCGATGAAGATTTAATAGACCTAAATGAAATTATTTATTTAGAGATGGATGTAAATAGTGAAACTTGGTGTGATTTATATGGATGTACAGATCCAACAGCAACAAATTATAATCCTAATGCAGATTGCGATAATGGCTGTTGCATTGGAGGAACTTCTGCAGTAGGCTCACTCATTTCCAATAAAGACTTATTTGAAATGACACCTAATCCAACTAACGGTAATGTAAATATTAAATTTTCTACAAATACTAAATCTAAAGTTGAAATTTTTAACTTACTTGGTAAGAAATGCTTTTTCAATAATTACTTTTCTAACCAATCAATCTCAATTGATCTTTCAAAGTTTGAATCAGGAACGTATTTTGTTAAGGTTCACAGTGAGAATAATATTGATAGCAAAAAGTTAATAATTAAATAAACTTTTATAATGAAAATAAAAGGGCTGATAAAAAATCAGCTCTTTTTTTTATTTAAATCTGTAAGAAGATTGACAGAGTTTAATTGATGTGAAATAAATCCCTCTGCGTATTCACAATTTGTAAGTCTTCCCAGGTCTTTAGCTCTATATGTTATACTTTCAAAAAAATCTTTTGAGGAGATTCTTGTTTCAGATTCTTTCGATTTTGGGTCATAAAATTGTGAGGGATAACACTTTATAGATTCAATTTTCCTTTCAAAAAATTTAGTGATATCTACAACAAAGTCAGGTTCAATATTATTGAACTGTATGTAGTGATAAATTGAATTAGGTCGCCATATTTCTTGACCTGTATCTATTTTCTCAAGACCAGATAAAAAACATGCATCAGTTGTTAAACTTGAAGCTCTGCCATGATCGGGATGCCTATCACTTGGAGCATTAGTTAATACAATGGAAGGCTTATACTTTCTTATCAACTTAACAACTTTAATTTTATTTTGCTCATTATTTTCAAAGAAACCATCTTTTAAATTCATGTTTTCCCTAACACTAATTTTTAAAACTTCATTGGATTTTTTGGTTTCTTCAGCTCTAATATTTTTATCACCTCTAGTTCCAAGCTCCCCTCTTGTTAAGTCAACAATTCCAACACTATAGCCAGCATTAATATGCTTTAATATTGTTCCGCCACAACCTAATTCAATGTCATCTGGGTGAGCACCAAAAGCTAAAATATCTAGTTTCATATATAATATTTTTTAAACTTGATTCTTGAAAGAATGGCCGTGACAATTGTTATAAACAAGAAATAATAAACAAAATTGGGAATTGGCATTGGATCACCAGCCGCATATGAATGTAAGCCAGAAAGATAGTAGTTAACTCCAAAATATGTCATTAAAATTGACCAAATTGCTACTAGTGATGCTAAATTGAATGAATATTTACTTGAAATCGCAGGAATCAATCTCATATGCAAAACAAATGCGTATACTAAAATACTTACAAGTGCCCACGTTTCTTTCGGATCCCATCCCCAATATCTTCCCCATGATTCATTTGCCCAAACTCCTCCAAGAAAAGTACCAATAGTTAACATAAATACTCCAACTGTAATTCCTCTCTCATTAATATTAGTCAAACTATTGATTATTAATTTTAGTTTTTTCTTGTTCTCATTGTTAGTAAATACAATAATCCATAGACACATTAAGCCTAGTATTGCTCCTAAAAACAAAAAACCATAGCTTGCAACAATTATGGCTACATGAATCATTAGCCAATATGAATTTAAGACTGGTACTAAATTAGTTAAAGTTGGATCCATCCAGTTCATGCTAGCAAACATTAATATCAATGAACCTACTATTGCGGTTGCACTTAATGTAAAATTAGATTTCTTACTAAAAATTATCCCAGAAAGAAGTGTTGCCCAAGCTGTGTAAATCATTGACTCATAACCATTGCTCCAAGGTGCATGACCTGACGCAATCCATCTAAAAGCTAAACCGATTGTGTGAAAAACAAATCCACTAAAAATTAAATATTTAAATAATTTAATTAATTTTTTTAGTGATTTGCTATTATTAAAGATCTCGTAAAATAATGAGATCAGCATTAGAAGTCCAATAACAATATAAAACTTGTATAGCTTACCAAAAATATCTAAGTTATTGTACCAAATCTCAGTATTGATTTTGAGATTGGAAGGCATAATATCAGAGCTAGCATACATATTTTGAAACTTTATCATGTAGTTTAATAAACTATCAGGCTCATTCCAATTTTTCGATTCATAGCTTGAGTTGATACTTGAGAAGTATAGTTTCAAAATATTTGACACAAATAAAGAGTCTTTTCCAGAAAATAACTGATGTTGTTTTGGATTATACCAAGTATTATTGGGATCTCCTCTGAGGGGGAATATTCTCATTAAATCGCCATTAAATAATATGAAACAGATATTAACTCTTTCATCAACAGATATTATATCTTTTTCAAGCTTCCCTCTATTAATGGGTTCTTTTTTATAAGCTTGTTCAACGAGTGTCTTTAATTTATAGGAACCATCTTTCTCAAAAAAACTTTTAAATGAAGTTCTTGAACTACTGGCTCCAACCACTTGTTTAATTTGTTCATGTTTGACCTTAATTATATCTTTACTCGCCCACTCATGTGGATTAACCATCATTGATAAAATCACCTGAGTTGAATTTAAATTTTCTAAACTATTTTTCTTAGATATTTTTCTCAAATATTCAGAACATAAAGTGTTCATAGGTTTAATCCTTCCGCCCTGATCCTGAACCAAGAGTCTATCAAATTTTTTGGAATGCTCTTTGTTTATATAAGAAATTTCTTTTTCAGATGAAAAAGATAACAGTGGTATTAGAAAAGGAAGTAAAAACAAATTAGCTTTTGAAAGTTTTTTTGTTAAAAATTTAAATCTACTTTGTCTGGTAAAAAATACGCTGACCATGCCGAGTGCTAGCAAAAGGTATCCTAAATATGTGATGATTGTTCCAGCTAAATCATAATTGACTGAGAGAACCGTTCCCATCTCATCTTTATCATATGAGGATTGAAAGAACCTATATCCTCTGTAGTCAAGTACATTGTTCATGTAAATTCTGTAATCTTTATCTACGTCTTTGTCAACTACAGTCACTTCTGCAGCAAATGAAGATGGACTTGATGAGCCAGGATATCTATCCAGCTGAAAATCTCTCAAAAAAATATTAAATGGAGTAAGAATTTGTTTGGAACCGTATGAAAGCGAAAAATTTAAGTTGCCGAGCGTAAATCTTGTTGGCTCACTAATTCTTCCTTTTCCTCCTATTAACTCAATATCTTTCTCTTGACCATTTGATTTAACTTTTAATCTCAATAGATTTGATTTACCATCTTTCATGTAAGTAGAATTACTATAGTACTTATTTATGCCACTATCAATAATTTCTTTTAACACAAAGTTCAAATTATCATTTGAGTATAGAGTCCTTTGATTAATTGTGAATTTTTCGTTCCTGTTGTGCATATCTTTTGATTGATCAAGCATCTTCATTGAACTAATATCAAATGGTGCAATACATTTTATTTTGTTCTCCTCATCAAAAAAGTTTATAGCATCACCAAGTTTATTGTTGTATGTATATATAACATCTTTAATCTTTCTCTGTTCTTTATCTTTTAAAAACTCAGACTTCATTCCATTTTCACCTGGGACAATTATATGCAAGGCCTTTGTTTTTGAAATAGAATTGAGATCCTCAATAAATGTATCTCTGACATTAACCAAGAAATCTTCATATTTAACCTCAATTTTATTTTCCAAAAACTTTACTGATTTAGTAAAGGTATTATTAGTAATTGCAGAAAGG
This sequence comes from Flavobacteriales bacterium TMED84, assembly GCA_002172655.2. Lineage (GTDB taxonomy): Bacteria > Bacteroidota > Bacteroidia > Flavobacteriales > BACL11. The sequence continues at coordinate 80,072 of NHEL02000012.1, read as the reverse complement.
CTAAGAGGCATATCGTAGGTATATTGCATTTTTTTATCATTCACATTTATTTGTAAATAAGTTTGATCTGAAATAATAATATTAGATGATTCCCCTTCTCTTATGTGCATAATTCCTTCATATCCAAAATACCTAGTAACACCAGCACCTAATAATATTACTATGAATGATAAATGAAATAACAAAATTGAAAGTTTCTCTTTTCTAAATAGTTTATATCTTTTTAAATTATACACAAGGTTAATGCATAGCATTATCATTATAAACTCAAACCAAAACTTATTATATACTAGTGCTTTGGCAGTATCTCTACCAAAATCATTTTCAATAAAAGTAGCATAGCCTATTACTGCAGCGAATAGAATTAAAAGAAACGCTGCAAATTTCACCGATATTAAATATTGTATGATTCTACCCAACATAATGAATAATTATTACAAAATTATAACTTTGTTTTTTTATAATCTAATGAAAAAGATTTTAATTATTGGTTCGGGTAATGTAGCTCATCATTTGTCAATTGCTTTAAAAAATTCTGGATTTGAAATCAGTCAAATTTTTAGTAGGAATTTGATCACATCAGAAAAGCTAGCATCAAAAATTGGATGTGATTTCACTAATGAAATTGAAAAAGTTCAAGACTATGATTTAGCTATATTGTGTGTAAAGGACGATGAAATACAAAATGTCGTAAATCAATTTCATAAAAGACCTATTGTACATACTTCTGGCACATCTGGACTTTCTGTTTTTAAAAATCAAAAAAATCTAACTGGAATTGTTTATCCACTTCAAACTTTTAATAAGAACACAGAAATCAATATTAATGAGGTTCCTTTTTTTATTGTATCTAATGACATAGTTTTTAAGAAAGAATTAAAAAATATTTTTTTAAGAATCTCTGGCAAAACAGAAATTATATCAGAAAATAGACTTAAAAAAATTCATCTTGCAGCTGTTTTTGCCTGTAACTTCAGCACAGAAATGTATTCCATAGCTCAAGAAATACTTAGGGCTGAAAATTCTGATTTTGAAAATTTAAAGCCACTTATATATCAAAATTTTAAAAAAATTGAAAATGATAAAATTAAAACTTTAAGAACTGGCCCCGCAAAAAGAAAAGATTTTACTATTATTAATGAACATCTTGAAACTATAAGAGACCCTAGATTAAAAAAAATCTATCAAGCTATTTCTGATTACATAACTCAAAATGATTAGTTACCTGAATAATATTTTTAAAATAATTAGATGGAAAAACCTAGTTATAATTTCATTATCTCAAATATTTATTAAGTTTTTTTTAATTGACTTTTTTATTCAAAAAGATCAACTCTTAAATGAAAACTTTGTCATTTTACTTATAGTAACAATATTAATTGCAGCATCCGGATACATAGTTAATGACATTTATGATTATAATCTTGATCAAATAAATAAGCCTGAAAAGGTTGTCCTTGGAAAATTTTTAAAATCAAGGGATGCAATTTTAATTTACATGCTTTTTAATTCTCTTGCTATAGCATTATCTATTTTTTTATGTATAAAAATTAACCAAGAGATTTACATTTTGTTTTTTTTATTAATCATTTACTGTCTTTGGCTTTATTCAAAAAAATTAAAAAAATATAAGATTATAGGAAATATTTTGATAGCCTTTTTCATATCCTTGTCTTTACTGAATGTTCCATTATTCAGTTACAAAAATATTTTAAGTGATGATATATTTTTTGTCTTTTTAATCATATCAATTTTCTCTGTATTAGCCTTTTTGATTAATGTAAAAAGAGAGATTATCAAAGATATTGAAGATATTGAAGGAGATAGAATGCATAAAGTAAAAAGTTTGCCTATAATTTTTGGAATAAAAAAATCAAGACTGGTGACTATAATTATTGGAATAATACTAATGTTTGCTATTTCTTGCATAATAACATTTCAAATCTTAATTCTAAAAAGTGATTTATTTTTGGACATTGGAGGAAATCAATTTTCAGACCCTCAAATTTGGGGAGCTAATTATATTTCTACATTTTACATGGTGATAATTTTGATAATGTTTTTTTATGCAGAATTATTAATTTTAAATGCTGAATCAAAGACTAACTTCACTAAAGTATCCAAACTATTAAAAGTCATTATGTTTTTATCTTTACTAAGTATACCAATTTTCTCCTTAACACATTTTTACTTTTAGTACAATGCTAATTAAAAAGATAAATTCAAAATATAGTATTATACTAGCATCAAATTCACCAAGGAGAAGGGAAATTCTAAAAAAATTAGGTTTTAATTTTAATGTCAGAGTATCTAATTATGATGAAAATATTAATTTCAAAAAATATTCGGCAGCACAAGCTGTAAAAATTATTGCTGAGAAAAAATCCTTTGATATAGAACAAAAAATCTCAAGTAATGATTTAATCATTACTGCAGATACAACTGTGTTAGTTAATGATAAAATTCTAAACAAACCTCAAAATAAAAAAGAAGCAAAAGAAATGATATATGAACTTTCAAATAATACACATAAAGTGTTAACTGGAGTTTGTATAAGAAGCTCTAAAAAAAAAATATGTTTCTCATCCACTACCAAAGTTGATTTTTTTGAAATTAACAGTTCAGAAATTGACTATTACCTAAATAATTTTACTTTTAAAGACAAAGCAGGCTCTTATGCTATACAGGAGTGGCTTGGAATTTTTAAAGTAAGAAAAATTGAAGGTTGTTTTTTTAATGTAGTTGGCATGCCTGCATCAAAATTATGTAACAAACTAAACTTATTCTTATAGCTTTCTTTTTTTATCTTTGCTATCCAAACAAGATATTATGAATATGAGTAACTCATACTCAAAATACATTTTATTCATCCTTTTACTTTGCTCATGTACTTCCATGAACAAAATTACTTATATGAATAGTTCGTCTCAAGAATCTGATTGGAAACTTAATCCCAAGCCACCAATGCACTATATTGAGGAAGGAGATAATTTGGTAGTCAAAATTTTTGTAAATAATGAAGAAATAAACAAAAGCTTTAATCTTGAGAATAACACTAATAGCAATAATCCAAATACCACTGCTGCCAATCTATATTTAAATGGATATACTGTATCAAATGAAGGAGATATTGAACTCCCATATATTGGAAAGGTAAATGTTATCAATCTTACTATGGAGGAAGCTAAGAAGAAAATTGAAAGAAAAGTTTCTGAACAGTTAATTAATCCAGTTGTAATTGTCAAACTTTCAAACATTGAATTTACAATACTAGGTGAAGTAGAAAATCCTGGCAGATACCCTATCTATAAAGAAAATCTAACAATTTTTGAAGCAATTGCTAGTGCAGGTGATATTACTGATTATGGGAACCTCAAAAGAGTCAAATTAATAAGATCAAATAAAGATACTAAAGTAACATACGATTTAGACCTCACTAGCGAGGAAATACTTAATTCTAATTTTTACTACCTAAGGAATAAAGACCTTATTTACATTAAGCCCTTAAGATTTAAAAGTTTTAGAAAAACCCAGTCCCAAGTAATTCTATCTACATTAACAACTGTAGCTGTTTTATTTAATGTTTATTTAAGATTTGAAGAATAGAATGGATTTAAAAAATTTAAATAATCAGAACCAAAATGAAGAAAAGATAGATATCAAGTTACTCTTTTACAAATATCTGAACAATTGGCTCTTTTTTCTACTCTCATTTATTGTGTTTTTTACATCAGCTTATCTGTATAACAGATACATAGTTCCCTCTTACAGTGTTTCTTCCACTCTTTTAATTAGAGATGATAACAACACTCAGCTTGGAGCTGAAAATCTAATTGAAGGACTTGAGCTTTTTAGTGGTAAGAAAAATTTAAAAAACGAAATTGTAATATTAAACTCATTTTCCATTACAAGAAAAGTTATAGATGAGTTAAAGCTTGGGATTAGCTACAAGCAACATAGTTCAATTGTAACAAATGAATTGTATACAAATTCGCCGTTTGAAGTAGCAGTAGATTCAAGTTCATTGCAATTAGCTGGAATAGATTTTAAAGTAAAAATTATAGATGGAAATAAATTTAAGCTAGAAGCTAGAGAAAAATCAATTTTTGCATACAACATACTAAAAGAAAAAATAATAAAAGAAAGAACATTTGATATTGATATTAATCAAGAATTCAAGTATAATCAGTTAATTAAAGGAAACTGTTTTTCATTCAGGTTAAAAAAATCAAAAAACTTTCAAAAAAAGTTTAGTGACGATAAAACATACTCTTTTCGAATACACAATATCAATAAGCTAACTCAGAAGTATATCAACAAAATCAATATTAATCCTGTAAATAAAGAAGCATCTGTTTTGAAATTAAATGTTAAAGCATCTAATCCAAAAAAACATATTGATTTTATAAACAAGTTAACTGAATTGTATATCAAAATGGGATTAGATGAAAAAAACCTAATGGCTACAAACACAATATCCTTTATTGACAAACAGTTAGTATTTATTAAAGATTCACTTAACCAAATTGAATTATCAATTGAAAGTTTTATTTCAAAAAACCCTGAACTAAAAATTGCTGAAAAAGATTATGGGACATTCTTTCAAAAACAAAAAATTGACAATACACTTAATGAACATATTATTCATATTAAATATTATGAGTCCCTTCTTAGCTACCTAAGTAAAGAAAATAGTGATAATGGCTTAATATCTCCAACATCCGTTGGCATTGAAAATCAAGAAATTAATTTATTGATAAACCAATTAATTGAACTACTTAATAAAAAGAAGGAACTTTCATTTGTTACAACTTCAAAAAACCAAACATACATTTCAGTAAATGAACAAATAAAAAATACAAAAGAAATATTAATTGAGAATGTAAATAATTTAATTGCGAATGCCAAAATGTATGAGAAGGAGCTTAAATCTCAGTTAAATAGCTTCAACAAAAACATTGAAAACCTTCCTCAAGCAGAGAAGACATTTTTAATCTTACAAAGAAAACAACAATTAAATGAGGAGACAGCAAAATACCTACAAACGAAAAGATATGAAGCATCTCTAGCAAAAGCTGGAACAAATTCTGATCACAAAATAATTGATACGGCTAGACTTGATAGTGATATTCCTGTCTTTCCAAACAAATCATTAATATATTTTCTAGCTCTTTTCAGCACTTTATTTGTACCAATTTTATACTTATCACTAAAGGAATTCTTTAATAATTCCATTCAAACTAAATCTGATATAACAAAAAGAACTAGTGTTCCAATTTTAGCATTGATTGGTAATAATTCTGATGATTCAAACCTGATAATAAAAAAATCAAAATCTGTATTATCTGAATCATTTAGATCTTTAAGAACTAATATTCAATACATTAGTTCTGAAAAAGAGAATAAAATTATTAGTGTAACATCTACCAAAGGTGGTGAAGGAAAAACTTTTTGCTCTATGAATCTAGCTACTGTTTTAGCTATTTCCGGTAAAAAAACAATTCTAATTGGTGCTGATCTAAGAAAGCCTAAATTACACAACGACTTTAGTTTTGATAACAAATCAGGTCTAAGTACCGTTTTAATTAATAAAACTGAACTTAAGAGTGTTATACACAAAACAGAAATTGATAATTTAGATTTAATTTTATCCGGACCTATACCACCTAATCCTGCTGAACTATTAGATAGCTCTAATATGCTAAATATTATCAAAAAATTAGAAAAAACATATGATTATATAATTATTGATACACCTCCAGTTGGTTTAGTAACAGATGCACTAATTATTATGAAATACACTGATATTAATTTATATGTAATAAGACATAAGTATTCTGATTTTGGATCATTTAGCATTATTAACGACTTAAAAAATAACGAAGAAGTTAAAAATCTAAATCTTATTGTAAATGACTATGACTTTAGTGAAAACAAATATGGATATGGCTATGGATATGGTTACGGATATGGCTACGGATATGGTTACTATCAAAAAGAGGAAAAAACTAATTGAATAAAATTAATTTTCTTCAGTCTTTTTCACCAATTATTTTATTGATTTTATTGTTATCAGTAAACGTATTAGAGTTTGGAAATAACTCCATTTCAGGGCCTAATCAAATAGCTCTACTTTTTTCAGCGGCACTGGCATGCTTGATTGCATTGAAAAGAAATATAAGTTGGGAAGAGATTTTCAAATCAATCTCAAATAATATAAAATCTACCTCTAATGCAATGATTATTTTACTTTTAATAGGTGCATTATCGGGTTCATGGTTAATCGGAGGAATAATCCCCACACTAGTTTACTATGGTCTTGAATTATTGAATGTTAATTACTTTTTAATTGCAACTTGTTTTATCACTGCAATAGTTTCATTGTCAATTGGAAGTTCTTGGAGTACGATAGCTACTATTGGAATTGCTCTATTGGCAATAGGTAAAGTTTTAGCAGTACCTGCTGAAGTAACAGCTGGAGCAATTATTTCAGGATCATATTTTGGTGATAAAATGTCTCCACTATCTGACACAACAAACTTAGCCTCTGCGATTACTGAGAGTGATATTTTTGAACACATAAAATATATGTCATACACCACAATTCCGTCTTTTGTAATTACGTTATTAATATTTTTTATTATTGGATTAAATTATGAAAATAGCTCAACAGAGAATCTTAGTAATATACAGAACACACTAGTAAAAACATTTAACATAAATCCATTAATTTTATTAACTCCTTTATTGGTGATTTTTCTTATCGTCAAGAGGATACCAGCTGTAGCTTCACTATTTTTTGCTGTTTTACTTGGATGTCTTAGCACATTTATTTTTCAACAAGAGCTACTAGAAGCTTTGATACAAAGTGATTCATATTTAAATAAATCAGAATATTATTTAATAATATCTTCTATTACTACTAACTTCTCTATAATTACTGAAAACAACTCACTTAATTCATTACTAAGCACTTCTGGAATGGGTGGAATGTTAAATACAATTTGGCTTGTTATTTCAGCCATGGTATTTGGAGGATCGATGCAGTGTGCAGGAATAATTAAAGATATCAGTGAATTTATAAAAGGAAATCATAACAATGAAAAAAACATTGTTTTAAAAACTGTAGTTTCATGCATATTTTTTAATGTAACAACAGCTGACCAGTATTTGTCAATTATAGTTAATGGTAAAATTTTTAAGAAAAACTATAGTGAAAATAAATTATCTAGTTTGAATCTCAGTAGAACTTTAGAAGATTCAGGAACAGTTACATCCGTTCTTGTTCCCTGGAACACTTGCGGAGCTACTCAATCAGCTATTCTTGGTGTAAATACTATGGCTTATCTTCCTTTTTGCTTTTTTAACCTAATAAGTCCCATAATGACTTTAATTCTTGCTTATACTTCTTTTAGGATAAAAAAGATAATTAGCACAAAATGAGTTTTTTAAGAACTGAAATTGTGTAATCAATTTCCTTTGTGTTATTCAATTTACTAAACGAAAATCTAACTGTCTTTCCATCAAGTTCAGGTTTTATCTCAGATAGCACAGGAGATTTAATTTGTGTTCCTGAAGAACAAGCACTACCACCACTGCACATTACACCCGCAATATCAAGATTAAATAATAGCATTTCTGAGCTCTTTGATTTAGGAAAATTAACTGAAAGGACAGTATTTAAACTTTTATCTGATAGTTCAGATAATCCATTGAATGAAATACCAGAAAATTCATTTTTTAATTTTTCGACCATATACTCTTTTAAACTAAAAATATATTTAGATTCTTCTTCCAAGTTTTTATAGGCAATTTCAAATGCTTTGGTCATTCCTAAGATAGATGAAATATTTTCTGTACCAGCTCTCATATTTCTTTCCTGACCACCACCAAAAATATAGGGATCAATCATTGTGTCTTCAGAGAGATATATAAAACCAATGCCTTTAGGTCCATGAAATTTATGAGCAGATGCAGTTATTGAATTGATGTATATTTCTGATAAATCTATTTCATAATGACAAACGGTCTGTACAGCATCTGAATGAAAAAAAGCGTTATTTTTTTTACAGATTTCTCCAATTTTTTTTATGTCATTTATTATTCCAATTTCATTATTTGCATGCATTAAACTAACTAGAGTATTAGATTCAAATTTGGACAATAAACTACTGAGATGTTGATAATCGATATTGCCATTTTTATCAGTATCAACAAAATGAGAAATGATTTTTTCATTTTTCATCAAGTACTTAATGGGTTGAAGTACAGCAGGATGTTCAATTCTTGAAGTAATTATATTTTTTATTTTTTTACTCCTTGTAATACTGAATATGGCCATATTATCTCCTTCAGTACCACCAGAAGAAAAAAAAATATTACCTGGACTTGTTTTAAGTTTGCTAGAAATTATAGATCTACAATTTTCAATGATAGTTTTTGCTTTTCTTCCAAACTTGTGAACTGATGATGGATTAGCAAAAATATCTTTTTGACATTTAATCATTTCATCTAAAACTTCTTCCGTTATAATTGTTGAAGCTGCATTATCAAAATACACAACCATCTAAAAGGTATTAATTTTAGTAATAAATTCTTTAGAAAATTTTTCTAAATCAGCTTTGTTGTTAAATTCCGAATATATTCTAATTATTGGCTCAGTATTTGATCTTCTAGCGTGTACCCATCCAGTGTCAAAATCAAATTTGACACCATCAATCTTGTTAATGTGAGCGTAATCATACTCTGAAAGTAAATAATCAAATACATTTTGAATTTTGTTTTCATCATCCAATTCAACTTTATTTTTTTTCATATAGTACTTAGGATAACTATCTCTTAAAACACTAGCTTTTAAACCTTTCTCAGCGTATAGTGATAAAAATAAAGCAATTCCAACTAGCGCATCTCTTCCATAGTGTAAATCCGGTAAAATTACTCCCCCATTTCCTTCCCCACCAATAACAGCATTATTGATTTTCATGCATTCAACAACATTAACCTCACCAACTGCAGAAGAGAAATAATTACATCCATATTTTTCGGTTATATCTTTTAATGCTCTGGTTGATGATAAATTTGAAACCGTTGAACCTCTTTTCTTTGAAAGAATATAATCTGCCACACTAACCAATGTGTATTCTTCACCAAACATTGAACCATCTTCACAAACAATTGCAAGACGATCAACATCAGGATCAACAACTAAACCTAAGTGAGCTCCATTGTTTATAACTTGGGATGATATTTCAGACAGATTTTCCGCTAACGGTTCTGGGTTATGTGGAAAAATGCCATTGGGCTCACAATATAATTTATGATAGTTTACTCCCAACTTTTCAAGTAGTTTAGGAATCATAAAACCTCCTGTTGAATTCACTGCATCAATGACAACATTTAATTTGGCTTTTTTAATCGCTTCTTTATTCACTAAGTCAAGGTCTAATATTTTGTCAATATGGAAATCATTAAAATTTTCATCAAGCATATATTTACCGAGTAAAGAAACATCAACATAATCAAATGTTTTATTTGAAGCTATTTTTAATATTTCGTGGCCATCTGATGCTGAAATAAACTCTCCACTACTATTAAGAAGTTTCAATGCGTTCCAATTTCCAGGATTATGACTGGCCGTTATTATAATTCCACCCGAATAGTTATTCTCAAGTACTGAAATTTCAACAGTAGGTGTTGTAGATAAGCCAATATCTATAACATCAATTCCAGATAATTGTAGCGTAGAACAAACTAAATTAGATATCATTTCCCCAGATACACGGGCATCTCTTCCAATTATAACAGTATTGTATAGATTTTTTGATTTAATCCAAACAGCGTACGCGGCAGTAAAACTAACAACATCATTAGGCGTAAGTGAACTACCTATATCACCTCCAATAGTTCCCCTAATTCCTGAAATTGATTTAATTAATGTCATAATTTAAATTTTAGCAAAATTATAATAAATAAAATTGAGATATAGTTATTTATATTTGTATTAAATTACAAAATATGATCAACTTGCCCATAAGACCGTTAAAACCAAGAAATGTCGGTATAACTATGGTAATAGATAAAGGGTTAAGCCTTGTAGAATCTGAGAGTTTAGTTGAAAAAGCAGGTGATTATATTGATATGGTCAAAATTGGATTTGGGTCTTCACTAATCACAAAAAATTTAGCGGAAAAAATAAAAATTTTCAAGCAAAAAAAAAATAGATGTCTTTTTTGGAGGAACTCTTTTTGAACTATTTTTTCTCAAAAAAAAAAATTAATGATTTCATAAAATTTAACATAAAACATGAATTAAATATTATTGAAATATCTGATGGCTCAATTAAAATAGATCATCAAGAAAAATGTAAAATTATTAATCAACTAAGTAAAGAGTTTAAAGTTATCTCTGAGGTTGGATCTAAACTTGACTCCGATGCTTTATCAAATAAAGATTGGGTTGACCAGATGACTAGTGAAATCAGCTCAGGTTCATGGAAAGTTATTGCTGAATCAAGAGAATCAGGAAATACAGGTATATATGACTCTAATTTCCAAATCGATGAAAAACTATTCAATATAATTGTCTCCAAAATCGACACGAGCAAGATTATTTGGGAAACTCCACTTAAAGGGCAACAGTCATGGTTTATTAGAAAATTAGGAACAGATGTGAATTTGGGTAATATCTCATCTGATGGAGTTATTGCACTTGAGTGCCTTAGGCTTGGACTTAGAGCAGACACATTAGATATTTTTCACCAATGAATAAAGATTTTTTATTATTTCTTAAAGGATTTTTTATGGGAATTGCAAATATTATCCCAGGTGTTTCTGGTGGCACTATTGCATTAATAACAAATATCTATGAAGATTTAATTTTTTCATTAAAATCATTTAACTATAGAGCATTAAAATTAATTCTAAATCTAAAATTTAAAGATTTTTCAAAACACGTAAATCTTAAATTTATATCTCTTGTTTTTTCTGGATCAATCGCAAGTGTTTTTTCTGTTGCAAAACTTTTTGAGTTTTTATTTGAAAAATATCCTAGTCACATTTGGGCTTTATTTTTTGGATTAATTGTTGCATCAATATATTATGTCGGTAAGAGAATAAAAAAATGGGGATTATCTACATTTTTTTCACTTTTCGCTGGCGTAATTATAGCATACTACCTTACAGTTGGAGCATCTAGCTCAGAAAACACCAATTCATTTTACATTTTATTATGTGGTGCAATTGGAACCTCTGGTATGTTACTTCCCGGTCTTTCCGGCTCATTTATTTTAATTTTGATGGGTAATTATGAGCTGATACTTGTTGAATCTATAGTAAACTTAAATGTAAAAATATTATCTCTATTTTTAATTGGATCTGTTATTGGACTTCTAATTTTTTCTCACGCAATAGCTTTTTTATTGAAGAAGTATAAAAATCAGACTATTGCAATTTTAACTGGGTTTATGATTGGTTCAATACATATTATATGGCCCTTCAAAGATAAATTGGCCGTTTATAGAAATATCGATTTATCTTTATTTGATATTACTTTGGCATACAACTATAAATTTCCATTTGAAACGAGCATTTACTTTATTTCAACATTAGTTCTCATGGTTATCGGTTTTTTATTAGTTTCATTAATTGAACATCGTTCTTCAGATTAAAAATGAGAAGAATCGCGCTTGTTGGTAAAAATTTATCAAGTTCTTTCTCAATAAAATTTTTTAATGAAAAAATAGAGAAAGAAAACATTAAAAATCTTGAATATGTAAATCTTGAAATCAACAGAATTGATCAATTACATAATTATATCAAGAAAAAAAATATTATAGGTTTAAATGTAACATCTCCTTACAAATTATCAATAAAAAAATATCTTAATAAAATTGATGATGTTTCTTCAAAAATTGGTGCAATAAATACAATTAAAGTTGATGGAAGTGATTTGATTGGCTTTAATACTGATTATTTAGGATTTATTAAAGCATATAAAAAACAATTATTAAATAATAAAAAATGTTTAGTGCTTGGAAACGGAGGGGCATCAAAAAGTATACAATATGTTTTAAGAAAATTAAATCTTGACTACTTAGTTGTTAGTAGAAGAAGTAAATTTGATTATGAATTTCTTAAAAAAAATAACTTGATTGACTTTGATATTATAATTAACACAACTACACTTGGAATGGTTCATAATATTGATAGATTTCCTGATATTAATTATGATCAAGTTAATGAAACACATACTGCTATTGATTTAATCTATAACCCAGTTCAGACAATGTTTTTGAAAAAATGCCAAAAAAAATGTGCAAATACCCTAAATGGTCATGAAATGCTTATCAATCAAGCAATTGAAAGTTGGAAGATTTGGAAAATATAGTATTATGAATTTTAAATTAGAATCAAATTTTAAACCAACTGGTGATCAGCCAAAAGCCATTAATGAACTAGTCTCTGGATTAAACAATAGTTTTCCTTACCAAACTTTACTTGGTGTTACTGGATCAGGAAAAACATTCACAGTTGCCAATGTAATTAAAGAAATTGGAAGACCTACACTTGTTCTTAGTCATAATAAAACACTTGCTGCTCAATTATTTAGTGAGTTCAAATCTTTTTTTCCCAATAATAGTGTAGAATATTTTGTATCGTATTATGATTATTATCAACCAGAAGCATATATTCCATCTACTGGAATTTATATTGAGAAAGATTTATCAATTAATGAAGAGATAGAAAAATACAGATTAAAAGCAACTTCATCACTACTTTCTGGTAGAAAAGACATAATTGTTGTTTCTTCTGTTTCTTGTATTTACGGTATGGGTAATCCTGATGATTATTATAATGGAATAATTTTTTTAAATCAAAACTTAAAAATGGATAGGCAAATTTTAATTAAGAGCTTAGTAAATGCATTTTATTCAAGAACAACTGAAAGTCTAGAAAGAGGAACTTTTAGAGCAATTGGAAATAATGTTGACGTATATCCATCTTACTCAGACATTGTGTTCAGAATTAAATTTGATGAAAATAAGATAGCTGGCATTGAAAGTTACACTAGTAAAGAATTTAAATTCTTAGAAAAACATGATAATATTAGAATATGCCCAACTAACTTGTTTATGACATCTTCAAATAAGGTTAATGATGCGATTTTTGATATGCAAAAAGATTTACTTAGAAGAACTGAATACTTAAAACAAGATTTTAGAAATATTGAAGCTAAAAGACTTGAGGAACGTACTAATTTGGATATTGAAATGATAAAAGAGTTAGGATATTGTAGTGGTATTGAGAATTATTCACGTTATTTTGACGGCAGAAAACCTGGTGCCAGACCATTTTGTTTACTTGACTATTTTCCAGAAAATTATCTTACAATTATAGATGAAAGTCATGTGACAATTCCTCAAATACGAGGAATGTACGGAGGTGATAGATCAAGAAAAGAAAATCTTGTAGAACATGGGTTTAGATTACCATCAGCCTTAGACAATAGACCTTTAAAGTTTGAGGAATTTGATCAAATAAGTAAGCAAACAATTTTTGTTAGCGCTACTCCATCCGACTATGAACTAAACAAATCAAATGGAATTGTAACAGAGCAAATCATTAGACCCACTGGCTTATTAGATCCAATCATAGAAATTAGACCAATAAAAAATCAAATTGATGATTTAATTGAAGAAATTAGGCTGAGGGTTGAAAAAAATGAAAAAAGTTTAGTTACAACACTAACAAAAAAAATGGCCGAGGAACTATCAAAATACTTAGGTAGATTTAACATAAATTGTTCATACTTGCATTCGGATATTGACACAATTGAGAGAGTTGAAATTTTAAATTCCTTAGTTGAAGAAAAAATAGATGTTATTGTTGGAGTTAATTTATTAAGAGAAGGTCTTGATCTTCCTGAGGTTAGCTTAGTGGCTATAATAGACGCTGATAAAGAAGGTTTTTTAAGATCTCACAGGTCCTTGACACAAACCGCTGGAAGAGCAGCAAGAAATTTAAATGGTAGGGTAATCATGTACGCTGATAAAATTACTGATTCAATGAAAAAAACAATTGATGAAACTAACAGAAGAAGAAAGCTTCAAGAAGAATTTAATGAGAAAAATCAAATTACACCAACTCAAATTACTAGAAAGAAAAAAAATACCATTGTAAAAAAAATTGACAAAAAAAGTTACGAAAAAAACCCTCTGAATTTATCACAAAGTGAGATTAAAAAGGAGATCAAAATAAAAAAATTAGAGATGAACAAACTTGCAAAAGAATTAGATTTTGATGGGGCAATAAGAGTTAGAGAAGAAATTAAATCTCTGCAAAAGGAATTGAAAAGTTAAAATTTATTTTCTTTTTTCGAAGCTTTAAGGGTATTAGCTAACAACATCGCAATAGTCATTGGTCCAACACCGCCGGGTACAGGTGTTATATAATCACATTTATCTTTTACGTTTTCAAAATCAACATCTCCTAATAATTTCCATCCAGATTTTGTTTTGTCAGATTTCACTCTACTAATTCCAACATCTATAATCACACAATTCTTTTTTACCATATCTGATTTTATAAAATTTGCAACACCTAGAGCAACTATCAAAATATCAGCTGAAGCACAAATTTCTTTTAAATTTTTTGATTTTGAATGTGTTAAAGTTACGGTACAATTGCCAGGATATTTATTTTTTGCTAGTAAAACACTTATGGGAAGCCCAACAATATTACTTCTGCCAACAACAACACATTTTTTGCCTAAAGTTTTAATTTTATATCTTTTAATCAACTCTATTATTCCAGCTGGAGTAGCTGGAATCATTGAATCAAGCCCTAACATCATCTTTCCCATATTAACAGGATGAAATCCATCAACATCCTTGGCGGGTTTTACAGCTAAAGTTATCTTATTTTCATCAATATGCTTTGGCAAAGGAAGCTGAACAATAAGTCCATCAATATTTTTATCATTATTAATTTCTTCAATCTTATCTAGCAAATCAAGTTCTAAAATATCATCATAGTGAAGTAAAGTTGACTTAAATCCAACTTCTTCACATGCTTTTACCTTTGCGTTTACATATGTTCTACTGGCTCCATTATCTCCAATTAAAATCGCACATAAATGAGGTCTAGTTGGTGAGTTTCTTTCTACTTCTGTCTTTATCTCATTTCTTATTACAGAAGAAATATATTTTCCATCTAAAATTTTCAATTTATCTTCTTTGCATTTGATTATTAAACATATCCATAACTCTATTTTTGCCTCCACCTTGCATCATTTTCATCATTTTACTCATTTGTGAAAATTGTTTTATCAATTTATTTACTTCATTAACACTATTTCCTGAACCGACAGCAATTCTTTTTCTTCTACTTCCATTTAATATTTCAGGATTACTTCTCTCTTTGGGAGTCATTGAATTAATAATTGCTTCAATAGATTTAAAAGCATCATCATCGATATCCATGTCCTTAATATTTTTTCCTAAACCTGGGACCATACCAACCAAATCTTTCATACTTCCCATCTTTTTAATTTGTTGAATTTGTTTATAGAAGTCATCGAACCCAAATTTATTTTTTGCAATTTTTTTCTGAATTTTTCTAGCTTCATCTTCATCAAATTGTTGCTGAGCTCTCTCAACAAGAGAAATCACATCACCCATTCCTAAAATTCTACTAGCCATTCTGTCGGGATAAAAGACATCAAGACCTTCCATTTTTTCACTTGTACCTATAAATTTAATTGGTTTGTTTACAACAGATCTTATTGTTAATGCTGCACCACCTCTTGTATCTCCATCTAATTTTGTCAAAACGACACCATCGAAATCTAAGACCTCATTAAAATTCTTTGCAGTGTTAACTGCATCTTGTCCAGTCATTGCATCCACAACAAATAATGTTTCACTTGGACTAACAGCTTTTTTGATTTCACCAATTTCATTCATCATTTCTTGATCAATTGAAATTCTACCAGCTGTGTCAATAATTATCAAATTATTATTGTTTGTTTTTGAAAACTTAATGGCATTTTTAGAAATACTAACAGGGTCTTTATTATCTCTCTCACTGTAAAAATCTGCGTTAACTTGTTTTGAAAGTATCTCTAACTGATCTATTGCGGCAGGTCTATATACATCACAAGCAACTAGCAATGGTTTTAATTTTTTATTGTTCTTAAGAAAAAGTGCAAGCTTTCCAGAAAAAGTGGTTTTTCCTGATCCTTGCAAACCAGCTACTAAAATTTTTGTCAAACCTCTCTCAATTTGAATATCAGAGCTTTGGCTACCCATTAGCTCAGCCAATTCATCTTTCATTATCTTAGTTAGTAACTGTCCAGGCTCAATGCTTGTTAATACCTTTTGCCCAATCGCTTTTTCTCTTACTTTATCGGTGAAAGATTTTGCAGTTTTATAATCAACATCCGCAGAAATTAGTGCTTTTCTAATTTCTTTCATAGTTTGAGCAACATTAATGTCAGAAATAGTAGCCCTACCTTTTAATGTTTTAAAAGCTCTTTCTAATTTTTCTGATAAATTTTGAAACATATTTAAATAATTTCAGCGAATAAGTCATAGTAGTTAGCGTCAACAATTTTAACTTTTGTAAAACTTCCCACTCTCAAAAATTCAGCATTTCTAATAATTACTTCGTTGTCAACTTCAGGAGAATCAAATTCTGTTCTTGCATGATAAAAACCATTTTCAAATCTATCAATTAAAACCTTAATTTCAGATCCAATTTTATTTTTATTGATTGATAGTGAAATATCTCTCTGGATTGACATTATTTCATCATATCTTCTTTGCTTTTCTTCTTGATCAACATCATCAATTAGATTATAAGCGTGTGTATCTTCCTCATGTGAGTACTTAAATACTCCTAATCTTTCAAATTTACTTTCCATAACCCAAGATTTTAGCTCATTAAATATTTCATTTGTTTCTCCAGGGTAGCCTACAATTACAGTTGTTCTTATTGAAATATTAGATTTACTTTCTCGGATCTTTTTTATCAATTCATTAGTACGTTTTTTTGTAGTAGATCTTCTCATTGATTTAAGTATTTTATCATTAATATGCTGAAGAGGCATATCAATGTAACTACAAATTTTTTCATTTTTATTTATGAGTTCAATAACATTTGAAGGGAAGCCCGTAGGATAAACATAGTGTAATCTTATCCATTCAATTCCATCAACTTTTGAAAGTTCAACAAGTAAGTCATATAACTTTCTTTTTTTGTAAATATCAACTCCATAATAACTAAGATCCTGAGCAATCAATAAAATTTCTTTAATTCCTTTTTTTGCAAGCTCACTAGCCTCATCTACTATATCCTCAATCTTTTTTGAAATATGTTTTCCTCTCATTTGTGGTATTGCACAGAACGAACATTTCCTATTACACCCCTCCGAGATCTTTAAATGTGCATAATGTCTAGGAGTGGTTAATTTTCTTTGATTTAGCAACTGTTTTTTGTAATCAAATTTTAGCTCTTCTAAAAGTTCTTTTAAATTATTAGTTCCAAAAAATTTATCAACTTCACTAATTTCATTTTGCAAATCTTCTTTATATCTTTCAGAAAGACATCCTGTTACATAGACTTTTTTTATGAGGCCATTTTTTTTGTTCTCAACCTGTTGTAAAATTGTATCAATAGATTCTTGCTTTGCATTTTCAATAAATCCACATGTGTTGATAATGACAATATCTGAGGATTCATCATCACTCTCATGCTTGACCACTGCTCCATTGTTTTTAAGCTGCCCCATTAAAATCTCAGAATCATAGGTATTTTTTGAGCATCCTAATGTTATTACATTAATATTATTTTTCTGTTCTTTAGTTTTCATTACTAAACAAAGTATCAACAAATTTATCTTTATCAAAAAGCTGCAAATCATTTACTGTTTCACCTAACCCAATGTACTTTATAGGTATATTTAATTGATCACAAATTCCTATTGCTATTCCACCTTTAGCGGTACCATCTAACTTTGTTAGAGCAATACAATCAACCTCAGTCGCTTTAGAAAACTGTTTTGCTTGCTCAATAGCGTTTTGACCAGTTGTAGCATCCAGAACTAAGATAACTTCATGTGGAGCATTAATCGAAACCTTTGACATTACTTTCTTAATTTTTGTCAATTCGTTCATTAAATTGACATTATTATGAAGTCTTCCTGCTGTGTCAATTATAACTACATCCGAATTGTTGGAATTTGCTGATTTAAGAGTGTCAAAACAAACAGATGCAGGGTCAGATCCCATCTTTTGTTTGATTAACTTAGCATTTGTCCTATTTGACCATACTTCTAATTGATCAACAGCTGCTGCTCTAAATGTATCAGCAGCACCAATGGTTACTGATAAATTGTTCTGATCAAATTGATGAGCTAGCTTTCCTATAGTAGTTGTTTTACCAACTCCATTTATCCCAACAACCATTATAACATACGGTTTCTCATCCGAGAAGCTGTAATCTTTTTTATTTTGCAACAAAAGATTTTTAATCTCATCTTTTAAAAAATCATAAATTTCACTAGTATGAATAAATTTATCGTCACTTACCCTTTTCTCTAATGCATCAATTATTTTTAATGAAGTTTCTATTCCAATATCAGACTTCAAAAGTGTTTCTTCGATTGAATCCAATTCTTGGTCAGAAATTTTTGATTTTCCTACAAGCGATTTAGAAAAGTTACCAAAAAAAGAGTTTTTTGTTTTCTCAAGGCCCTTTTTTAAAACTTCAGCAGATTTTTTCTCTGTATTTTGTTTTGCTGTTACTGAATCTTGTGATTTTTTTCCAGTAAGACTTTCTTTTAACTTTTTAAAAAAATTCATTTTATAAATATAGCTAAAGAAAGCTATTCAATACTTTTTACTTTTTAGATAGAAAGTCTTTGACGCTTTCTTTTGGCATTATATCAACAGAAGTCGAATAACCTCCAGATGACTCATTTTTTTTGAATCTAACAACTTTGGTAAATGATTTTGCGTCTTTATTTTTTAATGATGCTACGGTTTTTTTTGCCATTTATTTAATCTCTTTGTGAACAGTCATTTTCTTTAAAATAGGATTGAATTTCTTTATTTCCATTCTGTCAGGTGTATTTTTTTTGTTTTTTGTGGTAATATATCTTGAAGTTCCAGGCAAACCACTTGATTTGTGTTCAGTACACTCTAAAATAACCTGAATTCTATTCCCTTTTTTTGCCATTTCTGAATTTTAAGAATGCAAATTTACATTTTTTTTAAACTAATCAGAAATAAATCGTCCCTAATTCTAAAATCATGAACGTCTATATTGCCTAATTTAATCTCTTTTATTTTATTTGAGGTATTTATCCAGATATCCTCTTTTTTACCAATTGATGCTTTTATTGGCATATCGAATCCGTTAATGGCATTCCAATTACATATTAGAACTACATCTTTTCCAGTTACTTCTAATTTATAATTAAACTCAGGTAATGATGATTGAGTCAAATATTGCTGAAAAAATAATTTTAAATCTATTTTAAGATAGTCAATAATATAGTTAATTAATTCATCTCCATCAATGCATCTATATTTAAAATCCTTATTGATATCTAGAAGCATTTTAAAAAAGAGAATGTCATTGTCTACTAGACTTCTTAAAGTATGTAACATCAATGCAGATTTAAAATACATGTCTCTACTTCCCTGCTTATTGACTCCATAATCTGAAATGATAGGCTTGTCATTAACAATAAATTTTCTTTGATTTTTAAGATACGATAACATTTTATCATAACCATAATAACATTCAACGAAAAGAGCCTCTGAATATGTACAAAATCCCTCATGGACCCACATATCTGCAATATCGTTTGTTGTTATACTGTTTCCCCACCACTCATGACCAGCCTCATGCAATATAATATAGTCGAACTCCAAATTGTCTATGAATTTAGTATTTCCATTATAACCATTTTGATAATTATTTCCATATGCAATGCAACTTTGATGCTCCATACCAAGGTATGGAGTTTCAACAAGAGTGAAGCCATCTTTTTCAAATGGATATGAACCAAGATATTTTTCTAAACAAGTAATTATTGGTTTCACTTGCTTGAAGTGATTTTTAGCTATCGATAAATTTTTTTTTAAAACATAATAACTTAAATCAAGTGTGTCTTCATTTCTAATCAATATATCTTCAAAACCAGAATAATTTGCAACGTTTAAGGTGACATTATAATTATTGATGGGATATGAAACAAACCATTCATATTCATTCATCCAGGAATTCATGTAATTACTCCAATAACTTGTATCTCTTTTTAATCTTCCATTTGAGACTGCATTTAAGGGTGACCTCACAGATATTGTTATTTTCATACTATCAGGTTCATCTGATTGATGATCTTTACAGGGCCACCAAAGACTGGCTCCAATTCCTTGACAAGAAACACCGACCCATGGTTTATTGTTATCCTCTGACCATGTGAATCCCCCATCCCATGGCGGGTTCTTTGCAGTTATTGGATAACCTCCAAACCAAATTTTTAATGAAATAATTTCCCCCTTTTTTATGGTTCTTGGAAATTCTATGTAGGTGGCATTTTTATTTTTTATAAAACTTAAAATTTCATCCTCAAATTCAATAATCATAATTTCCATATTTTCAAATAAATCAATTTGAATTTTATCAAAATTGGTATTTGCCTGAACATGCATTATGTTATAAGATCTTTCAATTGATCTTTCTATGTCATCAAGCATGATAAACAAGTCATAAAATTTTACATCATAGCAAGATCTATATTTATTTAAAGTCCCTCTTATGCTGTCTTGCTGTGTGTAATTTTGTGCAAGTATTTGATTGTGAACAACTAAGACAAGAAAGATAATAATAAATCTTGCAAAGTAAATCATGTATTTTATCTAGTCAATATTATTGAACAAGAAACATTTTGAGTGCCGACTATTGGTATATCTAAATCGTAGTCAAGGTCCATATAACCGCTATTTTCAGTTTCTAGTAATCCATCACCACTTACTGTTAAATCAACAGAAAAACCCATTAGGTCAATATTTGTATTTTGTGGAGATACGATAATTGTTCCATCGCTGGCAATATTTCCCTCAATTTGGCTTGTTCCAAGATCGATAAAAATTATGTCTCCAGATCCTTCGTTAACCTCAATGCTCTCGGGGATTTGATCGTTTAATGAAATAGATCCAATGACAGGAATTGTTATGTCATCACAATCAGGTGATACATCCCAAAGACCAATAGCAGCTTGTTGAGCAGTCAAGCAGGTACCATTATCAGTATTTGCATTAGGGTCATAGTTAAACATTGTTGCATCAGTGCACCCGTTAATGAAAGGAATACATCCACCATTATCAGTATTTGCGTACGGGTCGTAGTTAAACATTGTAGGATTTGTACAACCTAATATCAAGCAAGAGCCATCATCTTCTTCAGCGTCAGGATTATAATTAATTGCTAGGGGGTTCATGCAACCCTCCTCTTTTCTACATGATGAAGAAAACAACACGATTAGTGATAAAAACAAAAGTGTTGCAAATTTTGTATTCATTCTTAAATTTAATAAAAAAATTTAAACTAAGATGTTGCCTTTTTTCTTTGCTTCAGATAAAACAGCAGAAATGCCTTTTTTGTTAATAGTTCTAAGAGCTTTAGCTGAAACTTTTAATGTTATGGATTCTCCTGTTTCAGGAACAAAAAATTTCTTAGTTTGTAGATTTGGGTAAAACTTTCTCTTTGTTTTTTTGTTAGAATGGGAAACATTATTTCCAACCATTGGTTTTTTACCTGTTATTGCACATATCTTGGACATTTTCTTGAATTTAGGACGCAAATATACAAATATCTCTACAAAATTTCATCCATTATTACTGAAATAAGAAATTCAATAGCAAGAATTGTTGACTGTTTAGTTACTTGTTCTCGATTTCCTTTTAGCTCGAATTTTTTAGAAAGAGTTTTTGTTTTTGATGAGAAGGAAACGCATACAATACCTTTGTTTGAGTTATTAATTTCCATTAGTCCAGTAGTTGAAATTGAAAAATCAGAATCAAACTTTTCAAGGCATTTTTTTGACATATCTTTTGCTACCTCTTCACTAACTACACCATATTTTTCTATTTTTTTTATATCTACATTTAACAAATTGACTTTAGAAAAATTACTGTAAACAACTAAACCTCCTTTAAAATATTTTGAAGAACCAGAGGCTTTGGTTATCGTACTAGAAATCTCACCTGATGTACAGCTTTCAGCACATGAAATTGTTAATCCTCTCTTATACAATAAATCATGAACTACATGCTCTAAATTACCAACATCATGATAACTAAAATCTATTATTTTTTTAAGATTACTTAATGAAGAATTTATCTTCTTTTCTAATTCTAATTTATCTTTTCCTCTTGTAGAGAGTCTTAATCTTACAATTCCTTTTTTAGGCAAGTATGAAAGTCTAATATTATTTTTTTTGATATTTTTCTCCCAGCTGGAAATAATCAATGCCAGCTTAGACTCAGGAATACCAAAAACTGAAACTGTTTTATGATAAATCTGTAAAAATTCATACTTTGAGGTTAAAAATTTTTCTAATTTTTCAAAAAGATGTATAAGTTCTGATGGGACGCCTGGAAACGCAACTAAGATGAATTTTTCTGATTCCTTTACAATAGCAGGTGCAGTTCCAATATCATTTTGAAAAAAAGTACAACTCTTAGGAATATAGGCTTGTTGCTTATTTAGATTTGTGATATCAGTTCTTCCAAATTTTTTAAAAACTTCTTTTATGTTTTCAAAAACTTGTTTAGAGAATATTAGTTTTTCACTTAAGAAATATGCAATTGCTTCTCTAGTCATATCATCATTTGTAGGTCCTAAACCACCACTTAAAATAATTAAATCAGATCTTTTGCTCTCCTCATTAATTACTTCAATTAAAGCTTTTTTATCATCACCAACAATTTTTATAGAACTGCACTCAATACCAAGTGAATTTAATCTTTGAGCAATGAATCTACTATTGGTATCAGCAATTTGTCCAATAAGAATTTCATCACCAATGCAAATTACAGATGATTTCAATTAAAAGGCAGTAGTTGGTGAAGTTATAAACTTTCTTGGCTTAGGTTTAATGCTCATCACAGGTATTTTTGAGTTGTGAATAATATACCTTGCAGTAACACTCAAGTTGTTTGACAATGCTAACTCTTCTTTTTTTGTCATTATTATAATTAAGTCAGAGTCAAACTTCTTTTCGTAATTAATAACAAAGTCTCCAAGACTTTGTTTTTTTTCTCCCTCTATTAGTTCAGAAGTACATTTAATGCCGGCATTAGAAATAAAATTAGAGACTTGATTCAAGTTCTTAATGAGTATATTTTTTTCATTTATGTTATCTTTTAGAAATACAGATACTATTCTAATTGTTGAATTCCAATATCTTGCGTATTCAATAGCAAATGTAACCTTCTCTTTAGTCTCTTTTCCTAAATCAAGTGGAAGTATTATATTATCAAAATTTTCAGTACTTGTATTTTCCTTTATGGTAATTACAGGAATGTTGGACAACCTAACAACTCTCTCTGCGTTTGAGCCAATGAATTTTTTTATTACACCCCTGGGAGATCCATTAGTACCCATAACTATTAGATTAGCATTAATCATTGAGGATACCTCTACAATTTGCTCATAAATTTTCCCACTTGCAACCATTGAGTCAACTTTGACAGAAAATTTACTTGAGTGCATTTCTGAAATTTCATCAAGCTTATCTTTTACTTTGTTTCTTATTTCTTCAAAGGGATTATAAATTAGTAAACCACTAATTTTAGATTGTTCTTCAATGACGCTTAGAATAATTACTTCTGATTTTTTTATTTTAGCGATTAGGCAAGCTTGTTTTAGAGCAGCTAAGGATTGTTCAGAAAAACCCACTGGAACTAAAATTTTGTTTGTTAACATTTACTAATTTTATGCAAAAATACATTTTTATATGAGTGTTTTTCTTGATTCTGAACTAATTATTAATGATGGTAGAATCTATCATCTCAATTTAAAACCAGAGGATATTTGTAGAGATGTGATTCTTGTTGGTGATCCTTTAAGAGTAAAAGTGATTGCTGAAAAATTAGATGAAATACATTTCTTTAGAAAAAATAGAGAGTTTTACTCATGTAAAGGAAGTTTCAACAATAAAGAAATTTTAATTATTTCCTCTGGTATTGGCACCGACAATATTGACATTGTAATTAATGAGCTTGATGCACTTGCTAACATTAATTTTTCCACAAGAAAAGTTTGTTTGAAAAAAAAATCTCTGAATATTTATAGATTGGGAACTAGTGGAGGTATTCAAAAGTATGATGATGAAATTGTCGTTTCACAATACTCAATTGGGCTAGATGGACTTGCATACTATTATGAAAGTGAGGATTTTCTTAATACTCAAATTGCAGAAAAGTTTAGATCAAATATAAATTGGCCGGATGTGTTTTCTCTTCCATATTGTGTTTCCTGTGATAATGACTTAATAAAAAAGTTCAGTTCGTTCAAAGCTGGAATTACAATTACTGCAACAGGTTTCTACGCACCACAAGGAAGAAATCTTAGACTAAACTCTAGTATCAAAGATTTACACAAAAAACTAGAAAAGTTCGAATTTGATAATTTAAAAATTCTAAATTTCGAAATGGAAAGTTCAGCGATTTACTTTTTGAGTAAAATGCTTGGTCACAAGCCAATTACAATCTGCTCTGTTCTTAGTAATAGAAATATTAAAACTTTTAAAAAAGATCCAAAAAAAATTATAGATAAAATGATTGAGTCATCATTAAGTATTATATCAAAATGAAAAATATTTTTATCGGCATATTTTTTCTATTTACACTTTTTTCATGCCAATCTGAATATAATATTGAATCTTCAAACAATTCATATTTAGATGTAAATGTTGAGCCTGACTCAATTAGTCTAGAAATGATTAGACCCTACAAAAAAATAATAGATAGTAAAATGAACGAGATTGTATGCTTCAATAAGTTAGATATGCACAAGGGAAACCCTGAGAGTTTATTAGGGAATTTCGTAGCTGACCTTTGTGTTCAAAAAACATCTAGTTATAATCATATAGACTTTTGTTTATTAAACAGCGGTGGTCTAAGATCATCATTACACGCAGGCAATATCAAATTAGGAGATATATACAAATTGATGCCATTTGATAATAAAATGGTGATAGTTAAGTTATTAAAAAATGATATACTTGAAATATTTAAATATATTCAAAAAAAAGGTGGAGATCCAATTTCAAAACTTAGAATCGAAATAAAAAATGAAGAAGTTATAAATCACAACTTAAATTTCAAAAAAGATACTTTTTATGTGCTGACTAGCGACTATTTAGCAAGTGGAGGTGATGATATGAGTTTCTTTATAGACAAAGAAGTAAATAATCTTAATTTAATGTTAAGAGACTTAATTATTGAGCACTGCAAGGAAAAGGATTCAATAACATCATCATTGGACAACAGAATATTTATACATGAATAGAAAAAAATTTATTTATAAAACTTTGTTAGCTTCAACTGGCCTATCTTTACCCTTAAGTAATATTAATTTACATGAGAATAGTAAAAGATTAACAATACTACACACAAACGATATGCATTCACAGATTTTCCCTTTTAAATCTGGAAAATACAAAGATCTTGGAGGAATGGCTGAGAGGGCTACATTAATAAAAAATCTAAGAAAAAAAAATGATAATATTCTTTTGTTTGATGCAGGAGATATTTTTCAAGGAACCCCTTATTTTAATTTTTTTGGTGGTCAAATTGAATTCAAACTTATGAGTGAAATGAACTATGATGCAGCTACTCTTGGAAATCATGATTTTGATAACGGGATTAGCGGACTAAATGACAAATTAATTTATGCAAAATTTAGCTTCATCAATTCAAATTATGATTTCAGTAATACAATTTTAAATGGAAAAATCAGAAAATTTAAAATCTTTAAAAAAGATCAATTAAAAGTTGGAGTCTTCGGCTTAGGAGTTGAATTAGATGGACTAGTTCAAAAAAAACTATATGGAGATACAATATATAATGATCCAATTGAAGTCGCAAATAAAGTTTCAAGTAAACTAAAATTTGATTATGGTTGTGACATGATAATTTGTCTATCACACTTAGGATTAGAGTACAAAAGCGAAAAAGTTTCTGATTTAAAAGTTGCTAAAAACTCTTCGTACATAGATTTAATTATTGGGGGTCACACTCATTCATTTCTTGAAAAAGCTATAATTGTTAACAATCAAATAAATAAAAAAATAGTTGTATCCCAAGCAGGCTATGGTGGCATAAAGTTAGGCCGATTGGATTTTATTTTTAACAAAAAAAACGAAATTAGAAAAGTGATTTCGACTTTGGAGGATATAAAAAGTTTGAATTTTTCTTAAAATAAAGTTCATCAACCAAATAAATTTTTAGTCTCTAATCAGAAAATATGATAAATCTTATAACAAAAAAAAAAAACAAAAAATTTTTCTTTTTTAACTTTCATTTTAAAGAATAGTTTTTAATATTTGCTATGCAATTTGTTAATAACTAAACCAAATTGTTAAGAAATCTGAACTAATTTTAGACTTCTAATTTTTAACCAAAACAAGAATTATTACATTTAATGGGATTGACAAATCATGAAGAAATATGGAACAATTGTCTTACAGTAATAAGAAGCAATGTAAGTCACCAAAATTTCAAAATATGGTTTGAACCAATTTTACCAGTTAGCATTAAAGACAATATATTAACAATTCAAGTACCAAGTCAGTTTTTTTATGAGTGGTTAGAAGAAAACTATATAACTCTTCTCAAAAAGACAATAAAAAAAGAATTAGGCAAAGAAGGTAAATTAGAGTATCATGTTGTTCTTGAAAACTCATCAAAATCCAAGCCTTACGTTTCTAAAATACCAAGTTCTAATCAAAAAGATATACAAAATAATCCAGTTAGTATTCCAATGAACTTAAGTACTAATAAAATTAGAAATCCATTTATAATTCCTGGACTTCAAAAAATAAACATAAATCCACAGTTAAATAAATCATACACGTTCGATGCTTTTGTTGAAGGAGAATGCAATAGATTAGCCAGATCTGCTGGATATGCTGTTGCTCAAGATCCTGGAGGAACCTCATTTAATCCACTTTTCATATACGGTAGTGGCGGACTAGGAAAAACTCATTTAGCAAATGCAATTGGAATTGAAGCAAAGAATCTAGATCCCGAAAAAACAGTTTTATATGTTTCTGCAGACAAGTTCCAAACTCAATTTATTGATGCAATAATGGACAACAAGAAAAATGATTTTGTTCACTTTTATCAGTCTATTGATTTATTGATTATTGACGATGTTCAATTTTTAAGTGGTAAAGAGAAAACTCAAGACGTATTTTTTCATATCTTCAATCATTTACATCAGAATGGAAAACAAATAATTTTAACCTCTGACAAAGCTCCAGTAGACATAATTGGCATGGAACAAAGATTACTCTCAAGATTTAAATGGGGGCTTTCTGCTGATCTTCAAGCTCCTGGACTTGAAACAAGATTAGCCATTTTAAGAAAAAAAATTAAAAAAGATGGAATTGAAATTTCAAATGAAGTTATTGAGTATATAGCTTACTCAATTACTACTAATGTAAGAGAACTTGAAGGGGCTCTAATTTCATTACTTGCGCAGGCTTCTTTAAATAAGAAGGATATTAATATTGACCTGGCAAGAAATATGCTTGATAAATTTGTTAGAAACACTGTAAAAGAAGTTTCTATCGATTATATTCAAAAAGTAATTTGTGACTATTTTGACATACCCATTGAAATAATGAAATCAAAAACCAGAAAAAGGGAAATTGTTCAGTGCAGACAACTCGCAATGTATTTTGCAAAACAGCTTACTAAAAATTCACTTGCTATGATTGGAAAACATTGTGGCAATAAAGACCACGCTACCGTTCTGCATGCGTGCAAAACTGTTAATAATCTCGCAGACACTGACAAAAGATTTAAAGGGTACATTTCTGACATAGAAAAACGTCTAACAATTTCTTAAATGAAAATTTTAATGGTTTGCCTTGGCAATATTTGTAGATCTCCATTAGCTGAAGGAATACTTAGTAGCAAGATCTCAAAAATGAAAGTAACAATTGATTCAGCTGGAACAGCAGGATATCATGTTGGCAGTAAACCAGATCCCAGAGCAATTGACATTGCAAAAAAAAATAATATCGACATAAGTACTTTAAGAGCTAGAAAATTTGAACGCTCTGATTTTATAAATTTTGATAAAATCTATGTAATGGATAAAAATAATTTTAATGATGTCATTGGTTTGGCAGAAAACAAGAACGAGGCATCAAAAGTTATCTTAATTACTGATATACTTGACTCTGATTCCTTTGTCCCTGATCCATATTATGGTGATTTAGATGATTTTGAGAAAGTTTTTAATTTGTTAGATAAAATCTGCCAAAAGATAGCAAACAAAATTGAATCAAGGTAGCATCTACATAATTCCCTCACAAATTTCAAAAAAATCAAGTGTTAATATGATAAACAATCACTTGATTGAAATAGTAAAATCACTAGAATTTTTCATAGTTGAGAATATTAGAACTGCTAGAAGATTTATTAAAAAGTTAGACAACAATAAAAATATTGATAAAGCAACTTTTTTTCTGATAAATAAACACAATAGATTTAATTTTCAAAGTGAAATTTTAAAAACATTAACCGAAAAGAAAAATATTGGAATTCTTTCAGAAAGTGGATATCCGTGCGTAGCTGATCCTGGTAGTATGATATTAAAATTTGCTCACGAAAAAAATATAAAAGTCATTCCTCTAATTGGTCCATCTTCTATAATTTTAGCACTATCATCTTCAGGATTAAACGGTCAAAAGTTTTCTTTTTTTGGATATCTTTCAATTGATATAGTTAACAGAAAAAAAGAAATTCATCTAGCTCAAAAAAAAGTAATAAAAAATGATGAAACACAAATTTTTATTGAAACACCCTTCAGAAATCAAAAAACTTTTGAGGATCTGATTAAAAATTGTGATGAACATCTGCATCTATGTTGTGCAGTAAATTTAACATCTAATGATGAGATAATACAAACAAAAAAAATAGGTCACTGGAAAAAAATAATTTTCAAGCTACCTAAACAACCAGCAATTTTTTTAATTGGAAAGTAAAAAAATAGTTTATTTATATTTGTTAAATGGATTTAAAATTTAAATTCTTATCAAGAATTCCGAGTCCTTTAAAAAATAAATATCTGATAACTTTTATAGTTTTTCTTTTTTGGATGACATTTTTAGATAGTTACAACATTCTTAACTTAAGAAAGCTTTACATAGATGAAAAAAAACTTAACGAAGAAAAAGAGTTTTATATTAATGAAATAAGAAAAGATAGTGTTGAGCTTTACAAGCTAACTAATGATAAAAAATACCAAGAAAAGTTTGCAAGAGAGAGATACTTAATGAGAAAAGAAAATGAAGATATTTATATAATTAAAGAATAAAGAAAATGAAAAACTTTACATTTTCAAAGTTTAAAAAATATTCTCTCAAAGAATGGAAAGAAAGAAATCTTATTTCTGATGAAATAATTTTTACGTCAGAAAATTCAAAGAAAAGTTTCCAAACAATTTTCAAAGAAGAAACAAAAGCTTATGAATGGATTGATAATAAAAAGCCTGAACTAACTAATCAAAGAATTATAGATTGTATTGATTTAAACTTTAATAATATATGGATCGAAAATGTATCTGCTCCAGAAATAATTTTTAAAGATATAAAGTGTGAAAAAACTAATTTTTTATTTTTTAAGACTTCTGAAAATAGTCGGGAAGCTATTTCATCATTTTGTAGTAAGAAAAATATTAATTATGAATTTGTAGAAGAAAATAGTATAATCAATTTTGAAAATTATGATAATCATGCACTACAAAAATTTATAAATGAGAAAAGAGATAAGAAAAAATTATTTCTATTTGTAAAATCTGAAAACAAGTTTTTTGACCAAATTGCAACATTAAAAAGTTTAAATCTAAATCTTAAAAATTCAAAAAAAGTACAAATTATTTGTACAATTGAAGATTCTCTAATTAAAACAGAGGATTTCCTATACACAGCTAGCTTTAAGATTTTATCTTCGTTTCTAGCCTGCTCAGATTTCATGATTAAAACCATTGACTTGAACGAAAGATCCCGATTGGTTAAAAATATTTATAATATTCTCAAGTACGAATCAAATATTGAAAAAGTTTCAGATCCACTAAATGGATCTTTTTATTTGAACTCACTAATTGAAAAAAAAGTAAATAATAATTTTGAGGAGAAAAAAAATCTCAAACTACCCGAAAGAAAAAGTTGGATTTCTGATGAAAATATTGAGATATATGACTACTTCATAAAGAATGATATTTCAAGTTTGGAACATATTAATTTTTTATCGGGGGAACCTCCATTTTTAAGAGGACCTTATGCCACTATGTACACAAATAAGCCATGGACTATTAGGCAGTACTCAGGATTTTCTACAGCTAGAGATTCAAACGCTTTTTACAAAAAAAATATTTCTCATGGTCAAACTGGTCTTTCAGTTGCCTTTGATTTACCTACACACAGAGGTTATGATTCAGATAATGAAAGAGTCAAGGGAGATGTTGGTATGGCTGGAGTTGCAATAGACACAATAGATGATATAAATGAACTTTTTGAGGGGATAGACCTAAATAATATATCAGTATCCATGACAATGAACGGTGCTGTACTTCCAATAATGGCATTTTACATTGCATGTGCAAAAGAAAATGGAGTTGATATAAAAAATCTCAAAGGAACTATTCAAAACGACATACTTAAAGAATTTATGGTTAGGAACACATATATTTTTCCTCCTAAACCATCAATGAGAATAATTTCTGATATTTTTAAATATGTCTCAAAAGAGATGCCTAAGTTTAATTGCATATCAGTATCAGGCTATCATATGCAAGAGGCAGGCGCTAGCGCTGAAATTGAACTGGCATATACACTCTTAAATGGATTAGAATATTTAAGAACAGGCATAGAAGCAGGTTTGAAAATCGATGATTTTGCGCCAAGAATTTCATTTTTTTGGGGTATCGGAATGAACTTTTTTACTGAAATTGCAAAAATGAGAGCTGGAAGACTACTATGGGCTAAAATTGTAAAATCATTCAATCCAAAAAATCCAAAATCAATGTCACTTAGAGCTCATTGCCAAACTAGTGGCTGGAGTTTAACTGAACAAGATCCATATAACAATATTTGCAGAACAGCAATTGAAGCTTTGGGAGCTGTTTTAGGAGGAACTCAAAGTTTACATACTAACTCTCTTGATGAAGCTATAGCATTACCTACTGAATTTTCAGCAAAAATTGCGAGAGACACTCAAAAATATCTTCAAATTAATACTGGAATATGTGATGTTGTTGATCCCCTAGGAGGAAGCTACTATATTGAATACCTAACTGATAAAATTTACAAAAAATCTTGGGAAATTATTGAAGATATAGAAAAAAATGGTGGAATGATAGATGCGATTTCTAGTGGAATTCCTAAAACTAAAATCGAAAAAGTAGCAACCATCAAGCAGGCAAAAATTGATTCTGGAAAAGAAATTATAGTAGGTTTAAATAAATTTGAAAAAAACTTGAAAAAAAACAAGTTTCATCTGCTAGAAATTGATAATAGAAATGTTATTAAAACTCAAACCAAGAAATTAATAAAAAATAAGAAAATTAGAAACGAAAGTGATGTTTCAAAAATTCTAAAACAAATCACTAGCTCATGTAAATCAAAAAAGCAAAATCTATTAACTTTGGCAGTCGAAGCTGCAGAAAAAAGAGCAACACTTGCAGAGATAATTGGTGCTTGTGAAAAAGTTTTTAAAAGATACACAGCAACCAATAATTTAATTTCTGGTTTTTATATGAAAGAGATAAAAGACAATCATCATTTTAAAAAAGCAAAGAATCTTTCTGATTATTTCTATGAAATTGAAGGAAGACGAGCTAGAATTTTGGTAGCTAAAATGGGACAAGATGGTCACGATAGAGGAGCAAAAATTGTAGCTACATCGTTCTCTGACATGGGATTTGATGTTGATATTGGAGCATTATTTCAGACACCAGAAGAGGTGGTCAATCAAGCTTTAATAAATGATGTTCATATAATTGGAATTTCGTCTTTAGCAGCAGGACATACTACAAATGTACCAGAGATAATTAGGCTATTAAAAAAATACAACAGAGAAGATATTTTAATAGTTCTAGGAGGAGTAGTTCCCGAAAATCAACACAAAAAACTGATTGATGCTGGAGTTGATCTAATTTTTGGACCAGGTTCAATTATTGCAGAGTCAGCATGCAACATATTAAGTAAATTAATTGATGTAAATGAAAGTAGGAGTTAATAGTCTTTTTAAAAAGTTAAAAGAATATAGACAAGTCTTAAAGGTAAAAGGGTTTAAGGGATTTATTAAAATCTATGGATGGAAAGTAGTTGTTATTGTCTTTCTATATTATTTAGTTAGAGATTCTATACTCTATATACTCATTCCATACCTTTTTGCAAAAGGCTTACTCAATTGATTTAAAAACATCAGTAATTATCGAAGTACAGTCAAGTATTTCTTTTTTATTTATGATTAGTGGTGGAGCAAACCTAATTATGTTTCCATGAGTAGGTTTTGCGAGTAATCCTTTGTTTTTTAAAAGCATACAAATTTCCCATGCAGAGATACTTGAGGTTTTTCTTATTTCTATAGCGTTGAGTAATCCTTTTCCTCTAATCTCTTTGATAATTGAAGAATTTATTTTACTAAGCTCATCTCTAAAAATATTTCCCATTAAATTTGCATTGTCACTTAAATTTTCATCAATTACTACCTCAAGTGCAGTTTTCGCAACAGCACAAGCAAGTGGATTTCCTCCAAAAGTTGAACCATGCTCACCTGGCTGAATACAAAGCATTACATCATCATTGCATAATACAGCTGAAACAGGATAAACTCCTCCAGATAAAGCCTTTCCCAATATTAGAATATCAGGTTTAACATTTTCATGATCACAAGCAAGAAGTTTTCCAGTTCTTCCAATTCCAGTTTGAACCTCATCTGCAATAAATAAAACATTGTATTTATCACAAATTTTTCTGACAGAACTTAAATATCCGTAGTCTGGCACAATAACTCCCGCCTCACCTTGTATTGGCTCTACCATAAAAGCACATACATTAGGGTCCTTCAGTTCATTTTCTAATGCATTTAAATCATTATAAGCAATTAAATCGTAACCGGGCATATATGGCCCAAATCCTTTGTAAGATGATGGATCATCAGAACTTGAAATTGCTGCAAGTGTTCTACCCCAAAAATTTCCTCTAGCAAAAATGATTCTAGCCTTGTTCTCCTTAATGCCTTTTTTAATATATCCCCATTTTCTTGCAAGCTTATTAGCTGTCTCACCACCTTCAACTCCAGTATTCATTGGTAATACCTTATCAAAACCAAATAACTTTGTTATGTATTTTTCATATTCTCCTAGTACGTTGTTATGAAAAGCTCTTGAGGTTAAAGTTAGCTTGTTAGCTTGAGAAGTCAGTGAATCTAAAATTCTTTCATTACAATGACCTTGATTAACTGCTGAATAAGCAGATAAAAAATCATAATAACGATTTCCCTCAACATCCCAAACATATATTCCATTTCCTTTAGAAAGAACAACAGGAATTGGATGATAGTTATGTGCACCGTATTTGAGCTCTAAATCTATGTAATAGTTTTGGTCTTTCATTTTAATTACAAAATTAAAAAATGAAATCAAATAATTAAATTTGCTTAATGAGTTCAAAGAAAAAAACTATAATAAATAATATTAAAATATTTGATATTGCAAATAAAGGCCAAGCCATAGCGAAGTTTAATGAAAGAGTTATTTTAGTTGACAAAGGAGTTCCTGGTGATATTTGTGACATTCTTGTTACAAAAAAAAGAAGGAAGTTTTGGAAAGGTAAAATTATCAAAAGAATAAAAGACTCTGAGCATAGAATTGAGGCAAAATGTAAACATTTTGGAATTTGTGGTGGCTGTAAATGGCAAAATATGAAATATGACTCTCAATTAATCTTTAAGCAAAATGAGGTTCTAAATAATCTCAAAAGAATTGGTGGAGTTGAATTTGAAAATATTAACAAAATAATAGGTTGCAATGAAACTTTCTACTACAGAAACAAAATGGAATTTACTTTCTCTAACAAAAGATGGTTAACTGATGATGAAATTAAAAATTGCAAAATAATACAAAACAGAAATGCATGTGGATTTCACATTTCTGGAAGATACGATAAGGTAATAGATATTGAGGAATGTCATTTACAAAAAGAACCTTCTAACAGCATCAGAAATTCGATTAAAGAATTTTGCATAAAAAATGAAATATCATTTTTTGATTTAAGAGAAAAAGAGGGTTTAATAAGAAATTTGTTAATAAGAACAGGATATCACAATGAATTAATGGTTTTGGTTCAATTTTTCAAAAATGATTTAAAAAAAATTAATCTTTTAATGAATCACTTAAAAAATAGTTTCAATAACATAACATCATTACTTTATGTAATAAACAATAAAGCAAATAGTACAATTTATGATCAAGATGTAATTTGCTTCAGTGGAAAAAAATTTATTGAAGAAAAAATAGGTGCTTTATCTTTTGATATTGGACCGAAATCCTTTTTTCAAACAAATAGTAAGCAAACAAAAATTTTATTTGACAAAATCTCCGAAATTGCTGATTTAAAAAACAATCACATTGTCTATGATTTATACACAGGAACTGGCACAATAGCTCAATATTTGTCAAAAAATGCAAAAAAAATTGTTGGTATAGATTCTGTTGAGGAGGCGATTAATTCGGCGAAAAGAAGCTCGAAAAAAAATAAAATAAAAAATTGCACTTTTATCTGTGGAGATATGAAAGTAATATTAAACGAGGATTTTATAAAATCAAATTGTAAGCCTGATATAATTATTACTGACCCTCCAAGAGAAGGTATGCATAAAAAAGTGATTTCTCAGATTATGGATGTAAAGCCTGAAAAAATTGTTTACATTAGTTGCAACTCAGCAACACAAGCTAGAGATATTGCAATTTTAAAAGAATTATATGACATAGAGTTTATTCAACCTGTTGACATGTTCCCAATGACACATCATGTTGAAAATATTGTTTCACTAACTTTAAAAAAGAAAATAGTATGAATGATATTTGGAAAAAATTACAAGAGCTTTATCATCTTAATACTAGACTTTTTGGTTTTTTACTATTCTTAGATTTATGTATTCTGATGTTTTTGATAAAGATTTTTTTATTGTAAATCAAAAATTTTCTTTAGTGCTTTAACAATTTGAGGTAATACCAAATTATCTTTATTGTTAAAAATTACAAAGTCCGATAGCTTCTCTTTCTCAATCTGAGACATTTGCATTGAAATTCTTTTTTCAACTGAATCACTATCGACTTTATCTCTTTGCATCACACGATTTATTCTATCTTGCAATTTTGATGTAATACAAACAACATAATCTAAATCCTTATGTGAATTAGCTTCAAATAAAATTGCTGCTTCTTTAAAAACTACTTTTTCATCATATCTATTGCTCATCCAATTATCAAATTCTTTTTTTACAAATGGGTGAACTATTTCATTTAATTTTTTTAATTTTTCTTTGTTAGAAAATACTTGAATTGCTAATTTTTCTCTATTAATCTTTTCATTTTCAATAATATCTTCACCAAAAAAATTTCTGATTTGGTCACGCACAAAAGTATTTTCGGAAACTATTTTTTTAGAAACTTGATCTGAACTAAAAATAGAATAACCCATTTTTTTTAAGATATTACATATGTATGTTTTTCCAACACCAATACCACCAGTAATTCCTACTTTAATCATTTTAATAATTCATTATAGATTTTAATATACTGGGGGACTACTTTACTTATGCAATACTTCTTAGAGTGTTTCACACAATTCTTTCTAATTCTTAAATACAAATCATTATCTAAAAGTAATTTTATGCAATCATCAGACATTTTTTTAATATCGCCTAATTTAGATACAAAACCTGTTACTCCATCAACTACAATTTCTGTTAGTCCGCCAACATTAGTAGAAATAACTGGAACGCCAGATGAAATTGCTTCTAATGCAGACAAACCAAAACTTTCCTTCTCAGAAGTTAGTAAAAATAGTGTTGAATTTTTAAGTTCTTTGTGAATCTTTCTTGAATATTTTTTAAAGCGAACTCTTTTTTCAATATTTAATTTTTTTGACAACTCTTTTATTTTTTTTAGCTCTGGTCCATCTCCAATTAAGTTTAAACTACAATTGATTTTTTTTTGAACTTCAAAAAAAACCCTTAATACATGATCAACTTTTTTTACTTTTCTAAAATTTGATACGTGTGTGATAATTTTTTCAGCTTTATCATTTTCAGCAGTTGGACAATACAAAGCTGAGTCGATAAAGTTTGGAATAATTTTTATTTCTTTTTTTATTTTAAAATTTTTCAATGAATCTTCTTTTAAACTTTTTGAAACAGATGTTACAATATCAGAATTATTAATTGCGAACTCTATCACTGGCTTAAATGATTTATCCTTACCAATAAGTGTAATATCAGTACCATGTAAAGTTGTAACAATTGGTAATTCTTTAGAAAGACTCCTCAAAATTTGTTTTGCTGATAGTGCTGCTGATGCATGAGGTATTGCATAATGTACGTGTACTAAATTTAAATTATAATTTACAGAGACATCTACTATTTTACTTGTAAGATTAATTTCATAAGGGGTATATTCAAATAAAGGGTAATTATATGTAGTAACTTCATGAAAAAAAATGTTTTTATTTTTTTCATATTTCAGCCTAAACGGCCTACAGTATGAAATAATATGAATCTCATGCCCTAGATTAGCAAGTGATTGAGCTAATTCTGTCGCAACTATTCCACTACCTCCTTGAGTTGGATAACAAACAATTCCAATTTTGAGATTATTCATTATCAAACATATCAAAAGTTAACCTCATTAATTCTGTTCTTACATTCATTTCAATTAATTTTTTATTATCAGCTTTGGGATGTATTCTATTTGATAAAAAAATCAAAACAATATTCTTTTCAGGGTCAGCCCATGCCAGTGTTCCTGTAAAGCCTGTATGACCAAAGCTTTTCATACTTACATTTTTACTGGCAACTCCAACTTCTTGGTCTTCAAGACAGGGTTTGTCAAAGCCTGCACCTCTCCTATTTTCATTAAAAACGTATTGTCTTGATGTAAATTTTTTAATTGTTGATTCATTTAAAAATCTTTCATCTCCATACATACCATTATCAAGATATAATTGCATAAACTTAGCTAAATCATTTGAACTAGAAAAAACACCTGCATGTCCCCCAACTCCGTCTTGCAAAGCTGCGCCCATATCATGAACATATCCAATTAAAAGTTGATTTCTGTAATAATTATCAACTTCAGTAGGTACTATTCTTTTTATATCTATCTCTTTAAATGGATTGTAACACATATTTTCCATTCCTAATTTTTTCAAGAAAATTTTATTCAATATCTTATCTAGTGATAGCTGATAGGAATTTTCAATTATTTTTTTGTACAAATAAAATCCAAGATCACTATAAAGATATTTCTTATCTTCAAAAATTTCAGATTCTAATATTCGCTTTACTATTGTGTCTTGAAATGAACTTTTGCTGTATAAACTTTTCGCAACTTGATAATCAAAATCAAAGTCCTTTTCTGAACTATAGATAGATTTGTTTAGTGATTTACTGTTGGAAATTGAATCAAATAAAAATGTTTCTTGATAAAAAGGAATCCATGAGACTAAACCCGCTTGATGTGCCAGAATTTGCTGATTACTTGTACTGCTAAGTGAAGATTTAAAGATTAACGAATCATAAGATCCAATTTTTTCATCAAGCTTGAATAGTTTTTCATCTGTCATTTTCATAAGTATTGGTACAGTTGATATTATTTTTGTTATTGATGCTAAATCATAAACGTCATTATTTTTTACTTGATGATTTTGTTTATATGTGTGAAATCCATAAGATTTGTGAAAAAAGATATTTTTGTCCTTACTAATTAATACTTGGCATCCCGGAAAGGCCTTTTCTTTTATAGCCTCCTCTATAAGACTATCAATAGCAATGAGATTATTTTGAGAAAAGTCTAGTTCATTGTGATTAATATAACCTAATCTTGTTTTTTGTGATTTTAAACCATGACCATTCTTAAAATGTCTTGTTGTGACTGGAACTTTAGAATTAATTTCAATTCCGCCAAATATACTTTGTGCTGCATATTTCTGTGCATACTTGTTACTTTGATATCCTAGAACGATAGCTTCAAAATTTTCTACCGTAAGTAAAGAATTTAGAGTGTAGGGACTTGAAAATGTTGTAAGTATAATATTATTTTGCAAACCAAGTGTTTGTAAAAAAATATCTAAATCTTTTTTTATTTTATAATCTATCCATGGATTTTTATCGGATTTATAAATTGAAACGATTACCAGATTGTATTTAGATAAACTATCTAAATATTTTGCTTGAGTTTTTAAACCTTCGCTTTCATTCATTTTGAATGATTTGAATTTTGAATAATTAGAGATAGTTTGATTAAAATAGTTAAGATCACCTCCAATAGTTAGGCTTGCAATATTTAGAGTATCTAATCTTTTCAATGGTATTAAATCGTTATTATTTTTTAATAATGTTATTGACTTTCTATGTATTTTTTCATTTAAAGCTTCAAAAGCTATGTCTTTACTCTGATTAATTAGTTCATAATTATTTTTAATCCAAAATTTTGCATTAAGAACTTTTCTACATTTTAAATTAACATCACTAATTGAAAGCTTTCCGCTATCAATTGCATTTTCAATGTAATCAATTGCTTTTGAAACATCAGAAGACATTAACAAAATATCATTTCCAGCAGATAAAGCATTATACTCAAGCTCACCGACCTCGTAGTATTCACTAACTCCTTTCATATTTAATGCATCAGTAATAATTAACCCTTTGAAATTCATCTTATTTATCAATTGTTTTTTTATTGCTTTTTTTGATAAACTAGTTGGGACTTCTGAGTTATCTATTGAAGGAACATTTAAATGTGCAGTCATTATAGATGACACTCCTGAACTAATTAACTTTTTAAAAGGTTTTAGTTCATATTTTTTTAATCTCATTATATTATGACCTACTGTAGGAAGTGTTTTGTGAGAATCCTTGTCAGTGTCTCCATGTCCTGGAAAATGTTTTGCACAGGCAAGCACTCCATTTTCCTGTAATCCTCTCATGTATGAGTCACTAAGCTCTGAAACTAATTTAGAATCTTCTCCAAAAGATCTATTATTTATGATAGGGTTTTTGGGATTAGAATTTATATCGGCAACTGGAGCTAAGTTCATATTTACACCAATTGATTTACATTGATTTGCAATTTCATAACCCATGCTATAAGCTAACTGTTCATCATCACATGCTCCTACTGTCATTGGCCATGGAAATTTAAAAGAAGAATCTAATCGCATTGACAAACCCCATTCTGCATCCTGTGCTATTATCAACGGAATTTTAGAGGATTGTTGAAATTTTCTTGTCATTTTCTTTTGTTTTTTAGGACTACCCTGCAAAAACATAACTCCACCAATACCAAAATTTTTTATCAATCTTATTATTTCCTCTTCATGACTGATTGATTTGTTTGAGTATGAAGCTACTACAAATAATTGTCCAATTTTTTCTCTAAGTGTCAAATTATCAAAAACACTGTCAACCCAATCATTTTGTATTTCACTAAAATCTGTATTAAAATCATTGGTCTTAGTAAATACAGGATTCAAAATAAATAATGAGATGACGGAAAATAAAAAGATATTTTTCACCTTGTAAATTTAATATAACTAAGTTTATACTTATTTAAAAAGAAACATAATTTATCAAAAATGAAAATTTCTTTCGTCAAGAACAAAAAGAACAAAAAGTTCAATTATAGTCCAAGGTTTCAAACAAAAAAAAGTGAATCAACTAAGAAAAAAATTGTTTTCAAAAAGAGAGAAATATTAATAAAGAATAACAAAATTAATAAATCACAATTACTACTTTTAGTTGGTCTATTATTTTTATTTTTATATCTAATATTAAATTAGTAAGCATTGGGTGTAATTAAAATACTAGAAAGTCAGGTTGCAAACAAAATAGCAGCCGGTGAGGTTGTTCAAAGACCTGCTTCAGCTGTTAAAGAACTTTTAGAAAACTCTATTGACTCACAAGCAGATGAAATTGTTTTATCGTTTTACTCTGGAGGTAATAAGATGTTTCAAGTTTCTGACAACGGATGTGGCATGGATATTGATGATTTAAACTTATGCGTCATGAGGCATGCAACCTCTAAAATAAAAACATCTCAGGATCTCAACAATATAAAAACAATGGGTTTTAGGGGTGAAGCTTTAGCTTCTATCTCAGAAATCTCTGTTATGGAAATTAAAACTAAATCCAAAGGTCATGATCTTGGCAATAGAGTTTTATTTAGTTCTGGAAAGAAACAAAAAGCTGAGCCATTTAATGCTCAGCAAGGAACGGCTATCAGAGTTGAAAATATTTTCTTCAATCTACCTGCTAGAAAAAAATTTCTCAAATCTGAAAAAATTGAATCTAAACACATAATTGAAGAATTCAAAAGAGTTGCAATTATTAACAATGAAATAAATTTTGTTTGCTATGAAAATGGGAAAGAAATCTTTAAACTACAGAAAGCTAAACTCTTGAATAGAATATTAGAAATAAATAAGTTAAAGATAAATAACAATTTTGTTCCTGTAAATGAAGAAACTAGCATAGTTAAAATTTTTGGATATATTGCAAAACCTGAGCTGGCAAAAAAAAACTAGAGGAGAACAATATCTTTTTGTAAATAAAAGATTTTTTAAAAGCAATTATCTTTCACATGCAATAAAATCTGCATTCAAAGGATTGATTGATGAAAAAAAAGCACCTACTTTTTACATTAATTTTGAAATTAATCCCTCACAAATTGATGTTAATATACATCCTAATAAAACTGAAATCAAATTTTCTAACGAAAAATCAATTTATTCTATTTTAAGATCAGCTGTAAAAAAATCACTAGCTCAATATAATTTAATACCATCAATAGATTTTAACCTAGATCAAGCTTTTTTTAATGAATTAGACAGAAAACCTGATAAAATTTCTGTTCCTAATATTAAAATTGATAAAAACTACAACCCTTTTAAGAAAGATTCTCAAAATACAAGCTCTAATCTTTTAAATAATTTACTCTTGGATTCCAGTGATTATGTTAATTCTAATACTAAAAATGATTTGTTTCAAATTGAAAACTTTATGATTTCAATTGAATTTGATAGTTTAAAAATCTTTAGTATTAGAAAAATGCACAAAAGAGTATTATATGAAAACTATCTTAACTTGACTTCAGAAAACAATTCAATAAATCTCCTATTTCCCATTGATTTATTTTTTAGTGAAAGTGAAATATCAACAATTGAAGAAATTAAAAGTTCTTTAAATAAATTTGGATTTAAATATATATTAAAAGAAAAAATGTTATCAGTTTTAGCAATTCCATCCAACTGTGATGAAAGCAAGATTAGAGACTACTTTGAAGATTTTATTGAATCAAAAATTAACAATACAAGTTTAGAAACAGATTTTAAAATAGAAATAGCCAAGAAACTTTGCAATAGAAATGCATACAGACCAAAGACCAAACTCTCCAGCATAGAGATGGAAGCTCTATATGCTAGCTTTCATAAATGTAAGAACCAAAAATTTTGCCCTTCTGGTAAAAAAATCTGGGAATCACTAACTACTAAACTTATTACAAAATTAATCAAGCCATAATGTTTCAATTTAATGAATTACCAGCTTTAGTTAAAAATATTTTCATAATAAATATAATCTTTTATGTAGCTACTGTTTCTCTTGCTGGTTTGGGTATAAACTTGGTTGACTACTTTGGGCTACATCAAATTCAGTCCTCAAAATTTTATCCTCATCAGCTAATAACACATTTTTTCATGCACGGGAGCATACCTCATTTGTTTTTTAACATGTTTGCACTATGGATGTTTGGTAAAACTTTAGAAAATATATGGGGACCAAAAAGATTTCTCATATACTACTTTGTTACTGCATTGGGAGCAGCCTTACTACACATTTTAGTTACTCAGCTTAAAATATCTAATTTAATGGTTGAAATGAATTTGAGCAATATCAATACAGTGATAGAAAATGGTGCTAATATTTTACAGAACAGACAAAACTATATAAATAGTTCAATGTCTAAACTTAATTTACTCATAAATGTTCCTACTGTTGGAGCTTCTGGCGCTGTTTTTGGTGTTTTGTTAGCATTTGGTTTGTTATTCCCGAACACTTTGCTATACATTTACTTTGCATTTCCAATCAAAGCAAAATATTTCATTATTATATATGCTGTTATAGAATTGTATCTTGCTATTTTAAACAATCCTAATGACAATGTTGCTCACTTTGCTCATCTCGGCGGTATGATTTTTGGATATATATTATTAAAATACTGGCAAAAAAATAAAAC
This sequence comes from Flavobacteriales bacterium TMED84, assembly GCA_002172655.2. Taxonomy (GTDB): domain Bacteria; phylum Bacteroidota; class Bacteroidia; order Flavobacteriales; family BACL11. Next base: position 37,248 of record NHEL02000012.1, on the reverse strand, counting down.
TTATTTTTATTAATGAATGTTTTAAAAAGTTTATTTAGCTCAATAAAAGATAAATTTTACGCAATTTCTACAATAATGATTTTAATTTTTATTGTTAGTGAAATCTCTAAAATCTCAATTTTTCTTATGCAGTATAATTTCAACTTAAATCCAATTAGTGTACTTGCTGTTCCTGCTGAGATAAATACTTTTCTAAAAAAACCCTGGAGTATCTTTACATACATTTTTGTACATGAAAATATTTTTCATCTTTTTATTAATTTGTTTTTTTTCTTAATTGTTAGAAATCTTTATTTAAAAAGTAATCGGGAATTTAAAATCATCACTATTTTTTTACTTTCAGGATTTTTTAGCGGCTTGTTATTTATACTTTTCTATAATATGTTTCCAATACTTGAAATACAGATAGAAAACACAGTTTTAATTGGCTCTTCAAGTGCAATAATTGGTTTGTTTTCTTATTACACATTTAAATATCCGAATAATCAAATTAATTTTTATTTATTACAAATTAGTAGCAAGTACCTTCTAATAATTATAGCATTGTTTTCATTAGTTAGTATATCAAAATTTAATACTGGTGGTAATATTTCTCATATTGGGGCTATCACTTTTGGCTTCTTATTTCACCTTTTAAATAAAAGAGAGATTCAAATCAAACGAAGCTCGTTGACAAATGATCAAATATTTAGAGACAAAAAGAGAATTAATGAGAGGGAAGTTGATGATATCTTAGAAAAGATTTCTCAATCAGGTTTTGATAGTCTAACCAAAGTAGAAAAAAATAAATTATTTGAACAAAGTAAAAAATGAAAAAATTAAACTTCATTGACAAAATAATCTACTTGATTAATTCAGCCTTCATTTTCATAATGATATTAAGCTACTTATCGCCTTTCATTAATCCAAAAATATTTTGGCCTATTTCATTTTTTGGACTAGCATATCCAATTTTATTAATAATTCTTTCAATCTTCTTAGTCTATTGGATTGTAAGACTAAAAAGACCCCTTTGGGCAAATCTCATTATAATTGTTTTAGGTATTAATCATTTGAGTAATCACATAGGTACAAAAAATGTTAAATCTTCAAGTGCAGACATTTCAATTTTGACATATAATACAAGAATGTTAAATAAATATAATTGGATTGAGCAAGAAAATATTGACTCTAAAATTTTTAGACTTGTGAAGAAATATGATTCAGATGTTGCATGTTTTCAAGAGTTTGATAGCTCAAAAAAAAATAAACTAGAATATGAGTATGAATACATTAAAGAAAATTTTCTGACGGCCAGCAAGTATCCTATTATAAAAAAAGACTACATACAAGATTTAGAAAAAAATATAATTGGTACTAAAGTAGATATTTTGATTAATAATGACACTATAAGTGTCTTGAATATACATTTAGCATCAAATTGGTTCGAAGAAGAACAATACAATGTAATTAATAAATTGGAAATTGATAAAAAAAGTTTTTTTGAAATTATTTCAAAAATGAAAGATTCTTATATCCTCAGATCAAGTCAAGCAAATTTCTTCACAGATTACATCAAAACTTTAAAACACAAAAAAATTATTTGTGCTGATTTAAATGACACACCTTTATCCTTCACATATAGATTAATTGCTCAAGACTTTTTTGATACTTTTCGAGAATGTGGAAAAGGAATAGGAAAAAGTTATGTTAAAATTCCATTCACAAGAATAGATTACATTTTGCATGATAATAATTTTAAAACTAAAAATTATTTTCTGGACAACAGCGAATATTCTGACCATTATCCAATAATAACAAAGCTTGATTTTTTAAACTAATAGATTTATTTGAGATTAGTTGAAGAGACTGCGCTTTTTTCAATTTTCAATTTTCTATCAAATCCAGTATCTAAAATAAAAGTATTTTTTGATACTTCTAAGACTTTTCCATGAATACCTCCTATTGTGACAATTTTGTCACCTTTCTTCAATGAATCTCTATAATTTTCTGCTTTTTTCTGCTTTTTAATCTGAGGTCTAATCATAAAAAAGTACATTATTAAGAATATAATTAAGAAGAATATTAGTGTAGTGTATCCTCCATTTGAGAGATCTTGAGTTATATTTATTATCATATTTAGTTTATTTGAGCATTAATTGTTATAACTTTTGTATTGGGTTTTGAATTTGAAATAATAGTTACAGTTTTCATAATTTTCCCATTTAATGAGCTTGTATTTAACACTAACAATAGACTGTCTGAATTGTTAGGTGCTATGGGGTTCTTTGGCCAATCAGCTATAGTACAACCACAACTTGATTTAACATTCGAAATAACCAAATCTCTTTTACCATCATTTTTAAAAGTAATATATCTTGAAATAAACTCTCCTTTAACTATAGTTCCAAAATTGAAATTCAGCTTCGAAAACTTGATATTGGCTCGCTCAAAATTAGATTTATTATTATTTTTTGATGGAATATAAATATGATTTTTATTTGCTGTTTCATTTAAATTGCAAGAAAAAAAACATAGTAATAAAATTATTATATTAATAAATTTCACTTTTTACGTATTTCTTCTGATGATAGTAAAATATTATCTAAAACACCATTTATGAACTTACTACTTTTTCTTGTGCTATATGATTTAGAAATTTCAATATATTCGTTCAAAGTTACCTTATATGGTAAATCTTTTAGATAGAAAAACTCTGTTAATCCCATTTTTAAAAGTATCATATCAATTGTTGCTATTCTTTCCAAGTCCCAGTTAGCAGAATTTTTCTCAATAATTTTATCAAAATCTTTATTTTTTTCAATTGTTTTTTCATAAAGGAATGTAAAAAAAGATTTATCATCACTGTTTTTAAATGGAGAAGAAATCTTAAATGATTCTACTTTTTCATTATTTTTTATTTTATTAATTAAAAAAATTAATACGGCTTCATAATCATCAATCCAGTATACATTTTCTTCGAACAATAGCTCTTTTAAGAAAGCATATTGCGGAAAAATATTTTTTAAAACTTGTAAAATAAAATTTGAGTCTGTATTGTATGTAGTTTTATTTGATTTAGTATAGTTTGCATAGAATTCACTTTTATATATTTCTATAAAAAATTTTCTATCCAAATCATGGTTAATGTTTAATTTTTCGCTGATTTCATTAATATCTTTAAAGTATTTAAAAAATTTATCATTTTTAAAAATTTTTAAAAACTTATTTTCAAAAAAATTATAGTTAGGATTTAAATCTTTTTCAGTTGGAAAAAACTTTTTTTTATTTGAGACATGAAATTCTTTAGAAAAATCGGATGTTCTTACAAGTATTTTTATGAACAGATAAAATAAGTTTGTAAGATGAGACACTTCAAATAAATGATCCTTTTTCACTTTTACTTTTAAATTTGATAAAGAATAGTATGAGTATAAGGACTGCATTACCTTAAGTCTAATTTGTCTTCTACTTAGCATGCTATTATGTTTGATTTAACTATAACAAAAAATTGCTGCAAACGTAATTTTAAAATAATGTTAAAAAATGTTTGTTTTTTCAAGCGCGAAAGCATTAAGAATTTTAATTCTGTTAGAATTTAACTCGATTTTTACTAGTACGCGAATTTAGTTATTATTTTTGTTATTCAAAAATCACATTGAAAGCACTCAAATATTTAAATAAGTTTTTTTTAAAACACAAGTTTTTATTAATCACTGGGTTAATATTTGTTACTATGTCAAACTTTTTTGCTCTATATCCAGCGGAATTTGTTAAGGTAGCTCTTGACAAAGTTCTTGTGTCTTTAGAACAACCAAACGATTTTAATGATATAAAATCTGAAATAATTAAATACAGCGTGCTAATTCTTTTATTTTCATTAGGAAAAGGAGTTTTCATGTTTTTAATGAGACAAACTATAATTGTAATGTCAAGGAGAATTGAATTTGATCTGAAAAATGAGATTTACAGCAAATATCAAAGCTTAAGTATGAGTTTCTATAGCAAAAATAACACCGGTGATCTGATGAATAGAATTTCAGAGGATGTTAGCAGAGTTAGAATGTATCTTGGACCTGCAATAATGTACTTTATTAATATTTCAGTCTTATTTTCATTAGTTATTTTTAAAATGTTTTCTATTAGTGAAGTTTTATCACTATATGTTCTTGCTCCCTTGCCTGTACTAGCCATATCTGTTTTTTTTGTAAGTTCAAAAATTAACTTAAAGAGTGACAAAGTACAAAAGCAGTTATCCAGAATAACCAGTATTGCACAAGAAAATTACTCTGGAATTTACATATTAAAATCCTTCGCATACGAAAAATTAAGTTTAAAAAAATTTAGAAATAATTGTGACAAGTATATCAAAAAACAGCTTGATCTAATTAAAATTGAGGCACTTTTTTATCCTCTTATTGTAACATTAATTGGAACGAGTACTTTACTTACAATCTATATTGGAGGTATTGAAGTTTCAAAAGGATATATTTCAACAGGAACAATTGCTGAATTCATAATTTATGTCAATATGCTTTCGTGGCCTGTTGCCTCAATTGGTTGGCTAACTTCCTTAATTCAAAGAGCAGAAGCTTCACAAAAAAGAATTAATGAATTTTTAAGTGATAATTCAACGATTAAAAATTTTGGAAAACAAAAATTAACGTCGATAGATGAAATTGAATTCAAAAACATTTTCTTCAAGTATGAAAAATCTAAAAACTATGCTCTCAAGAATATTTCTTTTAAGCTAAAAAAAGGTGAAACTATGGGGATTTTTGGCAAAACTGGTTCAGGGAAATCAACAATTCTAGCTCTTATCACAAGAATTTATGATTTATCCAAAGGGGATATATTATTGAATAACAAACCCATTCACAAATATGACTTAGAAATTTTGAGAAGAAAATTTGGATACGTACCTCAAGATGGATACTTATTTTCTGGCACAATTGAAGAAAATATTTCTTATAGTTCTAGTAAAATTGACAGAAAGAAATTAAATCTTTCTACAGAAAACGCAGCAATTGATGAGGAAATAAAAAAATTTCCTAATAAATACAAGACTAAAATTGGAGAGAGAGGTGTTCAACTGTCAGGTGGTCAAAAACAAAGAATTTCAATTGCTAGAGCATTTTATACAAAACCTGAAATCTTTATATTTGACGATTGTCTTTCTGCTGTTGATTCAATAACTGAAAGAAAAATTGTTAAAACTTTAAATAAACTTAAATCAAAGACAACGTCAATAATTGTTAGTCACAGGATAATGAGCTTAGTAAAATGTGATAACATTTTAGTTTTAGATGAGGGTAAAATTGTTGAATCAGGAAATCACACAGATTTAATTAAAAAGAATGGATTCTACTTTAAAATGTTCACAAATCAATTGCATAATAAGAAAAATGTCTCATAATTTATTATATTTGTTAAAAACACTACCCATATGTCTGAAAAAAGAGAAATTGAAGAAATATTTTCTAAATCACTAAGAGCAGGAAGAAGAACTTATTTTTTTGATGTTAGATCAACAAGGGCTGGTGATTACTACATGACCATTACTGAGAGCAAGAGAGATTTCAATGAAGATGGGACTCCATATTATAAAAAACATAAAATTTATCTCTACAAAGAAGATTTTATAAATTTTAAAGAAAATCTCGAAGAGGTCACAAATTATATTTTTGAGCAAAAAGGAGAAGATATAATTACTAACGACGAAAAAAAACCTAAAAAAACATCTGAACAATCAAGCTCAAGTGATTTTACCGAAGTAAATTTAGACGAAATAGACAATACTGAGGATAGCTAATATTTTCAACTTGTTAATAATTTATTTGATATAGCTATTAAACATTTGCCTTTAAGACACTATATTTATTTCTTATAATAAATGGCAAAAATTATTTCAATTTCAAATCAGAAAGGCGGTGTTGGAAAGACAACAACTGCGATAAATCTAGCAGCTAGCCTAGGCGTATTAGAAAAAAAAATATTAATTATCGATGCTGACCCTCAAGCCAATTCAACCTCAGGGTTGGGACTTGACCCAAACGTAAAATCTCCTAATATTTATAGCTGCTTATCAAATGCAGAAATTAAGAAATCCGACATCATTAAAACTAATAGTCCTAATCTATACATTATTCCTTCTTGCATTGATTTGGTAGGTGCAGAAATAGAAATGGTAAATCTTAGAGATAGGGAAAATACATTAAAAGGCTGCTTGGAAAGAATAGAAATTGATTATGATTACATTATTATTGATTGTGCACCATCATTGGGTATTTTGACAATTAATGCTCTTACAGCATCTAATTCAGTAATAGTTCCGATTCAGTGTGAATACTTTGCTTTAGAGGGCCTTGGTAAACTTTTGAACACTATTAAAATAGTTCAGCAAAGATTGAATAAAAATTTATCTATTGAAGGCTTGTTATTAACAATGTATGACACAAGACTCAGACTTTCTAATCAAGTAGTTGATGATGTAAAAAAACATTTTCAAGATCTTGTTTTTGATACAATTATTCACAGAAATGTAAAACTCAGTGAGTCTCCATCTCATGGGAAAACCATAATAATGCATGATGCAAGCAGTAAAGGAGCAATAAATTATTTAAACTTAGCAAACGAAATTTTGAATAAGAATAAATATTAATGAAAAAAAACACAAACGTACTAGGAAGAGGTCTTTCTGCAATATTAGGAAATTCAAAAAAAATTGATGAAGACATTATTAGCACAGGTATGGTAAAACAAATTCTCATTTCTGAAATAGAAAAAAATCCATTTCAACCAAGAGAGGAGTTTAGTTCAGAAAAAATTGCTGAGCTTGCTATTTCCATTAAAGACATGGGTATTATTCAACCAATAACGGTCAGACAAGTTCATTCAAATAAATATCAATTAATTTCAGGTGAAAGAAGACTTGAAGCTTGTAAATCACTAAACTTTGAAGAAATCCCTGCATACGTTAGAATAGCAGATGATGAAAATATGCTTAAAATGGCACTTGTCGAAAATATTCAAAGACAAAACCTTAATCCAATTGAAATTGCCCTTTCACTGGAGAAACTAATAAATGAATGTAAAATTACTCAAGAGGAATGTAGTTCAAGAATAGGAAAAAAAAGATCAACTATAGCAAATTATTTAAGATTACTTAAACTTCCTATAAAAATACAATCAGCTTTAAAGAAAAGGATAGTCTCAATAGGACATGTCAGGCCACTAATAAACATTTCAGACAATGAAAAACAAATAAATATTTTTTCAGATATCATTAATAAGAAACTTTCTGTACGAGAAGTTGAGGAAATAGTCAAAGTTTTTGCAAAATCAAATTACAGCGGTAAAAATTTTTCGAAGACAGAAAATAATGAACTTGAGTTTTCATTTACTACTCAAAAAAACATATTCGAACTTGAAAAAAAAATTAGTTCAAACTTTTCGATCAAAAAATTAAAAAATGGCAGTGGTGAGATTAAAATTAAATTCAAAAATGAAATTGATTTAAATAGGATAATAAAATTGATGAATGAATAAATTCATATTTTTTGTTTTTTGTTTTTTTACAACTAAACTTTCATTTTCTCAATCAAATGAGATTTCTCCAAAAGAGGTTGCAATATACTCTTCCATTATACCAGGATCTGGACAATTTATAAATAAAAAATTTTGGAAAATCCCAATAATATATACATGCATTGGTACATGTATATATTTTGCATCAGACAACAATAAAAAATATAAGACATATAAAGATGAATTTTTAAATAGACAAAATAATAGTATTTCAAATCCTGAACTTATTAATATTAGTAGTCAAGATTTAATTGTTTTAAAAGATTACTACAGAAGAAATAGAGATGTCTCTTATTTATTCCTTGCTCTATCCTATTTCATAAATGTTATTGATGCATCTGTAGATAGACATCTTATGACTTTTGATGTTAATGAAGATTTATCAATGTCGATAAATAATAATCATAATAGTTTTTTCTTCGAGCTTAACTTTGCAATAAATTGAAAATAATTATAATCGGATATGGAAAAATGGGTAAGGCAATTGAAAAAATTGCCCTTTCAAAAAATTATAAAATACACTCTATTGTAAATTCTCAAAGTGATTTAAAAAAAATTGATTTATCAACAGCAGATATAGGAATTGAATTTACAAACCCCAAATCAGCTTTTGAAAATATATCATTTTGTTTAAAAAGTAATCTACCTGTTGTTTCAGGCTCAACAGGCTGGCTTACTGAACTCAAAACAATTGAAAAAATTTGTGAAAAGTATAATGGATCTTTTCTTCACTCATCAAATTTTTCTCTTTCAATGAATAAATTTTTGAATATAAGCAAAAGATTAGCTAAAAATTTAAAAAATTATGATATTTCAATTTTAGAAAAACACCACATTCAAAAATTAGATAAACCAAGTGGTACGGCAATTCTTTTAAAAAATGAAATCCAAAAATATTTCAAAAAAGATATCAAAATTATATCTATAAGGGAGAAAGATGTTAAGGGAGTTCATACAGTTTTTTATAAAAGTCCATATGACGAAATTGAAATAACTCACTCTGCAAAAAACAGAGACACCTTTGCTAGCGGAGCAATAATGTCTGCAGAATGGCTAGTAGATAAGAAAGGTTTTTATAATTTTAATGATTGTTTAAAAAATGAAAAATAAGTCGTATCAAAAAAAATTATTATTCTTCACGATTTTTACAGTAATTTATGTAGTAGTAATGAGATTATTAGGTGGTGAATGGTTACTATTTTTACCACTATTTGTAGCTGACATAATGTTCTGGAAAACAATAAATTGGACATTTTGGAAAAAGAGAAAAAAGAAAAAAAGTAACAAAAGTGAGCTTAGAAACTGGGTCGAAGCAATTTTCTTTGCAGTAATTGCAGCATCACTATTGAGAACATTTCTAATTGAAGCATATACTATTCCAACATCTTCAATGGAAAAATCACTTCTTGTTGGAGATTTTCTTTTTGTTAGTAAGCTAGCATATGGACCTAGAGTTCCAATAACTCCAATTGCTGTTCCTTTAGTTCACCACACAGTTCCTGGAACAAAAAAGAAATCATACAGTGAAATTATTCAGCTTCCTTATCATAGAATGAAAGGAATTGGAAAAATTAAAAGAAATGACTGTGTCGTTTTTAACTGGCCTTCTGAAAAACTTGGAAGACCAGTTGATAAAAAGGAAAATTATATAAAAAGATGTGTTGGGATTTCTGGAGATGTTATTGAAATAGTAGATGGCCAATTAATTGTTAATCACAAAAAACACAATGAACCTGAAGGTATGAAAAAACAATTTTTTTATCAAATAAAAACTAAGGGGTCTGGTCTAAATCTGAAAACTCTATATAAAAAACATGATGTAACTGAAGGTAGTTACTACGGCAGAAATAAAAATGAATATGTCTTAACTCTTACTGACAGCACAAGATTTTTTCTCTCGAAATATAAAAATGTAGTTGATATAAAAAGAAAAATTGATAAAGCAGAAAAATATGAGTATATTTTTGGGAATTCAAAAGAAAGGCCATGGAGTTCAGATAACTACGGTCCAATTTCCGTTCCAAAAAAAGGTGAAAAAATAAACTTAACTACTCAAAATATTAAACTCTACGAAGATATAATTTTAAATTATGAAAACAATTTACTGGAGGTCCGAAATGATATAATTTACATAAATAACAAAGAAGTAGCTGAATATGAGTTCAAGCAAAATTATTATTGGATGATGGGAGATAACAGACACAATTCAGCAGATTCTAGATTTTGGGGATTTGTCCCAGAAGATCATATTGTCGGTAAAGCTCTATTTATTTGGATGAGCTGGGACAAAAATGCAAAAGGTATAAAAAAGGTGCGCTGGAAAAGACTTTTCAAAAGTGTTAAGTAAAGATTTTATTGTTTTACCGTCAGCGTACTTACCTCCAATTTCATATTATTACTTTTTAAGCAAGAATGAAGCAGCAATTATTGATATTCATGAAAATTTCATAAAGAGAAGCATTAGAAATAGAGCATATTTGTTAGGACCAAATGGCCATATTTTATTAACAGTTCCCAAAAGAAAAACAATGTTCAGAAGTATGAACAAAATAGAAATTTTCAAAATAAGTAAATGGACTAGAAAGCATTGGAAAGCGATAACAAGCTGTTATAATTCTTCACCATATTTTAAATATTATAAAGATGATTTTGAAAATATTTACTCATTTAAACACAATTATCTTTTTGAGCTAAACAAAAGATTGAATGATTTAATTTTAGATATTTTAAAAATTAAATGTAATTGCATATACTCTGCTGATTATGTAATTACTCAAAATAAAGAAATGGATTTCAGGCAGCACAAATATTTACAAAAATTTAATTATTCTAAAGTTTTTAAAGAACACAATAATAAAAATGAACTTTCTATTATTGACTTAATTTTTAATTTAGGACCTGATTCAAAAAAATACTTAAAAAGTATTTATATTTAAATAAAAAATTGTGGATTTAAAATTCAACATTAATGAAGACTACTCGAAACTTCTTGTTTCGGATATGAAAAAAAAGCTTGACAAGATATATGTTGGTGGGGGAAAAGAAAAAATTGACAAGGTTCATAAAAAGAACAAGCTAACTGCGAGAGAGAGAATTAAATATTTGGCAGATAATGATTCTTTCTTTGAAATAGCTGAGTTCGCTGGTTACGGAAAGTATGAGGAGTTTGGTGGATGTCCGTGCGGTGGCGTCGTAGCTGGTATTGCAAGGATTAATAAAAAATTATGCTTAATTATTGCAAATGACTCTACTGTTAAGTCAGGTGCTTGGTTTCCAACGACTGCAAAAAAAAATCTTAGAGTTCAAGAGATAGCAATTGAAAATCATGTTCCAATAGTTTATCTTGTTGATAGTGCAGGAGTATTTTTACAACTGCAAGATCAAATTTTTCCTGATAAAGAGAATTTTGGTAGAGTCTTTAGAAATAATGCAATACTAAGCTCAAAAGGAATTTATCAAGTTTCAGCCATTATGGGACCATGCGTCGCAGGGGGGGCTTATCTACCAATTATGAGTGACGAGTCAATTATAGTAGAAAAAACTGGAAGTATTTTTCTTGCAGGTAGTCATCTTGTGAAAGCAGCTATAGGAGAGATTGTTGAAAATGAGGAACTTGGCGGAGCGAAAACACATTGTGAAATCTCAGGAGTTACAGACTATAAAGCCAATAATGATAAAGACGCTTTAGATAAAATCAAATCAATTTTTGAAAAAATCAATCTAAAAAAAAATAAAAGCTTTGACAGAATTAAATCTGAAATGCCATTACATGAAAGTTCAAAAATCTATGGAATTATTCCAAAAGAAATCAAAGATAATTATGATGTTCTTGAGATAATTGAATGTATTGTTGACAAATCAGAATTTCTTGAATACAAAAAAGATTATGGAAAGACTATTGTTTGCGGTTATGCCAGAGTCGATGGATGGTCAGTTGGTATTGTAGCAAATCAAAGAAAAATTATAAAATCAAGTTCAGGTGAAATGCAATTTGGAGGTGTAATTTATTCTGATTCAGCTAATAAAGCTGCTCGCTTTGTATCAATATGTAATCAAAAAAAGATTCCAATTATTTTTTTACAAGATGTGACAGGGTTCATGGTAGGATCTAAATCTGAAAAGGGAGGATTAATAAAAAATGGAGCTAAGCTAGTTAATGCTGTGAGTAATACTATTGTTCCAAAAATTACAATTATAATAGGAAACTCATATGGAGCAGGAAATTATGCAATGTGTGGTAAAGCATATGATCCTAGATTTATTTTCGCCTGGCCAAATTCTAAAATTGCTGTAATGGGAGGTGAGCAAGCAGCTAAAGTTATCATGCAACTTAATAAAAAAACATATAAAAAAGATGATCCTGAATATAGAGCCATAGTAGAAAATTATAACAAAAGTGCAAGTGCATATAATGCAGCTTCAAATTTATGGATTGATAAAATTATCGATCCGGCAAAAACTAGAGATGCCATTTCTAAATCTTTGGAAGTTTCATGTATGAAAGAAATAAATGAATCATACTCTAATGGTGTCATGCAAACATAGCTTATCAGAGTTTGTTATATTTGTAAGCAATTTTTTTATATGATTAATATAACGTTTCCAGATGGTAAAAGTGAAAGCTTCAAAAGCGGTGTCACTTCACATGAAATTGCTTTAAGTATTTCAGAAGGTCTAGCAAGAAATATATTAGTTTCCAAAGTTGATGGTAGACTTGTTGATATAAATTCCGAGATTAAAAAGGATTCCTCTGTAGAATTTTACACATGGAAAGAAAAAGAAGGTAAAGAAGTTTTTTGGCACTCGTCAGCTCATTTATTAGCTGAGGCTATTCAAGTATTATATCCAAAAGCTAAGTTTGGCATTGGCCCTGCTGTTGAAAATGGATTTTATTATGATATTGATTTTGGAGATAACAAGATATCATCTGAAGACTTTTTGTCAATTGAAACAAAAATGACTGAACTTTCAAGACAAAAGAATACTTTTCATAGACAAGAAATATCAAAAAAAGAAGCTGTAGAATATTTTACTAAAAAAAATGATATTTATAAAGTAGAGCTATTGAAAGAGTTAAAAGATGGAGATATAACTTTTTACAAACAAGGTAATTTTATAGATCTTTGTAGAGGTCCACATATTTCTGATACTGGAAAAATTAAGTCAATAAAGCTTTTAAACGTTGCTGGTGCATACTGGAAAGGTAATGAGAGTAATAATCAATTAACTAGAATATATGGTATCTCGTTTCCCAAGAAAAAAGAATTACAGGAGTATCTTATAATGCTAGAGGAAGCAAAGAAAAGAGATCATAGAAAGCTAGGGAAAGAAATGGAGCTCTTTACTTTCTCAAATAAAGTTGGACAAGGTCTGCCACTGTGGTTGCCCAAAGGAACTAAACTCAAAGAGAAGCTCGAAAATTTTCTTAGAAAAGCTCAAGAAAAAGCAGGTTATTTATCTGTATCAACTCCTCACATTGGAAATAAAGATCTTTATGTGTTATCAGGCCACTATGAAAAATATGGGGAGGATTCATTTCAACCAATAAAGACACCTAGTGAAAATGAAGAGTTCATCCTTAAACCTATGAATTGTCCTCATCATTGCGAAATTTACAAATCAAAAAAATATTCCTATCGTGATTTGCCCGTTCGTTTTGCAGAATTTGGAACTGTCTATAGATATGAGCAATCAGGCGAACTACATGGACTAACTCGAGTGAGAGGTTTCACGCAAGATGATGCTCATATTTTTGTGAGACCTGATCAGCTCAAGCAAGAATTTATAAATGTCATTGATTTGGTACTATATATATTCAAATCTCTAGGATTCAAAGATTTTAAAACACAAATATCACTAAGAGACACAAATAAAAAAGAAAAGTACATTGGCTCAGATGAAAATTGGCAAAAGTCGGAAAATGCAATTATTGAAGCAACTAAAGAAAAAGGCCTTGATTGTGTAATTGAATACGGAGAAGCTGCATTTTATGGACCGAAATTAGATTTCATGGTCAAAGATGCTATTGGAAGAGAATGGCAACTGGGTACAATTCAAGTAGATTATAATTTACCAGAAAGATTTGAACTAGAGTACACTGGTTCTGATAACAAGAAGTATCGTCCAGTTATGATTCATAGAGCACCATTTGGATCATTAGAAAGATTTATTTCTGTCCTTATTGAGCATTGTGAAGGTAACTTTCCTCTTTGGTTGTCCCCTGAACAATATATTATTTTACCAATTAGTGAAAAATACAATGATTATGCTAAGAAAATCATGGATTTATTAAAAAATTACGATATTTGCGGCCTGATTGATGAAAGGTCTGAAAGAACTGGAAGAAAAATTAGAGACGCTGAACTTTCAAAAGTACCTTTTATAATAGTAGTTGGTGAGAAAGAAGTAAAGAAAAACTTGATGAGTGTAAGAAGACATGGTGGAAAAGATTTAGGTCAATTGAGTTTGGAAGAATTTACTTTGATTATAAAAGATGAGATAGACAAAAGTTTGGTTTAAAGCAAATAATAAGGTTATAAAGAAAAGGTTTAAAAAAAAGGAGAGCAACAGATTAAAAATCAACAGGCAGATAATGGCTCCTTTCATCAGAATTGTTGGAGATAATATTGAATCGAAAATAATTGCGCTAGATAAAGCAATGATGATTGCCCAAAGTAAGGGATTAGATTTAGTTGAAATTTCTCCAAAAGCTGACCCTCCTGTTTGTAAAGTTATTGACTATAAAAAGTTTGTTTATGATCAAAAAAAGAAGCAAAAAGCCATAAAGCAAAAAGCTCAAAAAATTATTATCAAAGAAATAAGATTTGGACCTAATACTGGAGAGCATGACTTTGATTTTAAGCTAAAACATGCTCAAAAGTTTTTGCAAGAAGGTGCTAAAGTAAAAGCTTTTGTTTTTTTTAGAGGAAGAACAATTATATTTAAAGAACAAGGAGAAATTTTATTATTAAAATTAGCTCAAGCCCTTGAAGAAATTGGTGTTGTTGAAATAATGCCGAAGCTTGAAGGTAAAAAAATGACAATGGTAATAGCGCCAATAAAGAAAAAATAAGATTATGCCAAAAATGAAAACAAAATCTGGAGCTAAGAAGAGGTTCAAATTAACTGGCTCTGGAAAAATTAAGAGAAAGCACGCTTTTAAGTCTCATATTTTAACTAAAAAAGAGACTAAACAAAAGAGAAATTTAACCAAAACAACATTAGTGCATAAATCTGATGAAAAAAATATAAAAGCACAACTTTGTTTATAAATTATAAAAATTATGCCAAGATCAGTAAATACAGTAGCATCTAAAAGAAGAAGAGGTAAGATCATCAAAGCTGCCAAAGGTTATTTTGGTAGAAGGAAAAATGTTTATACAGTCGCAAAAAATGCTGTTGAAAAAGCACTTTCTTACGCCTACAGAGACAGAAAAAATAAGAAAAGAGAATTCAGAGCATTGTGGATTCAAAGAATCAATGCAGGAGCAAGATTAAACGGAATGTCTTACTCAAAGATGATTAATCTTTTGAATAAATCAAATGTTGAGATAAATAGAAAAGTTTTAGCTGATTTGGCTATGAATCATCCTGAAACTTTCAGTGATATTATATCTGAAATAGAAAAAAACAATTAATCTTTTTCAGATAATCTCTTCTTCAAAATCATAGATATCATCTTACCATCTGCTTTTCCAGAAAATTCTTTCATTAATAAGCCCATCAACCTACCCATATCTTTTAATGAAACATTATCAATTTCATTAAGTTTTATTTTGATGCGCTCTTCTATTTCATCTTCACTTAGTTGTTTAGGTAAATAAACAACTAAATATTTAATTTGTGCTAATTCTTCTTTTTCGAGATCCACTCTGTTCTTACTTTTAAAGATTGAGGCAGATTCTTTTCTTTGTTTGACTAATTTTGAAATAATTTGAATCGCTATTTCATCACTCATATTTGTTTTTCCGTCCTTTGTAAGCTCTAACAACATTGCAGATTTTACCGACCTCAGAGCTGCTAACTTGTCTACATTCTTCTCTTTCATCGAAAGCTTTATTTCATTATTTATTTTTTCCTGAATACTCATAATTTAATTTATTATTTTTTTTAATTAGTTGGTCATATGCCTCCCTTGCATATGTGTAATCTGGTTTAATTTCTAATGCTCTTTTGTAATCTACCTCAGCTTGAGCTATATTACCTAAATTTTCAAAGCAAATACCTCTAGAATAATAAGCTTCATGAAAATTGCTATATGAGTATATTGCATCTGAAAAGTTATTTGCAGCAACATCATAAACTTCAAGCTCCATATGAATAAAACCTAAATTATAATGACCATTCATATTAAAGGGGTCATATTTAAATAATTGGTTATATCCTTCAATGGCATTATTGTAATCCTTAATATGTTGGTAAAATAATGCTTTGTTGTATAATGTATTAATATTTTTTGAATCTAATCTTAATGCAGAATTATAATACCTAATTGCTAGAGTATCTAAATTTTTATGGTATACTTGTCCTAATTGAATATATGACTCTATATTTTGTGGATTAACATCAATTGAGTTATAAAAACAAGTAATTGAATTTTCAATTTTATTTAAGTTCTTAAAACAATAGCCTAAAAGCAAGTGAACATTGGATTGATTATAGTCTAATTCTAATGATTTATTGAAAATTTCAATTGCATTTTTATATTTACCAAATGCGAGAAGTATTTCTCCTTTTAGAGCAAAAGCCTTGGCATCATTTTGACTAATTTTTATTGATTTTTCTATGTACTCTAATGCTAAATTTGGATATTCATTTTTAGAATGGTTTTCTTTTGATATTTCAAAAAATATTTTTGAGGCTAAATAATAATTTTTTGGATTTAAACTATCAATTTTTATACAATGATCTAAATCAAAAAGACAAGCCTCGAGCTTTCCTTTTGAATAGTTACTCATTATTCTTTCTTTCAACAATTTAACATTATTGGGTTCTAAGATTATTTTTTCTGAAATACTTAACTGATAATTTGTCTTCTGACTTGTGCCAGTACAAGAGACAATAAAAAATGTCAATAAAACAAAAGTGAAAAATTTATGTTGAACTAATTTTTTGTTTAATACTTTCACAAAGCTCTAGATTATCACTTAATATTTTTTTTACAGAATCTCTTCCTTGGCCTAACTTAGCGTCTTCATAAGAGAACCATGAGCCACTTTTTTGAATTATATCCAATTCAACTGCTATATCAAGTAATTCTCCTGATGATGATATTCCTTCGCCAAACATGATATCAAATTCAACTTTTTTAAAAGGAGGCGCAACTTTATTTTTAACTACTTTGACTCTAGTTCGATTTCCAACAACTTCATCGCCGTTTTTAATAGCTCCTACCCTTCTAATATCCAATCTAACAGAGGAATAAAACTTTAAAGCATTACCTCCTGTTGTTGTTTCTGGATTTCCAAACATAACACCAATTTTCATTCTGATTTGATTTATAAAAATACATGTGCAACCAGTTTTATTTATTGTGGCTGTCAATTTCCTTAGCGCTTGAGACATTAATCTTGCATGTAATCCCATTTTTGAATCACCCATTTCTCCCTCTATCTCAGATCTTGGTGTTAATGCTGCAACTGAATCAATGACAACTAAATCAACTGCACCCGAACTGATTAAATGATCTGTAACTTCCAAAGCTTGTTCTCCATTATCTGGCTGTGATATCAATAACTCATCTATTTTTACACCCAAATTTGATGCATATGTGGCATCAAAAGCATGTTCAGCATCAATAAATGCAGCGATACCTCCTTGCTTTTGGACTTCTGCAATTGCATGAATAGTTAAAGTTGTTTTCCCTGATGACTCAGGGCCATAAATTTCAATTACTCTACCTTTGGGATAACCCCCAACTCCTAATGCTGCATCAAGTCCTATAGATCCTGACGGAATAGCAGAAATATTCTCTTGAACTTTGTCTCCTAACTTCATAACAACCCCCTTACCATAAGATTTTTCAAGTTTACCTAGAGTTAGTTCAAGCGCTTTTAGCTTATCTTCCTTTTTAGACATTTTAATTATTTTTTTACAAATTACCTAAATTAATATCCAATATTTGATTTATAAATAAGGATTTATTAACATTTGAAAAAATCATTTAATAGCTAAGCAAATTTTACAAACACATTTATTTTTGCTTGCTTTACAGTACTCTCTACCATAAAATATTATTTGCAAATGTAATTTGTTCCATAGATTCTTTTCAAAAAACTTTTTTAAATCCTCTTCAGTTTTTTTTACATTTTTTCCAGAACTTAAACCCCATCTTTTTGCTAGCCTGTGTATATGAGTATCAACAGGAAATGCAGGCACTTTAAAAATTTGAGACATTATTACAGAAGAAGTTTTATGCCCTACTCCAGGCAAACTTTCTAAATCTTCAAAATTATCTGGTACTTTCGAATTAAATTTTTCAATTAAAATTTCAGAGGTCTTAAAAATATTTTTTGCTTTAGTGGGAGCTAGGCCAATCTGTCTTATAAGCTTTTTAATCCTTGATATTCCCAAATCAACCATTTTTGCTGGAGTTGGTGCAAGTGAAAAAAGATCTGGGGTAATTTCATTCACTTTTTTATCAGTACTTTGGGCGCTCAACATTACTGCTATTAAAAAAGTAAAGTCGTTTATATGATCTAGAGGTATATCGACCTTTGGATATAAATTCTCAAGAGTTTGGATAATAAATTCCCTCTTTTCTGATTTTTTCAAACAACTTCTAATTTAGATTAATAATCAAGTTATTTAAAAAATTTGACTTTTTATATTTTATTGATTTGCTGTAATCAATTATTGTTCTCAGTGTTTCTTCCTTTGGAAGTTCGGTAACTTTGTTTTTTGATTTTAATAAATTTTTTCTTTTAGTAGAATTTCTGCTCATCCGATAATTTTTGGTTAATAATCAGATAAACGAAACAAAATACAATATATTACATTTCTAGGTTAATTTTTTTTTCTGAAGAAAACTTTCTAAGATTTAACAAAGCATATCTCATTCTGCCTAGAGCTGTATTTATACTGATATCACAAAGTGAAGCTATCTCTTTAAAACTTTTGTCTTCATAATACCTAAGTTTCAATACTGTTTTTTGAGAATCAGGAAGTAAATCTATAAGCCTAGCTAAATCATTGAAAATCTCTTTTTTAATTATTTTTTTTTCTACTGTTAAGCTTTCATCTTTAATAAAATCAAATAAATTATAATCCTCTCTTTGATTAACTATATTTTGAGTCTTTATCCTTCTGAAGTGATCTATAATTAAATTATGAGCAATTCTAAATATCCAAGGAACAAACTTTCCTTCTTCATTATAAGATCCTTTTTTCAACGACTTAATTGCTTTGATAAAAGTATCTTGAAAAATATCATCAGCAATATCTTTGTTTTTCACTTTAGACATTATGTAACCAAATATTTTGGATTTATGCCTATTAAGTAAAACTTCAAATGATTTGTTATCGCCTTGAATGTAATTCTTGACAAGTGACTTGTCCTCAATTTTATAAAACATATACTACTAAATTAAAGTTATAAAAGTAGAAATGTGTCTTATAGGCGTTTTTTTAAATATATTTACAAATATAGTGATAGTAATTAAATTATACAAACCATATTATTTAATTTTGCAGATTATTCAATAGTGAAGGAAAAGATATTCATAAAAGGTTCAAGAGTAAATAATCTCAAAAATATTGACGTTGTCATTCCTAAAAACAAAATTGTTAGCATAACAGGCGTCTCAGGATCAGGCAAGTCGAGTTTAGCTTTTAACACATTACATGCGGAAGGACAGAGGAGATATATTGAGAGTCTCTCATCTTACGCAAGACAATTTCTTGGAAAAATTGATAAACCAGACGTTAGTGAAATTAATGGCATATGTCCGGCAATAGCTTTAGAACAAAAAAACGGAACAAAAAATCCAAGATCTACGGTAGGAACTGTTTCTGAAATATATGAGTACTTAAAACTTTTATATGCTAGAGTTGGAAGAATTTATA
Organism: Flavobacteriales bacterium TMED84; assembly: GCA_002172655.2. GTDB lineage: Bacteria > Bacteroidota > Bacteroidia > Flavobacteriales > BACL11. Next base: position 17,619 of record NHEL02000012.1, on the reverse strand, counting down.
TTGATAATGAAGAATTTACAATTCATAAAGTTGATGATATCATAAAATCTTGCTTAGACAACTTAAAAAATAAAGAAATAAGTCTTCTTATTAAAAAGAAAATAGACAAGAAAAAATTAGTTTATCAAGGTTACTCTGAGGTTTTTATAAATAATAAAGTTATAAATATCAATGATCTTGAAGATGAATACTCAAAAGTTGGGTTCGTCTTTATTGATACTTTAAAATCAATTGAGGATAATAGCTCAAGACTTTATGAATCGATTGAAATTGCTAAAGAACAATCAAATAGAATACATGTAATGTGTGAAAATGAAATTCATGAATTTGTCTTTAAGCATGACAATAATGAAATAAAAATAATAGAACCAAGTGTAAATTTATTTTCATTTAACAATCCATATGGTGCATGCAATAACTGTCAAGGTTATGGAGATACCATAGGTATTGATGAGAATAAAGTAATTCCTGATATGAATCTTTCTGTTTATGAAGGAGCTGTTAAATGTTGGTCAGGTACTAAATTATCTAAATGGAAAACAAATTTCATTAATAAAATTTCAGCTGATTTTCCAATTCATAGACCCTATAGAGACTTGAGTAAGCAAGAGAAAGAAATTCTTTGGAATGGTACAAAAGATGCCAAAGGAATAAATACTTTTTTCTCAAAACTTGAGAAGAAAAAGTATAAAATTCAAAACAGAGTTTTACTTTCAAGATATACAGGAAAAACACTATGTAATGTTTGTAATGGTTCTAGGCTAAGAAAAGAATCAAATTACGTAAAGATTGATGAAAAAACAATAACTGAGCTCAGCAACATGAGCTTAAAAGATTTATCAGCTTTCTTCAAAAAAATTGTTCTAAATGATGAAGACTTAGCAACATCAGAAAGATTATTAAAAGAAATTAGAAACAGAATAGATTACTTACTAAACGTTGGTTTAAGTTATTTGAGCCTTTCAAGAAAAGCAAATACACTATCTGGCGGAGAGTTTCAAAGACTTAATCTAGCCAATTCACTTGCAAGCTCTTTAATTGGTACAATGTATATTTTAGATGAACCCAGTATAGGCTTACATCCTAAAGACACTCACAAACTAATGGAAATCATAACTAAGCTTAAAGAAATTGGAAATACGGTAATAATCGTTGAGCACGACAAAGATATTATTCTAAACTCTGATTATATTATTGACATTGGACCAAAAGCTGGTAGTTTGGGGGGTAAAGTTGTTTTTGCAGGAGAAAAATCAGAAATTCACAATTACAATCAAAGTCTGACACTTGATTATTTAACAAATAAAAAAATCATTAAAAAATCTTTGGTTGAAAGAAAAAGTGATTCTTCAATAAGATTAAAAAACGTAAATGTAAACAATATTAAAAACCAAAATTTTAATATTCCTCTTGGACTTATTTGTACAATAACCGGAGTAAGTGGGTCTGGTAAATCTTCATTATTAAAACAAGTAATTGAACCGGGTCTAAAAGCCTTTTTTGAATCAGGCATTACTCAGATTAAAGAATGTGAGAGTTTTGAAATACTAAGTAATAACTATAAAAATATTGAATATCTTAGCCAAAATCCAATAGGAAAATCATCACGATCAAATCCTGTTACCTACTTAAAAGCATATGATGATATTAGAAATTTATTTGCTAGACAGCCACTTTCAAAGCAAAGAAAGTACAAGTCTGGATTCTTCTCTTTTAATATTGCAGGTGGAAGATGTGAGGAATGCAAAGGGGAAGGTGAAATAAATATAGAAATGCAATTTATGGCTGATGTAAAAATAAAATGTGAAAAGTGCAATGGTAAAAAGTTTAAAGATGAGGTTCTAGACATCCAATTTAATAGCAAAAATATAAATGATATACTTGATTTAACAGTATCTGAGGCTATAGAATTTTTCAAAGAATACAATGAAGACAAGATTGTTAAAAAATTAGATTTTTTAAATCAAGTTGGTCTTGAATATGTTAAGCTGGGGCAATCCTCAAGTAGTTTAAGTGGTGGAGAGGCTCAAAGAGTTAAGTTAGCTTATTTTTTATCAAAGTCTAGTAAACTAGATAAAACAATTTTTTTATTTGACGAACCTACAACAGGGCTTCATTTTGAAGATATCAAAAAACTATTAATTTCATTTGATAAGCTTATAGAATTAGGAAATTCAATAATTTGCATAGAGCATAATCTTGACATAATTAATAATTCTAATTGGATTATTGATCTAGGCCCGGATGGTGGAAGTGAAGGAGGAGAGAAAATATTTAGTGGAGAAATTAAAAAACTAATAAATTGTAAAAACTCTCACACTGGACGATATTTGAAAAAATATTTAATTGAGACCAATCAAAAAATTCTCTAAAATAATTGATGCACTTATCTTATCAACATTTTTTTTGTTTCCTCTTTGTTTTTTTTTATGGGATTGATTAAGAAATCTTTTGGCAAGTTTAGATGTTAGTCTCTCATCTTCAACAAAATGGTTAATTTTCGGAAATTCTTTTTTTAATTTTAAATGAAATTTAAAACACATTTCTGTAGCATCAGTATTACTTCCGTCCAGATTAATTGGAACTCCAACAACAATGGAAGCTACTTTTTCACTTTCAATAATTTTTTTTAAAATTTCAATGGGTTTATTATTCTCAACTGTTATTAGTGGAAAGGCAATTTTTTGATCAATATCTGATATTGCAATTCCAATTCTTTTCTTTCCATAATCAATTCCAATTACTTTTGACATATAAATTATTTAATGCTATGAATTATTTCAAGCTCACCATTGTCATGACTAAAAAAGCTAAATTTTTTATTTCTGATGCATTAAACTCTCTGGCAAACAAATCAACTTTATGTAAAAAAGAAAAAAGAAAAGAAAAAAATGTTCTCATATCTAGAATAAGTTTTTACAGTATATACAACTCTCTCTCTGGCAAGATTTATAATTATTAGTACGTATTTCGCCGATAATAGTTTCTATTAAGTTCAAAAAATCTTTTTGAAAATTATCATTTGTTTCAAAGATATCTTTATTGTGTTTTAAAAACTTTAGTCCATCATCAATTTCTTTTAACGAAATATTTGCTGAAATAATTTTTTCATTTTTCATTTCATGACAATTTGAAGCTAAAAACAGATAAAATAAAAGTTGAAAAGCTTTGGGTCTATTTTTTATTTCCTCAAAACTATCAAAATATTTAAAGTTCAGCTCCTTATGATCTACCCTACCTGTTTTGTAGTCAATAATTCTAAGATCTTTTTCAAATCGATCAATTCTGTCAATGATAGCAAAAAACTTAATTTTATTGTGAGCAGTTTTTATCTCAAAATCTATTTTTCTTTCAGTATCAATAATTTCAATTTTAGCTCCTTTTTTTACTAAACTCATATCATAATCAAGCATTTTTGTAATTAATTCTTTAGCCATTTTAAAATTTGCATAATTAATACCTCTTAGATCCTTTGTTCCTAAAATTTTAAACATTTCAGCTTTTATTAATAAGTCAATACCATCATTCATTTTTTCAAAATCTCTGACATTTAAAATTTTATGAGGATATATTTTTTCTAAAATACTATGAGCAAGATTTCCAAAAGTCATTGGGTTTAGACTTTCTTCAACTTCTTGAGGCTCTTTTATACCAAGAATATACTTGCAATAAAATGATACAGGACATCTGAAATATGTTGTTATTGATGATGCTGAGATTCCAGATAATAACCAATTATCAATAAGCTCATTGCATCCATTGTTTTCAATTTCATTAATACTTTCTTTAGAAAAGAGTTCAGATTCATAATTGAAATAATTGATTTGTGTTGATTTATACTCAGATTCTAGTTGAGTAATAAATCTGCTTTTTTCTCCAAATGAGAAACTATCTGATTTAGTTTGATAAATTAAACTAACTTTTCTTGCTCTTTGTAAAATTCTATAAAAATGATAAGCGAATATAGCTTCATTACGTTTTGAATAATTTATACCAAAATGAATTTTTAGATCATATGGTATAAAGCTAATGCTTGTTTGGTTTTTAGGAAGAATTCCTTCATTTAAATCAATAAAAATTACATTTTTAAAGTCTAAAACTCTGGATTCAAGAATTCCCATAACTTGTAGTCCACTCATGGAGTTTCCTGTGAACGTTACACTTAATTTTGATGATTCTCTAGTATACAATTTTAAAAACGATTCGATGGTAATTTCAATACCATCAAATAGGTATTGAAGTTGAACTAAAACATCAATAACTTTAATAAAAATTTCACGTTGAAAAACATTTTTCTCAATTTCTAAGAATTTACTTAATAAATTAACAATTTGAGGCACTAGCTCATTTACATTAGAATATTTTTTGGTAAATAAATTATGATTTGTATTTAGTTCTGTAATTGTCTCAGGGGCAATGTTTACTAGATTCTCATTATTTATTTTTTTTATTAATTTGTCTATCTTTTTGTTATCAATAATTTTTCTTGTCAGGCTACTATTTAAAATATTTAATAAATCAACATAGTAGAAACTTTTAGAATTTGATTTGACTGAATTAAGCTTCAAAAAAGAAATTACATAATCAATAATTTGAGATGACTTGAGAGGATATCCAAGAGTGACATTTAATTCGCTAATATTTTTTGGTAAATGATGAATCACCGAAAGCAATTTTGATTCGTCAGGCAATATAATTATTGACTCTCCACTACCTATTTCATTCTCTGGTATGCTAGATAATATGTTATAAACTGCATTGGCCTGACCTATTGAATCAGAGCAAGAAATTATATTGAACTCATCTTTTTCTATGGACATATTTTCACTAACTCCTTTAAAATCTATATCACTCCATTTTCTTTTTTGTTTTCTTAGAAAATCTCCAGCTTCATGATCAATATTTTCAAAATAATATTTATCGGTATCCCAATATACTCTTGCTATGTCTCTATTTTTTAAATTATCAATTATTTTTTCTTCTGACTGAGTTAAGGCGTTCAAGCCAATAAACCAAATTTTTTCATATTCTGATTGATAATTAAAAATTTTCTCTGATGCAATTCTATATGCCATACCCTTATATGCTTTATTTTTAGAAATCAAGCTTTGATATAATTCATCGTACCACTTTTTAAAATTTGAATAAAAAGTTAAATAATTTTCTTGTTCGGCGGTTAGATGATCATTATTGAAACTCCATTCTTCATTGGTCCAACTTTCTAGCTCCTTAATTTCTAATAGACTTCTAAAAATTTTTGATGAATCAACACATCCCAAATCAACATCATTGAAATCATTTAATAAAATCTGTGCCCAGTCATAAAATTCATCAAATTTCTTCTTATCATCAGCTTTACTAAATATCTTAAAAAACTCAGTAAGAGTACACAAGTTATCTATAACTTCAATATTGGCTATTTCAATTATGAACTGTTCTATAGTTAGTATTCTTGGAAGAAAAATTGGGTTATCTAATTTCTTAGAAATCTCTTTTTTTAAATGCTGTATTGATCTTTTGGAGGGCAAAACAATGGCAACATTTCTTTTTTTAAGAATTATTTTTTTTAGTACCTCATCGGCTATTAATGATAAAAACTTATTGCTCATCTGATATATAATTTTTAACATATATGAGTTTAGTCTTTATGTTTCTATATCCCAATAAACTATAAATGTCAGAATATTCTTGAATCTTTTTTAAATGATCATCTTTCTCAACACCTGTTTTAAAATCAATAATCAAAACCTCATTATCTTTAATAATAACTTTATCTGGAATGAACGATCTACCATCTCTAAGCAGTATCTCTTTCTCATTGATCACTTCAAAAGCGTTAAAGAAATAACTTCTAATTTCATCATGTAACAAAAACTCATTAATTTGTTTTTCGAGCTTTACAGATTCGGACTTATTACAAACGCCTTGAACAAGCAAGTCATTAATAACTTTACTAATTAAATCAATTGAACTTATTCTTGATAATGCTAAATGAAATATAGTACCCCAATCTTTTTTATCAATTATTTTTTTATCATTCTCTGTTAACTTAAACTTTAATAAATCTTTCCAGTTTTTAAATTTATTGTAAGTGCTTATCTTTATTGATAAGTTCGACGTTTTTTTATCAGTTGAAGTAAAATCTTTTTCACCAAAAACAAAAGGATATTTAAATTCTTGAACACAAAGAAAAGAGTTTAAATACCCTTTTTGCAAATGTTCAAATTTGTTTTCAAGTTGGCTTTTAGATGGGTTTTTAGAGTATATATATAGTCTATCAACTGCCCTTGTCATAGCAACATAAAGTTTATTAATATTGTCCATGAAATTCAGTCCTCTTTCCTTTTCATATATTTCAGAAAACAAACTATCCTTTAAGCTTGAGGAGTAGTTTAATAATAAACTCAAAATTTCTGATTTATAATTAAAATCATTAGCATATATAAATTTCCTATTCAAATTTCTGTCCCAATTAAATGGAATAATTACGTTCTTAAATGACAATCCTTTGGATTTATGAATAGTTAATAAATTAACAGCATTGATATCTGAAGGAGATTGTATTTTTTCTTTATGATTATTTTCTTCCCAAAATTTGATAAATGAGTCTAAGTTACTTGAGTACTTATTTTGATAGTTAAGAGCAAAATTTTTAAAATGATGAACATAAGCATCATTTTTAAGATTAAAATCTAAGACAATTTTCTCAACAATTTCGTAAATAGAATATCTTAAAAATTGTTTTTTATCATAATTTGGATATGTACTAATAATTCTTTTTTCAAATCTCTCTGCTGAAATTGATAAAGCTTTTAAATCATGTTTGTTTAGTTCATCACCAAACAAATAATTTAAAACTAAAAAGCGTGTAAAACTATCTGAAAGTTGAATGTTTTTAATAAAATTTATGATAAACTTTACTTGCATACACCTAACCAATAATAGCCCCTCATCAGAAATTATTGGAATATTTTTTGATACGAGGTGATTAGCTATTCTCTGTATATCTTTATTACTATTGCATAATATTGCAATATCTTTATACGAACTTAAATTTTTGGATACCAAATCAAATATTTCTGAACTTATTTTATTACATATTGCATTATCGAAATCGTCATTATCAAGTAACTCTATGTTAACATAACCTCCTACTTCAGCAAATGAATCTTTTTGATGTAAATTTTGATAAATATTTTCGACAATCTCAAAACCACAATTTTGCTTTATTTTTTCAAAGAAATCATTATTAAATTTTATGATATTTTTCTTTGAACGAAAGTTATTCTCCAAGAAAATCATTTCATATTGTGATTTAAGCTTATTTTCCCATTCATGAGACGTAGAAATTAATTCCATATCCGCTAGTTTAGGTAAATCAATAAATTGATTTACTTCACTTGATCTCCATCTGTAAATTGACTGTTTTGCATCACCTACTATTAGACTTTGATTATGATCAACAGAGTCAACGATTAATGGTAATAAATTTTGCCATTGAAGAATAGATGTATCTTGAAATTCATCAATTAGAAAATTTTTATATCTCCTACCAATTTTTTCATATATAAAAGCTGATGGTTGATTAACAATTATTTTATTAATTAATTTATTGAAGTTTGAAATATGTTGTACGTTACTTTTCTCACAATACCTTTCAACAAATGATAAAATATCATTTATAAATTTCATCAAGAATATATTTTCATTTAAAATGATATCTGTATTTAATTTTTTTATGCAATGCTTATATTCATTATAATAAATTTGAAGCTGCTTTGAAATTGATACTCTTTTTGAGCTATCAAACATTTTTTTTCCAATAGATGAGAAAATCTCACCTGATTTAACTCTATTTTCAATTCTAATATTATTTTTTTGTAACCAAATCTTATCATCTAGCATCATTGAATCAAAAAAATTATAAATTTTAGGTCTCTTTAAAAGATAATCAATAGTGATATTATTTTGCTGAAGATATTGGGAGGATTTTTTATTAAGTTGGCTTATTTTTTTTTTATTTTCTTCAGCAGACGATTTAATTTTATTTTGCAACTCAATAAAAAAATCATTATCAACTTTTTTTGGAAAACTGATGTATGACTCTTCTTTAAGTACTTGCTTAGTAAAGTTTTCAATTTCAGAAACTAAATCTGTACTTTTTTTGGACTTGAGTTTATAAAAAAGGAAAGACATAAAGTTTCTTGTTAGAAAACCTTCCTCGCTATCTATTTTATTTAATAATTCTTTGATAGCTGGTTCAATAATCTTTTCGATATCTAACTCAATCTCAAAATTATTGCTAATTCCAAAATCTCTAGAAAAAGATCTTACTATTTGATAATTAAATTTATCAATAGTCATTATACTTAAATCAGAATAATTATGAATCATTTTTGAATGAATTATTGAAGCTTTTTCAAATATTTCTTCTTCATTTAGTCCAGTTCTGAGCTTCAATTCATCTAAAATATATTGATCAACAGATTTTTCTGAAATGTTTTTTAAGTAATTGAGTATTCTATCTTTCATTTCATTTGCTGCCTTGTTGGTAAATGTAATTGCGAGAATTCTTTTGAAATAATCTTTACTTTTATTAGATAAGCAAATGGCAATATAATTGATAGATAATGTGAAAGTTTTTCCAGAACCAGCAGAGGATTTATAGACAGTTAGGTTGGGTTTCATTATCTGTGTGAATATAAAGATTTAATCAAATATTAATAATATTTTGATAAGAATTGTAAATTTGGGATAGTATAAGAATTTTAAAGTGAGTACAAAAGAGAGAATTGAAACACTTCGCGAGTATTTGAAAAAAAACAGAGAGTACATTGGAGAAGTGATTTTTGGCTATAAAACCAAAGAAGGAAAACAATTCGACATTTATCTTCTAATTGCAATAGTCATATCAGTCATCGGAGTCATTCTAAGCTCTAATGAACAGATAAAAAATTCTTATGGTATCCTTTTTACCTTAATTGAATGGATATTTACTATTTTGTTTACCATTGAGTATGCATTAAGAATTTATACTGCAAAAAACAAAAGAAGATATATTTTTTCTTTCATGGGAATAGTTGATTTATTATCAATCGTTCCCACATACTTATTCTTCTTTTATCCACCAATTCATGTTCTTGTTGATATCAGAGTAATAAGACTAATTAGGATATTTAGAATATACGGACTGACTAGATACATGAGAGGAGCTAATACTATGCAGATTGCTTTAAGATCATCAAGACCAAAGATCACAGTTTTCCTACTTTTTTTAAGTATAACAGTTACAGTAATTGGTACTCTAATGTATATAATTGAAGGTCAAAGTAATGGCTTTGAGGACATTCCTAAATCGATTTATTGGACAATCGTAACCATTACCACTGTGGGTTATGGAGATGTGGTTCCACTTACTGCTGTAGGTAGGTTTCTTGCAGCACTATTAATGATTTTAGGTTACGCAATTATTGCACTTCCTACAGGAATTGTTTCCGCTGAAATCACAAAAGAGGTAGAACAACAAAAAAGTAATTTAAAAAACAAAGAAATACTTGATAAACTGGATGAACTTCAAAAAAAGTTTGATGAACTAAAAAATGAAAGTAAAGACAGTGGCTAATAAATCTTAATACAAATTGAGCTGAATCATTTAAATATTGATAATTTGATTCAGTAACTCCTCTTTCTAATAAAATATTTTCTATTAACCATCGTGGTGAACATTACGGATTATTATTGATAATAATTATTATGAATAATAATCTAAAGATTCAAATCTAATATAATTCAATATTTTTCTGTTTGTTATACATCTCAAAGTATTTTCCTTTTTGATCTATTAAGGTCTTGTGATTTCCAGACTCAATAATATTCCCATTGTCAAGCAAGATTATTTTATTTGCTCCTGTAATTGTAGATAGTCGATGAGCTATTATAATGATTGTTCTATTAATTGACATTTTTTTAAGAGCAGCTTGTAACAGCTCCTCACTTTCTGAATCTATTGAAGAAGTAGCTTCATCAAGTATTATTATTTTTGGATTTCTAATGTAAGCTCTTAAAAAAGCTATCAATTGTCTTTGACCGACAGAAAGCGTAATCCCTCTTTCTCCAACAACATATTCATATGAGTTCGGCAAAGAACTTATAAAATTATGTATGCCTATCTCTCTCGCAGCATTTTCTACAGTATGATTATCAATTGTGTCATCATACATTTTTACATTATTTAATATAGTATCAGAAAAAAGAAACACTTCTTGTTGTACATAAGAAATACTCTTTCTTATGCTTTGAATTGTATAAGTTTGGATGTTATTATCACCAATCGAGATTTTTCCTTTCTGATTTTGATAAAATTTTAAAATTAAGTTGGCGATTGAAGTTTTTCCAGAGCCTGTGTGTCCAATTAAAGCTAAAGTTTTATTATTTTCAATTGAGAAACTGATATTATTTAATACCCACTGCTTATCTTTATAATAAAAGCTAACATTTTCAAAATTAATATTACCATTATTGCCATCAAATTTTATTTTTCCTTCATCAGCAATTTTTTGATTTGTATCTAGTATTTTAAAAACTCTTTCAGAACCTACAATACCCATTTGCAAAACATTAAATCTATCCGCTAACTGTCTGATTGGTCTAAACATCATGTATATATATAGAATAAAGGCAACTAATTCACCAATTGTTACACCAGTACTATTTATTATGCTTAGACTACCACTCCATATTACTAGTGCAATAGCTAATGCCGATAAAATCTCCACAATAGGAAAGAAAACAGCATAATAGAAGATTGATCTAATATTTGCATCTCTATGCTTTTTATTAATTTCTATAAATTTATTATACTCAGCTGCTTCTTTATTAAATATCTGTACTATTTTCATTCCTATAATTCTTTCCTGTACAAATGCATTTAATTTAGAAACTTGAGTTCTAACATCTTGAAATGCACTTTTTATATTTCTTTTGAACCATGCAGTGGCTATAAGTAAAAAAGGAATCGTAATTAAAGTTACAATTGTGAGTTTAGTGCTAGTGTAGAACATGAACACTAAAACTAGAATTAATTTTAGAAGCTCGGCAATTATAACCAATAAGCCTTGAGAAAAAATATCGGAAATTGTTTCGATATCTGAAATTGTTCTGGTCACCAAAGTTCCAACTTGAGTATTATCAAAGTATTTCATCTTAAGAGAAATTATATGTTGAAAAATTTCAGTTCTGATATCTCTAATTACATTTTGTCCAATCCAAGTTGATAAAAACATATAGTAAAACTGGAAAAATCCTTCTGCAAATAACATAAGAAACAATAATAAAGTTACTTTGGCAAGCATTTCTAGATTAGAAACTATTATATAGTTGTCAATTGCAAAGTTAATTAGCCAAGGCCTGAGAGGGCCCAAAACTGCTAGAAATATCGCTGATAAAGCGGCATAAAATAATTTTTTTCTGTAAGGATTTGAATATTTCAAAACTCTTTTCAGCAATAACCAATCAACGATATTTCCAGTCTTTTTCATGCTAACAAATCTTTTTCATTGTATTTAATATTGACTAAAAACAAACCTTTGGCAGGCACTGATATACCAGCAAAACCCCTATTCTTCTTTTTGATTACATTACTTATTTCATCTGGGGATATTTTTTTTTCTCCTACAAGTAACATTGTTCCAACAATTGCTCTAACCATATTTCTTAAAAATCTATTAGCTTGAATAGTAAAGCAAATCATTTGCTTTTCATAAGTCCACTCAGCTCTGTAAATTTCGCAGATGTTTGTGTGGGTTTGAGTATTAGCCTTTGAGAATGATGTGAAGTCTTTTTTTCCAATAATCTTTTTACACGCCTTATTCATTAAGGCTAGATCTATGTCTTTTTTGTAAAAGAAAGATCTCTGCTCAAAGGGCATTTTTTGTTGATTTATATAGTATTTGTATGTTCTTGAAACAGCATCAAACCTCGCGTGAAAATTTTTCTTAACATTTATAACTTTTAAGATTGAAATTTCTGCAGGTAGATAATTATTTAATTTTTGTTTAATATCTTTTACTTCAATTTCACAATTACAGTCAAAGTGTGCAGTCATAAACTTTGCATGTACTCCAGTATCTGTTCTTCCTGCACCAACTAGACTTATATTTTGATTCAAAATATCACCTAAACACTTTGTAATTGTTTGTTGAACGGTAACTGCATCAGGTTGTACTTGCCAACCATGATAATTCTCACCGTCGTATTCAAAAATAAGACAGTATCTCATTCAACAAAATTAACAAAAGCTTTTCTATGAAATGATACTTAATAATAAAACTAAAAATTAAACGTTGATTTTGGTATTAATAATATGATTAATATTTTTGTAAACTAAATAGAATAAAAATGGAAATCTCATCAAATATAGACATAACTGAACTTAATAAAAAAATAGAAAAAGAGAGTGCTGTAATTGAACTAATTCACATGGAGATGAATAAAGTTGTAATCGGTCAGAAAGATTTAATTGATAAGCTTACAATTGCTCTTTTGTCCAATGGACATGTCCTTCTTGAGGGTGTTCCTGGACTTGCTAAAACACTATCTATAAGCACACTTTCACAAACAATTGATGCTGAATTCAGCAGGATTCAGTTTACTCCAGATATGCTACCAGCAGATGTTATCGGCACTCAAATTTACAGCCCTAAAACAGAAAAGTTTTCTGTCAAAAAGGGACCTATTTTTGCAAATTTTGTACTTGCTGATGAAATTAACCGAGCACCTGCAAAAGTACAATCAGCATTGCTTGAATGTATGCAAGAAAGAAATGTAACAATCTCAGGAGAAACATTTTCATTAGAAGATCCTTTTCTTGTAATGGCGACCCAAAATCCTGTTGAGCAAGAAGGTACATACCCTCTACCTGAGGCTCAACTTGATAGATTCATGCTTAAGATTATTATAACTTATCCAAACTTTGAAGATGAGAGGATTGTTGTTAGAAACAATTTATCTAAAGTCTTTCCTGCTGCGAACAAGGTAGTGGATAAAGATAGTATAAAAAAAGCAAGAGCTTTAGTGAAAGAAATATACATGGATGAAAAAATTGAAAAATATCTCTTAGACATAGTACACTGCACCAGAAATCCTAAAAAATTTGGATTAGAAAAGTTTTTAACTATGATTTCATTTGGAGGTTCTCCAAGAGCAAGCATAAATTTGGCTCATGCGTCTAAAGCTTACGCTTTTATAAAAAGAAGAGGTTTTGTAATTCCAGAGGACGTTAGAGCCATAGCTCATAACGTTCTTAGACACAGAATTGGATTGACCTATGAAGCTGAAGCTGAGGAAATAACAGCAGATGACATAATCACAGAAATTCTTAACACAGTAGAGATCCCATAAAATTGGATACCAAAGAAATTTTAAAAAAAGTAAGATCTATTGAAATAAAGACCAAAGGTCTTTCCAATCATATATTTGCTGGTGAGTATAACACTGCTTTTAAAGGAAGAGGTATGACATTTTCTGAAGTTAGAGAGTATGAAATTGGTGATGATTTAAGAACAATAGATTGGAACGTAACAGCTAGATATAACAGTCCTTTTGTGAAAGTTTTTGAGGAAGAGAGAGAAATTACTTTAATGCTTATGGTAGATGTTAGCTCTTCAAGCAGCTTTGGAACGAACAAGAGATTTAAAAGAGAATTAGTTTCTGAGATATCAGCTGTTCTTGCTTTTTCTGCAATAAAGAATAATGATAAAGTTGGAGTGATTTTCTTTTCTGACAAGATTGAAAAATTTATTTCACCTTCTAAAGGCAAAAAACATATTTTGAGAATAATTAAAGAAATATTAACCTTTAAATCCTCCAGTAAAAAAACAAATATTAAAAAAGCTTTAGAATACTTTAATAGAGTAACAAAAAAAAGAAGTATTTGCTTTTTACTATCTGATTTTTTTGATTCTGATTTTTTTGAGCCTATAAAAATATCTGCTAAAAGACACGACCTTGTAGCTGTGAACACATTGGATAAACGTGAGTTAGAAATTCCTAATGTTGGTTTATTAAGTCTGCAAGACTCAGAAAATGAAAATGAAATCTTGGTTGATTCCTCTGATAGAAAATTTAGACGGGATTTTAAAAACAAACAATTTTCTAGAATTGAAACTCTCAAAAAAGAACTTAGACTCTCTGGTGCTGACTACATTCAATTATTAACTCAGGAAGACATAATTAGCCCATTGATTAATTTTTTTAAAAACAGAAATAAGTGATTTTAAGATTATTATTCTTATTTGTTTTTATGAGCAATAGTTATTCTAATGAATTATTAATTTCTAAAGATTCTATTTTGGTTGGACAACAAGTTCAAATTGAAATTCTCAGTTCAATAGATAGTTACAATGATAGCAATGACTTGTTAGATCAATTTAATTCTTTTGAGATTATTGATTTTTCAATTATGGATACAGTTATTATAGACAGTTTTAAGTATTTAAAGTATAAACTCAATATAACCTCATGGGACAGTGGAACATATAAATTCGAAAATCTTGGTTCATCAAAAAAAATTATAGTTTCAGAAATTGAAACCAATGAAAATGAAATTAAACAGATAAAAGAAAATCTTAGAATATCTTTTAGTTTAGTTGACTATTGGATTTACATATTAATAATTCTAATATTAGGTATGATTTATTTTTTAGCAAAGAAGTATCTCAAAAAAACAGAGATAGTATCAGAAATTGTTGAAAAAGAAGTAAAATTAGATCCAATTGAATTAACGATTAATAAACTGGATATTTTAAAAAAGGAAAAACTTTGGAAAAAAGATGAAATCAATCTACACTTCACAAAAGCATCAAACATAATTAGAAAATATTTAGAGTTAAAATTTAATTTTAGTGCTTTAGAAATTCCAACTGCTGATATTATTTTGAAATATAAAGAGTTTAATCAAGATGATTTTTCTATTAAAATTCTTTACAAGATACTATCATCGTGTGAGTTAGCAAAATTTGCTAAAAACCAGCCGAATGAAAGTGAAATCTTAATTCATTTAGAAAACTGTAAAGATTTTGTCATTAATTCAAAAAAACTATGACTCAATTGTCAGAAATTATATTTCGTGATTCTCACTTTTTTTTGGTACTTATAGTATCATTAACCTTTATAATTTATTTCTTATTAAAGAAGAAAAAACAATATACTTCCATATCATTTTCTTCAACGAAAATTTTATCACAGAAAAGCAACTACAAAAAAAGAATAATTAGACTTCCTCTATTTTTAAGAATTATTGCCTCAATATTCATAATTATAGCACTTGCAAGGCCACAATCAACAAATAACTGGCAAGAAAATACTACCGAAGGTATTGACGTTATTATGGCAATTGATATTTCGGGCAGTATGCTAGCGGAGGATTTGAAGCCAAATAGACTAGAGGCTGCGAAAAATGTTGCTATAGATTTTATTTCAAATAGAAATAATGATAGAATAGGATTAGTTGTTTTTAGTGGCGAGAGTTTTACTCAATGCCCACTTACAACCGATCACAATGTTCTTGTTAATCTTTTCAAAGACGTAAAGTCAGGAATGGTTGATGATGGAACAGCTTTAGGTATGGGTATTGCTACAAGTGTTAATAGATTAAAAGAATCAGATGCCAAGTCAAAAGTCATTGTACTAGTTACTGATGGAGTAAACAATTCTGGAGAAATAGCACCATTAACTGCAGCAGAACTATGCAAAAGTTTTGGGATTCGCATCTACACTATTGGAATAGGTACTTTAGGACTTGCACCATATCCATTCCAAACACCGTTTGGAATACAATATCAAGATGTTGAAGTAAAAATTGATGAAAAGACATTGCAAGATATAGCAATGATTACTGAAGGTAAATTTTTTAGAGCGACGAATAACTCTTCTTTAAAAAAGATTTATGATGAAATTGATCTACTCGAAAAATCGAAAATAAAAGTAACTGAATTTAGTAAGAAAAAGGAAGAGTTTAGAATGTTTTTATATGTATCATTTCTACTACTAATCATTTCTTATTTATTAGAAAATATAATTTTAAAAAGATTGATCTGATGCTAAGGTTTGAGGAAATAAATTATTTGTATTTGTTTTTATCAGTACTATTAATACTTGCGTCAAATATCTATTTCGTTTATTGGAGGAGTAAATCTTTAAAGCAATTTGGCGATAAAAAATTAATTCAAAGATTACAAATTGGACAATCTTTATTTAGACAAAACTTTAAATACTTATTAAGAGTTTTTTGTATTATTTTCATAATCATTGCTTTTGCAAATCCTCAAATTGGATCTGAAATAGAGGAAGTAAAGAGAAAGGGTGTAGATTTAATGATAGCAATTGACCTTTCCAACTCTATGCTCGTTGAGGATATTAAGCCCAATAGACTTGAAAAGGCAAAACGTGCAATATCAGAGCTTTTAAATCAGTTGAGTGGAGATCGAATTGGACTAGTTGTATTTGGCTCAGAAGCATATATACAACTTCCAATAACAACTGATTATTCAGCCGCAAAACTTTTTTTATCATCTGTAAATACCAAAACTATTTCAAGTCAAGGAACTGAAATTGGAAAGGCTATTGATAAGTGTCTTTCTTCTTTTGATTTTGAAAATTCACAAAACAAATCTATCATTATTATCACTGATGGAGAAAACCATGATGATATTGCAATTGAATCAGCAAAAAAAGCAAAAGAAAAAGGTATTTTAGTTCATACTTTGGGAATGGGACTAGAACAAGGTGGCCCAATTCCAATGAAAGATAAAAGAGGCAATAATGTAAGTTATAGAAAAGACAAATCTGGCAACACAATCATTAGTAAGCTGAATGAAATGACGTTAATGGAAATCGCTCAAAGCGGCGGTGGAAAATATATCAGAGCTAATAACTCAAGAGCTGGACTACAAGAACTAATTAATGAAATAAATAGATTAGAAAAAAAAGAGATAGGAACTATGGAATTTACTAATTTTAAAGATAGATTTCAGTCTTTTTTAATTATTGCACTAATACTACTTTTTTTAGACTTAATGATTTTAGAACGTAAAAATGAAAAATTTAATTTTTAAAATTTCAATCCTCATATTCTGTCTATTCTTTACAAGTTTTTGTGATGCTCAAACTAAAAAGAGATCTCTTTTTAAGAAGGGAAATAAACTTTTTACCGACAGCATTTATGAAGAATCTGAAATTAATTACAGAAAATCTTTGGAACAAGATCAAGAGTTTTTTAAAGCAAAATATAATCTAGCTAATTCAGTATTTAAGCAAGACAGATTTGATGAATCTGAATCTCTCTATAACGCAATTCAAAACCAAAGCGAGGTAGAAGAAGAAAACAATAAAGTCCAATATAACTTGGCAACTAGTCAACTGAAACAAAATAAATTTAATGAGGCAATTGAAAATTATAAAAAATACATTAAGAAAAATCCACAAGATAAAGATGCAATTTATAATTATTGTTATGCTAAAAAGATGTTAGAACAACAGCAAGACAAACAAGAACAACAGCAAGACAAACAAGAACAACAGCAAGACAAACAAGAACAACAGCAAGACAAACAAGAACAACAG
>NHEL02000004.1:0-15600 GCA_002172655.2 Flavobacteriales bacterium TMED84 | reverse complement strand
TTCCTTCAATATCATTCAAAACCATAATAGGATTTTCTTGAGTTCTTTTAACACCAACAACTGCAGCATAATGAAAAACATAATCAAAATGATTGGTTAACATTATTTCTGAGATGCTTGTGTAATTATTTACATTGCAATTTACAAAGCGCCAATTAGAATTTTTTTTCAATGGTAATTTTGATTTTGATCCTGTAGAAAGATTATCAACTATAACAATAAAATAATTTGGATTCTCTACCAATTTTCTTGCTAATGCACCACCCACATTTCCAGCTCCCCCAGTAATAAGTATTTTAATCATATAAAATATTTAAAGTGTTTAACCAACTATCTAATGAAAATTTATTAGATAAATTTACACTTTCTTGTCCCATTACAAATAATTCTTCATTAGATAAATTCATCATATTATAAATTTTATCCTCCAAATCATTCTTTCTTGAATGTGAAAATGATAATCCGTTAATTTTCTCCTTTAGAAAATAAACTTTTGATCCGATATTTTCAGAGATTAAGACTGGCATTCCTGAGCTAACCATTTCATGAAGGCTCACTCCCCAAGGTTCATAAATACTAGGTAAAACATACACTCCAGTATCTTGAATAATTTTTTTAAGTTCTTTGGGTTGTACAAACCCAAAATGTTTAATTAATGGATGTTGTGGTCTGGAATTCCATAACTTCCCTGTACCTACACACCAAAGTTCCCATTGGAAATCATTCTTTTCAACCACATTAATAAATGAATTCCAAAGGTTTCTTAACCCCTTTACTTCATCGTACCTACCAACGTACAAAAATCTTCTTGGAAAATTAGATTTCTTTTGGAGCTTAGTATTTAAATGAAATGAATTAAATAAATTAGTATTACACGTATAAAGCCCATTATAAATTTCCTCATCTTTAAATCCTAATTTTTTTGCATAAGTTTTATGGACATCTCCAGGTACCCAAATTCCTTGAAAAGAACTTTTAAATCTGTAATTAAATAAAAGTGACCATAGGTTCTGTTTTAAAGAATTAGACCATGAATTATCTAATAAAAGAATTTTTTTATGTGTATTATTTATTTTGGAAGAAAATTTAAAATACAATTTATCCATCCAACCACTAACGAGAATTAATCCAGGGTTAAGTTCCAAAACAAAATCATTTAATTTCTTAGTATTTATAAATTGATTTTTATTGTAAAAAAATAATCTCTTTTTAATTAATTTCTCAAATTTGAAAGGAGCATCAGAATTAATAGGATAATTAACTACATGAACATTGTAACCATTTTCGCAAGCAAAATTAAAACAAGCTAAAACATAACCCGAGAGTTCGGTATAGAGGAATAATATAGTTTTATTATTCATTTAAAGAGTTAATTTTTCGTTATAAGCTATTTTATTAAAATGGTATATTAGAAACATAAAAGGCAACCCATTTAACATATAATTACCTTGTCTTATTAAAACAAGTATGATAAAAACAAATAATGCTTGACTAATTATTTTATAAGAGATAAGATCTTCATTATTATTTTCGAGATTATAAATAAAACCATTAAAAATTATTATAAATATAAAAAACAACCCTAAAACCCCTGTTTCAGTACACAACCTGACAAACAAGGAATTTCCGTCTTTAACATTAAATTCAAAATCATACTGAATTAATGATTTTGTTAAAGTAAAATTTTTAAAAGCTGTTTCATGTGACCCTAATCCAGTTCCAAAAAGAGGATATTTCATTAAATTTTTCTTAGCAATGTGTAGATTATTATATAAAACAAAACTTGAGTTATTTGTATTTTCATTGTTAAAATCCTCTTCAATCCATAATCCTTTAGCTGAATTCACTCTACTACTAAAATCAGAAACATTATTGTAGGCAATAAAGTACCCTACTAATGAAATTGTAATTGCAATGAAAATATATCTTAGTCTTAAGATTTCTAAGCTGAGAATTATAGAGATTATAATCCCTAAATAACCAATAGTTGAAGTGGTTAAAATTGAAATTATTATGACAACAATAGATTGAAATTTTGTAAAAAAAAAAGTGTTTTTCATGATTAAATTTCTAATAGAAATATAAACTGCAGGGGATAAAGAAGTTGCTAAATAAGTAGGTTCAGATAAAATTGAATTTACTCTAAATCCTATTATTCCTCCACGAACCACCCCCCATTTATTCAAAAGTCTAAAAAAATTATAGCCAGATTCAAAGCCAATTAAAAAAGATGCTATTTGAAAAATAGCAATTACACATAACAACCAACATGCTTTACAATAAATATCGAATACTTTAGTAGTATTAAAATTAAACTTTTCAATCAAACAATAAAAAAAAAGTATGGAAATAGAAATTCCTGCAAAAATTTTAAAAAAGGTAAAAAAATTATTATTTCCTAGAGCTACATGAATTAATCCAATTAAAAGTGGAATTGCAAATAGTTTAACATAAAACTTTGGAACTCCTATCTCAAATACAAAAATTGCACATAAAGGAAAAAGAAAGATATAATGAAAATAAAATTCAAATGGGCTTTTAAAAAAAACATATCCACTCCCAAAAAGAATTATAAATAAAATTAAAAAAAATAAATTCTTATTAACATCTAACATAATAAAAATTATTTGGACGAAAGAGAGATTTTGTCATAAATACAATTCACTATCTTTTCCCAAGTATATAAGTTTTCAATTTTTGATATTGAAGATGTTTTCATTTCTAATAAAGTTTTTATGTCACAAGAAATTAAGCTTTTTATTGCATTTGTTATATTTTTTAAACTTGGACTTTTAATTAAGATACCATTTTTATCACTAACTAGAAGATTAACAGCCCCAACATCTGTTGCAATAATTATTAATCCCCTAGCCATAGCCTCTAAAATAACATTGGGCATGCCTTCAGAATAACTTGGACATAATAACACATCACAATTGTCATATATATTTTTCTTTGCAGTATCATTTATAACTTCCCCATGGTATATGACTCTATTATCCTCACTATTTAAGCGACTTTCTAAAGGTATTGACCCTACAAAATGGAATTCATAATTCAGATTATTATTTGATAAATTTAATATAGCTTTATTGATTTCTTGAATACCTTTTCTTCTTTCAAATCTTCCAACAAACAAAAATTTAATATTGTTGGAAATACTTAATTTTTTTTTATTTATCCAATTTGATTTAATAGCCGAAGGAACTTCTAATATTTTATTTTTTTCAATACCTAAATTAGCAATTATTTCTGTGATTTTTGATCCATAGGAAAAAATGAAATCAGCTTTTCTATTTATCATTTTAACAAAAGGTCTCAACATCAAATGTTGAATTTTCATCTTAGGATTAAGAGAATATTGAAACATCTCATAACCATGAAAATTTACACCAATTTTAAAATTTGATTTTACTTTTTTTCGAGTCTGTAATAATTTCCACGATGAAAATCCTTTAGAATATATAAAATCATAGTTACCTAATTCATTGAAAAGAATATTATATATCCAAATTGAATATTTGTAAGAATTCCATAAATAATGTCCAGGAAAATAAAATGAACTTGGAAAATAACAACAATGAATTTTATTAAACTTACAATAATTATTAAAAAATAATTTATTAACTTCTTTTACTGTTGGTAAGTGTTCTCCCTCTAAAACAAAGTGAAATAAATCAACCTCATTTCCATCTAAAACAAGTTGAGTAGCTAAGTTAAATGAATGTTTTTGCATTCCTCCAACTACAAAAGGATGTATTCCATTAGATAAAAATGCAATTTTCACTTGTTTAAAATATTTATTAACGTAAATTAAATTTTATTACAAAATTGAATCTTCAAGATTTATACTAAAAATGGTAATTGGAAACAATTTGATCAATCTTTCATTCAAAAAAATAATTTTAGCAGTTTTAACTATAGTAATTTTGAAATTATTATTTCTTACATTATTAATTTATCAACATTATGAACTAGACCCTGAAAATTTTTTAAAAATTACCTTTATAACCAAAGATTACAATTATTTTTTAAAACCAGTAGAATATTTTTATAAAATTGGTATAATTTCTTATGATGGAGTTTCAAATTTTGCTGGAAGATTGCCTGGATATTGGCTTCCATACTTAATTTTAAGATTTTTTTTTNCTAAGAAAATATCTATAATATTATTAATTATTTTTCAAATAATATTAAGTATAATTTCTAACCTTTTATTTTCATTACTNGTTTATNGAAAAACTAAAAATGAGATACTTTTTTGGATTTCTATATTTATTTATAGTTCAAACTTTTTTTTATTGCCATTTGAATATATGACTATGACAGAAAGTTTATCGGTATCAACATCCGTGATTGGATTCTATTACTTTAATAAGTTCTATCAGAATTATAGACTTAATATAAACTATTTAATTATTTCAGGATTTATGCTAGCTTGGATGATGTTTTTAAGACCATTTTTAATAGGATTTTACTGCATCCCAATTTTATTTTTATTATTCAAAAAAGAATTTAAGTACGTTATTCTGTTCGTATTACCCATTGTAATAATGGAAGCATGTTGGATTACTAGAAATTATTTAATAATGGATAAAATTATTATTACTGTGACTCCAGCAAATGAATCTTACAATAAAATTTATTCAAAATCATGGTTGCAGATAAGAAAGTTAATTAGATCATGGGGAGAAGAAACGGCATATTTTGAAGAAAACAGTCTTGCTCACTGGTTTAGAAGAAAAAATGATGATAGAGATATTGAAAAAATACTTCCAAAATATGTCTTGAATAATGTAAANTATACAAAAAAACAAATTTTAAATTTAAGATTAAAATATATTAAATTTATAAATGATCCTACACAAAAAGATAACTCTAAAATTGATTTAGAAATTGCAAAAACTGCCAGAGATTACCGATTAGAGTATATTAGAAACAACTATATTAGACATCAATATAATTTATGGTCTAATTTAAAATTTATGTTTTTTAGATCTGGATCACCTTATTTAAGCATTCCTAAAAATAAAAAAGCTTTGTACTTTATTATAAAAACTTATGGTCTAATTTATTATTTAACTTTCACTATTTTAGGACTCTTTTTTATTTTTAAAGGATTACTAAATAAGAATAGAAAGTATTATACAATAGCTTTTAGTATAATTTCTTTTTTGCTACTTTTTATATATTATTTTGATTTAAATGAAGCAAGATATTTTCTTATGCCATTTACTGTTTTAATTTATTGCAGTATTGTAAATTTTAATAATATAAAACTAAAAAATAAATTTTTTAAAAAATTTATTCATTCCTAAAAAATAAATATTGTTTTTTCTTAATAATAAATATGAACATATTAAAATTTTGAAAATGAAATTTCTCTTAATTAAGAAGTTGGATTTGAAGATGTTTTCAAGTAAATAATCAAGTTGTTTCTTACTTATAAANCCCTTTGAATAAAAATTAAAAACCAAATTATAAGACTCAAAAAATGTTCCTCTTAAAAACTTTAACTTTGTNGGTAAATTATTTGATAAATCCTTNTGAAAATATTCTATATATAAAAACTTATATTTAATATCCTTGATGCAATAATTAAATTTATCAATTATCTTTTCATTGTGAATCCTGTAATATACATCAGGGCAATATTCTGAAAATGTTTTATAAATAATCTTATTGTTTAAAAGAGCCCTTGTATGTAATTCTACATCTTGCATTCTATTAAAGGATGTATTAAATCCATCTAATTGTAATAAAGAATTTCGCTTCCAAAATACCGAACAAATTAACCAGGGTAAGTCATGGTATAAAAATCTATCTAAATGAATTCCCTTAAAATCATTCCATATAAAGTCATTATCGCCTAAAAGTTTATAAAAAGTTCCAACAGGAAAAACCCCAAAATCTAAATCAGAATTACATAAAAGTAATTTAACTCTAGAGTTTAAACAATTCTCATGCAATACATCGTCTGCATCTAAAAATAGGACAAAATCCCCTTTAGACTTTTTCAAACCAAGGTTACGAGAAAAATTAGCACCTTTATTACTTGAGTTCTTTACTAAATGAAATCTCTTTTCATTTTTAATTAAACTTGAAATTATAAAAACTGAATTATCAGATGAAAAGTCGTCTACAATTATACACTCCCAGTCTTTGTATTTTTGATTAAAAACACTTGAAATAGTTTGTTCAATATATTTTGACTTATTATAATTTGGAATAATTATTGAAACTTTCAAGTTAGAATTTTAAGAACATTTTCAGTAATATATTTTAAATCAAAATCTTTAAAGTTGTAATTTAAATAATATTTTGAAGAATTACTTTTCAAGGATTTAAGGACTTCAAAAAATGTTTTATAGGAATTATCAATACTAAATGAATGACCAATTTTATTTTCATCTATATACTTAGATGTTAGACCATTGTTAGAAAATACAATAATTGGTTTTTTAAGCGCTATATAATCGCAGAACTTAGAACTGAATGAATAGTTAATATCATCAGTTAGAAACAAAAGACAACCATCAGATTTTAAAATTTCTTTGTAAACTATATCTTTAGATTTCAATCCGTGAAAAATCACATTTTTATGATTTTTGAAAATAGAATTTTGAATATTAATAGTTCCAAAAAAGTCGATACTTATAGATTTATATATTTCTATTTTGTAGGTTTTGATTTCCTCTAACCATGTAGATAAAAGAGTTAAATATTTCTCAGCAGAGTTATAAAATGTCCCAGAAAAAACTAGTCTTATTTTGTTTGAAAGGGGAGGTNTTTTTCCTAATTCAAGATTTAAATAATCGTCTTTNTCAAATCCATTTGGAATGGTTGTAAATAATGCTTTAGAATTTGGATACTTAATTTTTAGTGCTCTAGTTATTGAATCTGAAACTGAAACGACATTATTAAATGTTTCTACTACTTTTTTTTCAGAACTTTTTTCAATAGATTTTCTTTTTTCATTTAATGAATAATATCCATAAGATGTTTTATTCCCAACCCATGGATCTCGAAAATCAACAATAAAATTAACTTCAGGATATTTTAAAATAATTTCTGTGACATAAGTTGCTAAATGAAAAGGAGCAATTGAAACTAAAACATTACTATAACCTAAATTAATATAATATTCTACTTTTTTTAATAAGTTTTTTTTTCCATGAACCGCCCTGTCATAATAATTTTTACTAGTAACTAACATAGAATAGACAAGAGACAGCTTGTATAAAAATTTCTCAAAAATATTTGATGGGTTAATGCCAAGATATTTAGGATAATTAAAATCTATGTAGTCTTTAAAGTTTTCAATATCTTGGTTAATTGACTCCCCCTTATTATTACTTGATGTTAAAATTTTTATATTAATTTTATTTTTGATTAGGTATTTAGAAAATTTGGACCATCTTCTTCCACCAACTTTATTGGAAGGGGGAAAGGTATATGAAATAATCAATAGTTTTTTTTTCATTTTTATATAACTATTTGACTAAGACAAAATTGTCTAAAATCAAAAGTAAGATTTTTACTTTCTGGAAGAAGTTTTCTGACTATTTCTGAATCTGGAACCGTATATCCTTTTTTATCCCTTCTCCATTTTATTTTCTCTAAAGATTCATCTAAAATTTTTCTTAAGATATATTTAGACCAACCATTTTTAAGTAGAAAATTATTTGGGAGAGAATATCCCAATTCTACAACCCTATAATCTAAAAAAGGATGTCTTGTTTCTACACTATGAGACATTGAATTTCTATCATCAGAATGCAAATAAAAAGGAAGTTGGTAAGTAGAAAAATCACTTTTAAGTAAATCTGTTAAATCATTAATCTTATACCAATAATTTAATAATTTATTATCTAATTTTTTTAATTCAGTTTTATATTTAAGAAAAGTTATCGTATCGGATAATACTATTTTATGTAAGTTAATTCTAGATATTTCTCTAATTTCTGAATAGGCATTTATTTCTGAAAAATAGGACATTATTTTACCTTTGAAAATTAAGGTCCTAAAATATCTAAAATAATGAGAGTGATAGCCACCAAATACCTCATCTGCACCTTGACCAACTAGGTTTACTTTTACGCCCTTTTGACTCATTAATCTAAAAACTAACCATTGCGCATAAAATGAAGTTGTTGTAGGTGGAAATTCCAATTGTTTTACAAACTTGATAAAATCATTCTTATCAAAAGATTCGTAAGGGTTTATAAAATGTGAATCCAAATCATAATTGTTTAGAACTTCATGAATAAATTCAGATTCATCTCCTTCCATATTTGGAGAAACTGCAGAAAAAGATTTTAACTTTTTGTTAAATTTTAATTGATGGATGTCAAAACCATATTGAACCAAGATACTAGAATCTATACCTCCTGATATTGATATCCCTAATTCGACATCTGATCGGTGTCTCAGGGTAATAGCATCAGAAAGAGTATTTTTCAAAGTGGTTATAGCATTTTTAGAAGTCCATTTATTATCTACGGAAATATTATTAATAGAAAAATAACTTTTCAGGGTTTCATGAAAATTATTGGAAAAATTAAAGATTAAAGATGAACCACATGGAAATCTACTAATTTCATTAAAATAAGTTGTTCGGTCTAATGGCTGATAACCGTATTGCAAGTAAAGATTACAATTTTCAATATTTTTTGTTTTAATTATTGAATTGAAAAAATGAAATTGTTTTATCTCGGAAGTAAAAATAGTTTTTTCAGAACTTTTATAAACATAGAGCGGTTTTATACCAAACCTGTCATTTGAAATGAATAAAGATTTTAAGTTATTATCCCATATAATAAAAGACCACATTCCATTGAATTTTTGCAAACATTTTTCTCCCCAACAATGGTATGCTTTTAACACAATTTCAGTATCTGAAGAGGACTTNAATTTATAACCCTCAATTTGTAATTCTTTTTTTATCTCTAAATAATTATAGATTTCACCATTATAAGAAATCCAATTATTTTTAAACTCCATAGGTTGATGTCCATAACTTGTCAGGTCAATTATTTTTAATCTTCTATGACCAATTAATAAATTAAAGTCCGATGTTAAAGTATCTTTTATCTCAATATCACTGGGAGTGTCTTTGGTCTTTAAGATTTTGTGATTTCCAGTATTAGTATTTATTAAAACTAATCCTTCTCCATCCGGTCCTCTGTGCTTTATAGATTTTAATGATTGTATTGAATCAGATATTTCTTTAGAGTTTAAATGGGATTTTGAATAATATGCTAGTATTCCACACAAATTAAAAATTTTTAAGCGGTCTGTTTGAATAGGAAACTAAATTATTGTCTTTAAAGAAATCAGATGTACTGGATCCAATGGCTTTTGTTATTAAATTTTCAAAATGATCATCATTTTTAGCACAAATATTAGAAAGAAAAGAATTTTTAATAGGGAAAAAAGGATTATTAGGGTAAAATAATGTTTTGAAACCGCAATATAAGCGTTCATGCAAAATTGTGGAATTAAAGGCAACTCCTAAATCTACAGTATGAAATAGTTGTGAAGAAGATTGAGTACTATTAACAATTTCATATGAAATATCAACATCAAAAATATCTTTATAAAAATTAGTTGACTTCTCTAAATACTGTTTTTTTTTCTCTTTTGGATGAAGAAATATAAAAAGCTTAATGTTGTTATTAATTAATAAATATTTTTTGATGCAATTCAATACTTTTCTTTCGAATTTTAAAAAATCAATTCCTTGATCTATATGTCCTTCTCTTTCTCTTACCCAAGATGCTGTAGAATAAAACCCAATTGTATTACTTATAGTTTTGGTATTCACATTATATAAATGATTATAATTCATAGAAAGTTCTGGACCAAGAAATTGTACATTATCAACATGAATAGAACTTTTAAAAAAGTTTATCTCATCAAACTGATATTTATTACAAATGAGTAGGTCATTAGATAAAATATTTTTATTCCAAAAAACTAATGGCGTGTCAGAGGCTATTTTAATGACCTTTATTTTTTTTTTGTTGAATGAAGTAAGCAAAAATATTTGATTCTCGTTCAACAATTGAAAAATAATAAATTGAAGAAATATTATGATTCTTATTAAGTATAAAAAACAAATTATTTAAAACAATAGGATATTCAATTAGTAGTGCAAAGGAGGATCTATTTTGATAAAACTGACTAATAATAGTTAATAATATAACAAAAGGAATACTAGATAAAAAATATATTATTTTTTGGAATTTAGACTTAAAAAATAATAATTCATTATAAGAAATAAAATCAAAATCTTTAAGCTTGGTGTAGTGTTTTAAATAATTAATTCTAAGATTTTTTGAGGATGTTTTCGCGTCAAAAATTAAATTTTCATAATTATTAAATTTTAATGAATTTTCAATATTGTTTCCTATAGTCTTTAAAAAATATCTAATAACAATTAATCGATTATTAGTAAATCTTTCAGGAAATTTAAAAGATTTATCAAAAGTATGATTAACTATTATTTTATAAATATTATTTGGATAACAATAAGTTATTTTGTAAAATAAAAAGACAATTAGTTTAGTATAATAAGATGTAATCATCTAAACTAATTAATCGTATTTACATAAACTTTTTGAGTATGTGAGAATTCAGAATTTATAAGTGTAACAATATAGATTCCTTTACTTAGTTGAAGAGGAAGTTTACTAGTGAAATTAGTACTTATCAATTCTCGACCAGAAAGATCATAAATTTTAATTTTTTCAAAAATATTTGAATTTAAAATATTTAGGTAATTGTCATAGTAGGAAATTGAGTATTCTTTATTGATGAGGTCACAAACATTAGTAAAAGGATTATTAGCAATTACCAATATTTTAGAAAAACTATCTAAACAAGTAGCACTAGAATCATTATATGCTGTTAATTCAACATTATAAGTACCTGGATGAATAAAAGTATGTGTAGGATTTATTTCAGAAGAAAAAGTTCCATCTCCAAAATTCCATAAATAAGCTGATGAACCAAGAGAATTATTATGGAAAAAAACATTAATATTACCAGAATCTAGGTAAAATGTATCAGAAGTAGTAATAAAATTAGAAATTACATTTTCTGGTTCAAGAATGATAATTTCTTGATTATCAACGGAACATCTTCCTATATGATTAGATGAAAAATTAAAAACCCCTGCATTCAAATTATCGAAAATTAATGAATCGCTATTTGGTATAACCGAATCAATAACAAATCCTGTGGAATCTATCAAATTGAAATAACTTCCTTGAATACCAGTACCATATAATTTTACATATGCTGAACCATCTTGAAAACAAGTCGAATTGGTGACGTGAATATCATAATCAACTTCAATAGTCATTTTAAATCTTGGAGAAATAGCTGTTGAATCAGAAAAAAATGTGAAATTTGAATCTAACCTTAAGTCTGAAGAAATACCAGTATGTAAATCTTCAATTGAAATACAAGATCCTATCATAAACTGAGAAATATTTTCAAAATTTATTGTATAGTTCCCATGTGCCAAAGTACCTACCTTTACGTCAAAAAATAAGTCCGTATCTTGATTATTATTAATACAAATCCTGTCCAAATCATTACTATCATTATCTATAAAATAAATATTAGGGGCATAATCTGGAAATGGGGAATAAAATTTAGAAATTTCATGTAAAGAATCGTAGGATGATGAAAAATTTGCATTCGCTTCAATATGTGCATAATCAAAATAGGAATTTTGGTCAGATGTTATTTTCATACTAAGCGGTAGATCAATTCCATTTACAGATTTCACAAAACCTGCTTGGGAATTAATAGTTTGGTTTACGTTAAAACTAATATTTCCACTTGAATTCGCATTTATAAAAAACCCTTGGCTATGTGGAATATTATTAGTACTCGACAAAAAATTACCAGCATCTCCACTAAAAATCCAATGTGCATTTTGAATTGAGTTGGCACCTTGAAATACACTCCATTCAAGGGTAGCTGGATAGGGATTAGAAGTTAAATTATAACCAGAACCATTTCTTGTGACAGGGAAGGAAATAGCATCAAAATTAGGTGATCTAGCTCCACCCATATTTAAAGTTTTAGTCCCAGAACTAGTGTATATTAGAGTTCCATTTCCAGCTGAAATTGATTGACTTACATTAGTTACTTCTGAATAATCATCAGTAGCTTCATTATAAGTTAGTACATTGTAAAAGCTGCCACAGCCAGCATAACTGAAATTATTTCCAGCAGAAGTTCCATTAACACCACAAAAAATAAACTCATCGTCAACATCTGCTAAAGTAGAATTTTTTACTGGCGAGCATATCATTCGCCAACCATTAGAGCTAGCATTATAAAATCTTTCTACATTAAATGACCCAGAAGAATAAGAATATTCTGAAGCATTATTTAATTTAATAATACCTGCATTATCAGCAACTGTACTTTTAAGAATTATATTAGCGCCATTTTGAGTAAAGGTTCCGGATGTTGATTCCATTACTTCTTCAATATTTATGATTCCTGATGATAATTGAAGCCCATTTGAATTATTTAAGGTTAATTTCTTAAAGTTATTGGTTCCAGAGCCGGAAATAGACTGGGGAGATGAACCATTAAACGTAATATTATTTCCAGCAGTTGAAGAGCTAAAAACTGCATTATTTGTCCAATCACCATAAACATTAAAATCAGAAGCACATGATGTAGCAGCATCAATAGTTATGTTCTTGTATGAACCGTCCGAAGGGATTTTGAAAGTAGAAGTGTTATTCCAAGTAATATTTCCATTAGAAGAAACCAAAGAGGATGTAGAAGGAGCACCTCCAGAGAAAAAAGAAGTATTATTCGCTATAATGGTCCCGTTATTTTCTAAGATAGATCCAAATGAAGCGTAGATAGATCCATTAAGTGTTAAAGTTCCATTAGATAAAATGGTTAGTTTACCTGATGCAGACAATGACACAGATCCATTAATAGTTAATGCACTATTTAAAGTAGAATTATAATATTGAATTAATACATTAGCTGATGTAATGGTTCCAGTTCCTTCAATATTTGTTCCCCTAGCAAACCATAAAGTTCCACTATTATTTACTGTTCCATTAAAAGTGGATGTTGTACCATAATTGTAAAAAATTAGTTTGTGAGCAGGGTTAAGATTTAAAATTCCACCACTATTTAGTGTAAGTGCTGCTACAGTTGTATTTGATGAACTCAATACATCAATTGAATGAGTATTTAAAATTTCAACCGTATCTGTAAGATCAGGAATTCCATCGGCATCAGACCCTGAAACAATAGACCAAGGAGAACCTGGATCACCTAAAGCAGTTCCCCAAGAACCCGAGCCTGTAGATCTGAAAGTGGCATTTTGAGTAAAAATATTTAACGAATAAAATAATAATGAAAATAGCAGTAAAATAATTGGATTAGACATTACTCTTTTATGTACAGCTAAATTATTGGTTTTTATGAAAATACTTCTCATATGTCGAAACTTCAAATTTTCCTTTACCTAATTTAATTATCTTGTTGCAAAAACTCAAAACTTTATTGTTATGAGCAATAATAATCAAAGTTAATCCATTATTATTTAAGGTCTTTAATGAATTTATAATTTCTTTTTCTGTTTTTTCATCTAAGGAATTAGTGGATTCATCTAAAACTAATATTTCACAGTTATTATAAAGAGCTCTTGCTATCCCTATTCTTTGCTTTTGTCCTCCTGAAATCATAGATCCTAGTTCACCAATTTTAGTATCATACTTATTATCTTGTTGATTGATAAATTCATAAATATTAACTTCTTTGCAAATAGCATCAAGTTTTTCTAAGTCTAGTTTAGTATTTCCAAACAAGATATTTTCTTTGATTGTACCATCTATAATATACACTCCTTGCTGTACATATCCAATAGACTTTAGCCAAGATCTTGATGTAATTAACTCAATATCTTCATCGTTATATAATACTTTTCCATTATTGGGTTTTAAAAATCCTAAAATTATATTTACTAAAGTTGTCTTCCCAGAACCTGACTCTCCAACTATACCAATACAATCTCCTCGAGAAATATTTACAGACAAATTATCAATAATATTAGTTTTATCGTATCTAAAAACTAAATTTTTTAATTTTAAGGATTTAAATTTTTCAATATTATTAGGCAAATTTTCGTTTTTAAAATGAGGAGAAATATTGTTGATGATTTCAAAAACATACTCATAACCCTTTAATAAAAGAACAGATTGTATAATTCTATTGACTAAGGGTATAATTCTAAAAAGGGAAACTGAAAAAATAGTTAGAAAAACTGAAAAATTGGTTCTATTTTCCACAAAGAAAAAGCCATACATAATAATGATGATCAATAGAAAAACGATTGAAACTTCTATTATTTTTACGGGAATTGTTTTATATAGAGATTGCCACCCAAAATTATAATTTTTTTTTCTTAAATTAATTTTAAACTTTTCATAAAAAAAATTCTCTCTCCCTAAAATTTTCATATCTATAAATCCAAAAAAAGATTGATAAATCCACTGATTTACTTTGGGTGTTATTTCTATAATATTTCTTGAAAAATACTCTAACTTATTCTTAGCAAAAAAATAAGCAAAAATAAATGGAGGAGTAATTGAAAAAAATATGAGAGCCACAATTTTCCAGTCATAAATTATAAGACTAAATAATAAAATAAATGACATTATCAGCTCAGTGGTAATAAGAATAAATGGTTGGACTATAAAAACTACTAAAAAATAAGGTATTGTAACAATATTTCTTTCAACTAAAGTAGATTTAATTTTTTTTACTTTCAAAAGGTTTTCGTTGCTAAATAATCTAAACTCATTTAAAGAAAATTTTTCACATACATACAATCCAAAATTAATTTGCTTTTTGTTGATGTAGATTGAAAGAAGGTTTTTAAGAAAGAAAAAAATAAAAATTAGGACAACAAAAACTAAAAGAAAAGTCTTTTTAGATGAGAATTCAAAATAATTGTAAAAATGAAGAATATATATATTAGATAGTAAAATATCAATATCAAGTGCAATCAAAATTATTGGAAATATTAAGGACAATCCAACTAAATCTATCAAAACGTTAGATAGTACAAGGAAAGTTATAATAGTAGATTTCTTCTTTAAATCTCCGTCAAATAAAAAAATAATATTTCTTGCGGTAGAAAAATAAATATTTTTTATTAAAAACTTTTTAATTGCTGTCATTCAAGATAATTCATAGAGACCTTAAAATTTGAAATTCTTTAGAAATATTCTTTATCAAAATAAGATCGTTCATAGTCATTGCTCCAAGATGAGCTTGCTCTGTGATAAATTGGTGTGAATTCTGCAAAGTAAAATGCTTTTCTAAATAAGTTGCTCCGTGAGCGGATGCATATAATGCCCCGGAATTACCAAGAGTATGATCTGAAATTCCTTCGAAACATGATTTATTGAAGTCCGGCATTGAAAATTCATCAACTCTAGTTGGATATTTAACCACGCAATAAAGATAAGTTGCATGATCATATTTTTGAACAAGATTAGGATTTAAATCGGAGGGTATTGAAACAAATGTCGGAATATTTTG
>NHEL02000024.1:0-12722 GCA_002172655.2 Flavobacteriales bacterium TMED84 | reverse complement strand
ATTAAAATACCACAATCTTTATTTATGAGTTTATTTGAGACAGTTTCTAAATTTCCGCCTTGTGCTCCAACACCAGGTACAAGTAAAAAATTATCTGGAGCTATTTTTCTAATATTTTCATAATTATCTTCATTGGTAGCTCCAACAACAAACATTATATTATTATTTCTATTTAATTTTAATGAGGACTTTATTACCCTCTCATATAAAGGGGCACCTTCTTTGTCAAGTACAGTTTGAAAATCAGATGATCCAGAATTTGATGTAAGAGCTAAAATTATACACCACTTATTTTCATAACTATTATAGTGAGTTAAAGTTTCTATGCCCATGTAGGCAGACAATGTTATAGCATCAAAATTTAAATTTTTAAAAAATGCTTCAGCATATTTTTTAGATGTGTTGCCTATGTCTCCTCTTTTTGCATCAGCAATCCTTAAAATATTTTCTGGAATATAATTTAAAGTTTTTTCCATTGAATTCCATCCACTGGAACCAAAAGACTCATAAAAAGCAGTATTAATTTTGAACGCTACACAAAAATCTTTTGTGGAATCAATAATTTGCTTATTGAATTCAAAAATTGGATCTTCATATTGCAGTAGATGCTTAGGGATTCTTTCAAGATCAGTATCTAATCCGATGCATAAAAAGGATTTTTTAATTTTTATTTGTTTTATAATATCTTTTTTAGTCATCAGTTAATTTTCCAATTTTTAACTTTTGAGTATTCTCGGCAATAATTAACTCATCAACAAATTCTTGAAGATCCCCTGAAACCACAGATTGAAGGTTGTATTTTGTGAGTCCAATTCTGTGATCTGTTACTCGTCCTTGAGGGTAATTATATGTTCTAATCTTCTCCGATCTGTCGCCTGAGGAAACCATTGTCTTTCTTTGGGAGGATTCTTCCTCCATTTTTTTTTGCAATTCCATCTCGTATATACGAGATCTCAAAACCTTTAGGGCCTTTTCATAATTCTTTATTTGAGATTTTTGATCTTGACATTGAGCAACAACGCCAGTGGGTATATGTGTTAATCTAACAGCTGAATATGTTGTATTTACTGATTGACCACCCGGTCCAGATGAACAATATGTATCTTTTCTAATGTCAGAGTTTTTTAGTTCAATGTCAAACTCCTCAGCCTCAGGCAAAACTATTACAGATGCTGCTGATGTATGAACTCTTCCTTGTGTTTCAGTTTCAGGAACTCTTTGAACTCGATGAACTCCAGACTCAAACTTTAGTTGGCCATATACGTCATTTCCCTGTACATTAAAAATTACTTCTTTAAAACCACCCGATGTACCCTCAGCAACATCAACAAGCTCAATTTTCCACTTTTTCATTGTAATATATGATGTATACATTTTGTATAAATCACCAGCAAAAATACTAGCCTCATCTCCTCCTGTACCTGCTCGAATTTCAACAACAGCATTTTTTGAATCCTCAGGGTCTTTTGGGATTAATAAAATTTTTATCTTTTCTTCCTGAAGGTCTTTTTCGATGTTCCACTCGCTCAGTTCCATTTTAGCTAGATCTATTAGGTCACTATCGTCTGAGCTAGAAATTATTTTCTTTGCATCGCTTATATTACTCAAAAGATTTTTATAACTATGATAAGCGTCTGAGATAGGCTTTAAATCTTTATATTCTTTATTATTTCTTACAAAAAGCTTCATATCAGACATGGCATCAGCAGAAGATAGTTTTTTTTCTACTTCTAAAAATCTATTTTGTATTTGTTTTAGCTTTTCTAACATTAATAAATATAACTACCAAATTTTGTAGATATAGTAAGTTTTTTTGATTTCGCTTTTTCGACTCTTCCTATAACTTTGGCTTCAACATCAAAAGATTTAGAAATTTTAATTATTGAATCTGCATATTTTTCATCAATATAAATTTCCATTCGATGTCCCATGTTGAATACTTTAAACATCTCTCTCCATTCAGTTACTGATTCTTGTTGTATTAGCTTAAAAACAGGTGGGATTTCAAACATTTTATCTTTGATTATATGAAGATTTTCCACAAAATGTAAAACTTTTGTTTGTCCTCCGCCAGTACAATGAATAATTCCATCAATTTTATCTAAATGATTTTTAAAAATTTCTTTTAAGATCGGTGCATATGTTCTAGTTGGAGATAAAATTAACTTTCCAAAATCATAATCTTGAAATTTTTCAGTTAATTTTTTGGATCCTGAATACGTAAAATCACTATTAACTAAACTATCATATGTTTCTGGGTACTTTTCTCCAATTGATTTATCAAAAACATCATGCCTCGCAGATGTTAAGCCGTTACTTCCAATTCCAGAGTTATATTCTTTTTCATAACTGCATTTTCCAAAAGAAGACAAACCAATTATTACATTACCATCTTTTATATTCTCATTGTTAATGACTTGATTTCTTTTCATTCTTGCAACAACAGTCGTATCGACAATTATTGTTCTAACAAGATCTCCAACATCAGCTGTCTCTCCACCAGTGTGCATGATATTTATACCGAAATTTTTATACTCGTCAATTAAATTGTTAGTACCATCAATTAAAGCTTTGATAACATCACCACTTATTTTTAATTTATTTCTTCCAATAGTTGAAGAGAGTAAAATATTGTCATGTACACCTACACACATTATATCATCAATATTCATAACAAGGCTATCTTGAGCAATTCCTTTCCATACATCTAAATCACCAGTTTCTTTCCAATATGCATAGGCTAGAGAAGACTTTGTGCCTGCACCATCTGCATGCATCACTATACAATGGTCTTTGCTTTTACTTAATAAGTCTGGAACTATTTTACAAAAGGCTTTAGGAAAAAGTCCTTTATCACTATTTTTTATGGCTTTATGAACATCTTCTTTTTGTGATGAAACTCCTCTTTGTTCATATTTATCCATAGTTTATTATGAGAATTTAGAGAATTTTGAAAATAGTTATTTGGATGTATCTTCAATCAAAACTTTGAATGTTGTTCTTCTGTTGTATTGATTGGCTTTATCTCTATTTTTTCTAAATCTCATTTTCTTTATGTATGACTCTGTTAAAACATCACCTTCCTTCAAATTACCATCTTTTTTCTCCATAACATATGGCTCGCTCTCACCCATTCCAAGAGCAGTAATTCTATTTTTACTTATGCCTTTTTCTGTCAAATACCTAACACACTCATCAGCTCTTTTCTGTGATAATCTTTTGTTTTGTATGTTACTTCCAATAAAATCTGTGTGTGATTTTAATTCAATTTTGACATCTGGATTGTCGTTAAGTGTTGTAACAAGCATATCTAAATCTTGCATGGATTTTTCTCTTAAATCAAACTTAGCAAAGTCATATTCAATTCTAGGTAAAATAATTTCCTTTTTTACAGGGTCTAGTTCAAAATCCACAAGTATTGTCTTATCATTTTCAATACCATGTGTGGTTTCAGTTTTGATATTTTTTAAAAACTCATTTTTGAAAGCAATGATTTCATAGGATGTCAATGGCTTTAGCCTTACTTTATATGCTCCAGAGTTATCTGTTATAATATCTTTTTCACTACCATCACTTCCTACAAACTTGATGGTAGCATCAGTCAAAATTGCACCAGTTTTTGAATCAGTAACAACTCCTTGAGCAAAAATAACAAGTGGAGGCAACTCAAAACCATAAACGTCATCACTACCTTTGCCACCTTTTCTGTTAGACGTGAAATAACCTCTTTCTCCATCAGATTCTATAATCATTCCAAAATCATCAGATGAGGAATTTACTGGAAATTTTAAATTGATTACTGAAGAATATGCTTCATTTTCATCAGGAGCTGTTTTGAAAATATCATGTCCGCCCATTCCAATATGACCATTTGAGCTAAAGTAAAGTGAACCATCTTCATGAAGAAAAGGGAACATTTCATTAGCAGAAGTATTAACAGCTGGACCTAAATTAACAGGTTTACTCCATTTATTTCGCTTTTCTTTTTTTACGATCCATAAATCTTTACCTCCGTAACCCCCTTTCATGTCTGAAGAAAATATTAAGGTTTTTTCGTCATTACTTACTGATGGATGTCCAATTGATGTGTTACTATCAAGCTTTATTTGTAGAGGTTGTGGATCACTCCAAAGCTGACCATTTCTTTTACTAATGTAAATCCTACACCCAAGAGATTTTTTCTTTTCAACTTTACACTTGGTTAAATACATCGTTGTTCCTCTTTTATTTAATGCAACTGATCCTTCATTCCCATCTCCACTAATGGGTTCACCGACTATTTGAGGTGCACTCCACTTATTTTTTTTGTCTAATTTGGTTAAATATATGTCAGTAAATGATTCTCCTGTTCTGTCATCAATTTTATCAGAAAAACCTCCTTTTCTTGATGATGTAAAATAAATCTCGGAATAATCTCCATTTCCAAATGAAGGGGAGAAATCACTATATCTTGAATTTATTATTGGCATCAATTCAACTTTATATCTTGTTGGGTTTGAAAGCCATTCAATTGAATAATTACAAGATTTGACTCCAATCTCACCTCTTATATCTGTGGGATTAAGCTGAACATACTTTTGATATTGTTCCAATGCTTCATCGTATTTTTGATTCATTCTTAAAACATCACCATATCTAAGAATTGCTATCACATCGGGGTATTTAGCCTTTATTGCTCTTTTGTAATAATTTTCTGCTCTTTTTATATTACCTGATAATCTGTAACATTCTGCCTGTTTGAAAATAATTTCTGATTTTAAACTTCTACTTTTTGTTTTTTCGTATGCTTTTTTGTAGAGCTCAGCAGCTTTATAGTATTCTTCAAGTGCAAAAGCTTGATCTGCTTTAGCAACTCTTTTGTTAGTTTTTTGAGAAAAGGAATTGTGTCCTAGAAAAATAATAAAACACAATATTAAATAAAACTTTGAATTTGTTATCATTAGTTAATATATTTTCGCTAAAATAAACAATAAATTTAAATACGGTCTGAGAGTATAAATTCAATAAAAACAAGTAAATGTTAATAAAGTATTGAAAAGTTTCATAACAATCATATTGTTGATTTTGTTTTATAATTGATATTTTTTTTAATTGAAAATCTTAATTAAAATTATATCAAACCAACAACATAGTGTACAATTTACACTTAAAAATTTAAAAAATGAGCAAATCTAAACTTGAATACATATGGCTAGATGGATACAAGCCAACACAAAATATGAGAAGCAAAACAAAATTAATAGATAATTTCTCAGGTAAATTGGAAGATTGTCCAATATGGTCTTTCGACGGAAGTTCAACAAAACAAGCAGAAGGTAACTCCTCAGATTGTCTTCTCAAACCGGTATCAATTTTCCCAGATCCAGCAAGAAACAATGGATTTCTTGTTATGACAGAAGTTATGAATGCTGATGGGACACCTCATGAATCTAATGCAAGAGCTTTGATAGATGACGATGATAATGATTTTTGGTTTGGATTTGAGCAAGAATATTTCATCATGGATGTTGAAACTCAGCTTCCTTTAGGATTTCCTTTAGGAGGTTATCCAGGCCCTCAAGGTCTTTATTATTGTTCTGTTGGCGGTAAAAATACTCATGGAAGACACATAGTAGAAGAACATGCTGATTTGTGTCTAGATGCTGGCATAAACTTTGAGGGTATTAATCAAGAAGTCGCTTCTGGACAGTGGGAGTTTCAATTATTTGCCAAGGGCGCAAAAAAAGCTGGTGATGAAATGTGGGTTGCAAGGTACCTTCTCGACCGATTAACTGAATCCTATGGATATTACATTGAATACCATCCTAAGCCAATTAAGGGAGACTGGAACGGTTCAGGTATGCATGCTAATTTTTCAAACTCTTTACTCAGAGAATGTGGCTCACAAGAGACATATGAAAAAGTATGTGAAGCCTTTAGGCCTGTAACAAGCGAACATATAGCTGTTTATGGTGAATTTAACGATCAAAGATTAACAGGACTACACGAAACTGCATCAATTCATGACTTCAGCTATGGTATTTCAGATAGAGGAGCCTCTATTAGAATACCAATAATCACTGTTGAAAAAGGATGGAAAGGATGGTTGGAAGATAGAAGGCCTGCATCAAATGGAGATCCATATAAGATTGCTGGAAGAATTATAAAGACAGTCAAGTCAGCTAATGTAAGTTAGACTATTGCAGTAATTAGAAAAAGGATATAAAGGCATAGCAACATAACTCCAGAAAGTTTATTATTTTTATTTAGATAAGCACTATATACTATTACACAAAGTAGAAATGTGCTAATAATTAAAAACAAAACATCATTAGTCAGCACTTTTGTATCAACTAGTTTTATATTATCGAACATCGAAGTAATACCCAAAACAATCAGTAAGTTGAAAATGTTTGAACCGATCAAATTACCAACAGCTAAATTTTTTTCTTTTTTGTAGATTGCAACAAAGCAAGTTGATAGTTCAGGTAAGCTGGTTCCCACAGCAACCAATGTAAATGCAATAACTCTGTCACTTACACCAAAATCAACTGCAATAGTAGTGACTCCAGAAATGAGCCAATCAGCTCCAAACTTTAACATTACCGCTGATATGAATAAAATTAAGAACTGTGGTACAATGTTATATTTAAACTCAGTTTGCTTTTCATTGTCTTTTCCTTCATACGACTTTTTAATTATAATGAACAAATAAAGTGAAATGAAAAAGAAAAAAACAATTCCCATCCAAGTACTAATGCTTTTAAAAATAAACAAAAAAGCAGAGAACAAAAGTGTTGAAAAAACAAG
This sequence comes from Flavobacteriales bacterium TMED84, assembly GCA_002172655.2. Taxonomy (GTDB): domain Bacteria; phylum Bacteroidota; class Bacteroidia; order Flavobacteriales; family BACL11. The sequence goes on along the minus strand of NHEL02000024.1, from coordinate 5,933 downwards.
AAATGGTATATCAATTTTTTTTGTTAAATCAATAAATCTGACATTTACAAAAATCAATGTGATTGCCAAAACAAGACAAATATTAGCAATGTTTGAGCCTATAACATTTCCAAAAATTATATCATACTTTTGATTATTAATTGCTTCGAGACTAATGAAAAGTTCTGGTGCAGAAGTAGCAAAAGATACAATAGTTAAACCAATAATAAATGATGGAACATTAAACTTTTTTGAAATTTTGGTTGAACTTTTAACAAGAAAATCTCCTCCAGCTAAGAGCAAAGAAAGACCAATAAAAAACAAAAAGTAAGAACTCATTTTTTGAGTGTATCATTTATGTCTTCAGAGCTTTTTTTTATTTCTTTTCTTATCTCGTTAGATGCATCTTTTATTTCATGCATCGCCCTGGCAAAAGCCTTAGCAAACTCAGGAATCTTTTTAGAGCCAAAAAATAATACAATAACTAAAACTATTAATATTATCTCAGGACCTCCAATAAAAACTAACATTATTTATTTTTTGTCTTGCTTATTGTATCCAACATGATTGGTGATGCAACAAAAAGCGAAGAGTAAGTACCTACAATAACACCAACCATCAATGCAAACATAAATCCTCTAATAACTTCCCCACCAAAAATAAATATGATTAGAAGAACAAAGAAAGTTGTTAATGAAGTATTAATCGTTCTTGATAATGTGCTATTTAAAGAAGTATTCATAAACTCTTTGATTTCTTTTCTTTTGTTAATATTCATGTATTCTCTAACTCTGTCAAATACGACAACAGTATCATTTAATGAATAACCAATTATTGTAAGTAATGCTGCTATAAACGCTTGATCAATTTCAAGGGAAAAAGGTAATAACCCATAGAAAAAAGAAAAGATTGAAAGTACTATTAACACATCATGAAAGACTGCTACGACGGCACCTAAACTGAACTGCCACTTTCTGAATCTTAAAAGGATATATAAGAAGATAATTAACAGTGAAAACACTATTGAACCCATTGCAGCATTCTTTATATCATCTGCAATTGTTGGGCCAACTTTTTGTGAGCTCATAATTTCGTAATCTTGTTCCATTTGAGTCAGCCCTTCATTTAATTTTGTTTCAACAATTTCATCAGTTTCTAAGTTATTATTGTTAATCATAAATGATGTAGTAATTTTAACCTGGTTGTCACTTCCAAAAGTCTTTACCTGAGGAGAATAAGATAATCCCGTTTCATCAACAAATTTCGCATTCAGCTTTTCTCTAACCTTTTCATTGTCTACAGTTTTATCAAATCTTACAACATATGTTCTACCCCCAACAAAATCAACGCCGTAGTTCAGTCCCTTAGTGAATAATGAGAAAGTACCAGCTAAAATAAGAATTGATGAAATGATGTAAAATCTTTTTCTATATCCAATAAAATCAATTTTTGTGTTTTTGAAGGCTCCGTGAGTTATTTTGTTTGAAAAACTAACATCTTTTCCCTTGTTAAGTCTTGCACTAATTACCAATCTAGTGATAAAAATTGCGGCAAACAATGAAGTTAAGATCCCTATTATAAGCGTGGTAGCAAATCCTTTGATTGGCCCTGACCCAAATGTATATAATACAATTCCAGTTAATAGTGTTGTCACATTTGCATCAATTATTGAGCTATAAGCATTTTTATAACCATCTGAGATTGCTAATTTGATTCCTTTATTATTTTTTAACTCTTCACGAATCCTCTCATATATTAGAACATTTGCGTCAACAGACATTCCTATAGTTAACACGATACCAGCAATTCCGGGGAGTGTTAAAACAGCTCCTAGAGAAGATAAAACACCAAAAATGAAGAAAATATTTGCGAGTAAAGCCACATTGGAAACCAAACCAGCTCTATTGTAATAAAAAATCATGTAAATGAGAACCATGATTAAAGCAAATATGAATGATTTTAAACCAGCATCAATAGCCTCTTCACCTAATGAGGGACCAACAATTGCTTCCTCAATTATTCTGGCAGGAGCTGGTAACTTACCTGACTTTAAAATATTCGCAAGATCTTTTGCTTCATTAACAGTAAAATTTCCAGTTATTGAAGACCTTCCACCGCTAATTTCTGACTGTACGGTAGGAAATGAGTAAACATAGCCATCAAGTACTATAGCAACTGAACGTCCTATATTCTCAGCGGTTAATCTTTTCCACAATTTGGCACCTTCTTGGTTCATACTCATTGAAACCTCAGGGCTTGAGTTAAACTGGCCATATCCTTGATCAGCGTCATTCACTACATCTCCTTCCATTGCTGCTTTTCCATCTCTGTTTGTAACTTTTAAAGCTACTAACTGCACAAACTTTCCTTCTGGATCATAGGGAATCGCTGTATAAGCAAACTTAACATCAACAGGAAATTTTTTGAGGACAGCGGGGTCATTGAGATAGGAATTTAACTTAGATGTATCTTTAGTTGCAGAGAAGCCTACTACAGGACCTTCTTGTAATCTGTTTTGTTGATCGACATTTGGGTACAATACAGCATATAATGGGTTTTCAGCTGCAAATTCTTCAAATGTTAGCGAGTTAGTAGTATCACTCGAAAGTGAATCATCAATTTGATCAAGAAGACTTGTTGATATTGTATCTGATATTTCTTCGACAATATCTGCTAACTGATTAGAAGTTTCCTCTGAGGTTTTACTAGCTATTTTCTCAGAATCTACCTTATTGTCTTCAGATTCAATTTCACGTAAATACTGATTAATTTCTTCTAGTTGAGGAAATAACTCTTGATATTCATAAGTCTCCCAAAACTCTAGTTGGGCAGTAGACTGTAGTAATTTTCTTGCTCTCTCGGTGTCTTTAATTCCTGGTAGCTCGACCAAAATTCTTCCTGCAGTTTCTAATCTTTGAATATTTGGTTGAGTTACACCAAACCTATCGATTCTACTTCTCAAAATATTAAATGATCGATTTATTGCATCTTCAACTTCAACTCTAATTAAATCCAAAACTTGTTGGTTTGTTGAAGAAAAATTTATTTTTTCTCTCAAATCTGGGGTACTAAATACACCTGCAAGTCCCGAATTTGGGGCAGGAGCAATTTTTTCATATTCATTTCCAAATAAAGTGACAAAATCTTCTTGACTATTTGATTGAAGTTTCAGCGCATTTGAAATTGCTAGATTAAATTTTTCATCTTTACTGTTATTTGAAAGAGCTTTGATTACATCAACAACCATTACTTCTAGAGTGACATTCATACCGCCTTTCAAGTCTAATCCAAGGTTGATTTCTCTTTGCTTGCACTCTGAATAGGTATACTCAGCAATCAAAATATCATAAACTTTTTCACCACTAACTGAGTCAAGATAAAATCTATATTTATCTGAATACTCTTCAGGTGAAAAATTCGTAGCATAGTCATCAGCATCACTTTCAATAGAATCAGCAACCCAAGTGAAGGATAGCTGGTATAAACATACGATTGAAAAAACAATTGCGAATACTTTAAAAAAATTTCTATTTTGCATTATACTTAATTTGGAGGGCAAATATAGTCTTTTTTATGAAGATAATTAGGATTTAAATATGCCATAGATTAATATGATTTGAGCAACTGTATTTCTTTTCTAATCAATTAAATACTATTAACTAAATTTGTAGTCAATATGAATCGCTTATTAACCTTTACTTTTTTTTTCAATTTTTACTACTATATCATTTGCACAAATATCAGTCAACAGGGATACTAGTATAGATGTATATGAAAGTAATACCAAATACAAATCTCCATGGGTTGGCGGAATGAACTCAGTACAATTTAATGAGATAGATTTAGATTTAGATGGAGTCAATGATCTAATAACATTTGACAGATCTGGTAATAAACTAAATACATTCATAAAGAAAAATAACAAATATATTTTTGCTCCTAAGTTCAGAAAAAACTTTCCAAAAATCAAAGATTGGTGTTTGACTGCCGACTACAACTGTGATGGTAAGTTAGATCTTTTTACCTATTCAACTGGAGGTATTGCAGTTTATCTCAATGTATCTTCAAATGATTTAGAGTTTTCTTTAGAGACTAGTCTTTTACTCTCCAACTATGGTTCTAGTAATTTAAATATTTTTGTAAGTCCTGTTGACATTCCAGCAATTACTGACGTAGATTACGACGGAGATTTAGATATTTTAACTTTTTCAATACTGGGTGGTTTCATTGAATACCATAGAAATTTATCAATCGAACAAAATGGAAACTGTGATAGCTTAATATTCAATTTTGAAGATCCATGCTGGGGTGATTGTTATGAAGGTCTAAACTCATATGTTCTTAATTGTACAAATTGTCAATGTGCTCCACTAACAAACCAAAACTTTAAACAACCGCATGCCGGTTCTACAATACTTGCTATCGACATTGACAATGACAATGACAAAGATTTAATTTTAGGTGATATTTTGTACAATAACTTAAACCTTTTGATAAACGGTGGGAATAATCAAAATGCTCTTGTAACTTCAATTGATTCAATCTTTCCAAAAAATTATTTAAATACTTTGCAAGTAGATTTACCAATGTTTCCAGCTGCATTCTATATTGATTTAAATAATGATAATATCAAAGATTTAGTTGTTTCTCCAAATAGCACAACACTAAGTGGAACTGAAAACAAACAAAGTTCATGGCTATACATTAATTCAGGAACCAATACACAATTAGATTTAAGTTTAACCACAAAAGATTTTCTTCAGTCTGAAATGATAGACTTAGGCGATGGATCTTATCCATCTTTTTTTGATTATAACTCGGACGGACTTATGGACTTAGTCGTAGGCAATTATGGCTATCACAATACTGGTAATGACCCTACTTCATCACTTGCACTTTTTGAAAATATTGGCACAAATTCAAATCCAACTTTTAATCTTATAGATAGAAATTGGCAAAATATCTCCAGTATTAATTTAAATATTAATCTAGTTAAACCAGCATTAAACTTGTATCCTTGTTTTGGAGACTTGGATGGTGATAATGATAAAGATATGATTATCGGAGATGCTGATGGAAAATTACATTTTTTTGAAAATGATGGAAACATTCCAGCTAATTTCTCACTTTCAAGTCCCAACTTTTTTCAAATTGATATTGGAAGTTTTGCAACTCCATTTATCTATGATGTGAACAAAGATGGTTTAAATGATTTAATTGTTGGAGAACAAATTGGTACAATTAATTATTTTCCAAATCGAGGAACAATTAATTCTGCAATTTTTGATACAATTATTCAAAATTTTGGAAATATGGATATTGAGGACTCAGTCATTTCAACTGGATACAGCTCTCCCAAAATAATAGATATTAATAACAAGAGATATTTGATCTCTGGCTCTTTTTCTGGATATTTATATGCTTTCGAAATAGAGTCAATTGACTCAAGCTTTGCACCAACTGATATTGGTTTAAATAATCTTTGGGACGGATCAATTACAGCGATTGATTTTACTGACCTTAATAATGACTACAAGCTAGATATTATTATTGGAAATAAATCAGGGGGTTTGACTTATTACAATAGTGATTCCTTATTAACAAATACAAATAAATTACCTAATAATGAGTTAATTTTATATCCTAATCCAACTAAAGATAATATTACAATAGTTAGTAATAAATTAGGAAATGTTGAACTTTACAATACTCACGGAATATTAATACTACAAAAGACTAAGAGATCAGATGAATTAAGAATTTCATTAAAAAACGTTAGTAATGGAATTTATTATCTAAAATTTAATAATAAAACAAATTTAGTAATTAAGCTCTAGATTAAATCATAATCATTTTCTTATAAATCACTCCATTCTCTGTTGTAATCTCTAAGAAGTATATTCCCTTAGTATACTTAACTAAATCAATCTCTTTGGTATACTCACCTGTGTAGT
>NHEL02000022.1:0-47099 GCA_002172655.2 Flavobacteriales bacterium TMED84 | reverse complement strand
AAGAATAAAGATAAGGTTTTAATAAAGTCTAGAAACAAAGCTAAAGGGACCTATTTTGTGGAGATAGAGATAGATGAAGATCAAATATTCTACAAGAAAATTTCACTTAAGTAATTTAGTTACGTAAATTTTAATTTCGTTTATAATCAGCTATTTAAAAAATGAAAGCAAAAAAATCACAAAAGTATTTCATCTTTTATGAATAAATTGCTAAATTTGCCGGCCTTTAAAAATGAAAGAAATATGCCGACTATACAGCAACTAGTTAGAAAAGGAAGAGTTTCTCTGAAGAAGAAGAGCAAATCTTTAGCCCTGAATTCTTGTCCTCAAAGAAGGGGAGTTTGTACTAGAGTATATACTACAACACCAAAAAAACCTAATTCAGCGTTAAGAAAAGTGGCCAGAGTAAGGTTGACTAACGGTAATGAAGTAAATGCATATATTGGAGGTGAGGGGCATAATTTACAAGAATATTCCGTTGTTTTAGTTAGAGGAGGAAGAGTCAAAGATTTACCTGGTGTCAGATATCATATCGTAAGAGGTGCACTAGACACTTCTGGTGTAAGTGAAAGAACACAAAGGAGGTCAAAGTATGGTGCTAAAAGAGAAAAAAAATAATTAGATGAGAAAGAAAAGAGCGAAAAAAAGATATTTAACTCCTGATTCTAAGTTTAATAGTCAATTAGCTACAAGATTTGTTAACAACATTATGCTTGATGGTAAAAAAAATATAGCCTTTAAAATTTTTTATGACGCATTAGATGAAGTTTCTCAAAAAATTGATGATTCTAAAAGTATTAAAGTTTGGGAAAAGGCTCTCGAAAATGTTATGCCATACGTTGAAGTTAGAAGTAGAAGAATAGGTGGAGCAACATTTCAAATCCCACATCCAATTAGAGAAGACAGAAGAGTTTCTCTTGCGATCAAGTGGATGATTAGTGCTGCAAGAAATAGAAATGAAAAAACAATGAGCCAAAGACTTGCGTCTGAAATAGTAGCAGCTTACAAAGAAGAGGGAGCATCATTTAAGAAAAAACAAGATACTCACAAGATGGCTGAAGCTAATAAAGCCTTCTCACATTTTAGATTTTAATTGATATGGCAAGAAATTTAAAATATACAAGAAATATTGGTATTGCAGCACACATTGATGCAGGTAAAACAACAACTACTGAAAGAATTTTATATTATGGAGGTGTGAATCATAAAATTGGAGAAGTTCACGATGGTGCAGCTACGATGGACTGGATGGAGCAAGAACAAGAAAGAGGTATTACAATTACCTCTGCAGCAACTACCCTCAACTGGCCTTACAGAGGTACTGATTATCATGTAAACATTATTGATACTCCAGGACACGTTGATTTTACTGTTGAAGTAAACAGATCTTTAAGAGTTTTAGATGGATTAGTATTTTTATTTTCAGCAGTTGATGGTGTTGAGCCTCAATCCGAAACAAATTGGAGATTAGCAAATAATTACAACGTGCCAAGAATAGGTTTTGTTAACAAGATGGACAGACAAGGTTCCAATTTTTTAAACGTATGCAAGCAAGTTAAAGAGATGCTTGGTTCTCACGCTTTACCATTACAAATTCCAATTGGGAACGAAGCTGATTTTAAAGGCGTTGTAGATTTAATTAATTTTAAAGGGATTGTTTGGAATGAAGAAGATCAAGGGATGACATTCAAAGAAGTTGAAATTCCGAGTGAAGTGTTAGATGAGGCTAGAGAGTATCGCTCAAATTTATTAGAGGCGGTTGCTGAATTTGATGATAGTTTACTTGAAAAATATTTTGAGGATGAAAACTCTTTAACTGAAAGAGAGATACTAGATGCCCTTAGAGAGGCAACAATTTCTGGTAAGGTTGTTCCAATGATGTGTGGCTCAGCCTTTAAGAACAAAGGTGTGCAAACTATGCTAGATATGGTCATGGAAATTTTACCTTCTCCCTTGGACGTTGAAGCAATTGAAGGTACAAACCCAAAATCTGGAAAAGAAGAAAAAAGAAAACCGGATGCAAATGAGCCCTTCGCAGCTCTAGCATTTAAAATAGCTACTGATCCTTACGTTGGTAGACTATGTTTTACAAGAGCATATTCTGGCACATTAAATTCTGGCACCTATGTAATGAATACAAGATCGGCTTCTAAAGAGAGAATTTCTAGAATTTATCAGATGCACTCAAACAAGCAGAATCAGATTAATTCTTTACAAGCCGGAGATATCGCAGCACTAGTAGGTTTTAAGGATATCAAAACAGGTGACACACTTTGTGCAGAAAATGCACCAATTGTACTTGAATCAATGGATTTTCCAGATCCAGTTATTGGAGTCGCAATTGAGCCAAAAACTCAAAAAGATCTTGATAAACTTGGAGTTGCTTTAGGTAAGCTGGCAGAGGAGGATCCCACATTTACTGTAAAAACAGACCAAGATTCTGGACAAACAATTATTTCAGGCATGGGAGAATTACATTTAGATATCATTATTGACAGATTAAAAAGAGAATTTAGCGTAGAATGTAATCAAGGTGCACCACAGGTTGCTTACAAGGAGGCAATTACCTCTGCTGTAAAACACAGAGAAATATACAAAAAACAATCAGGTGGTAGAGGGAAATTTGCTGATATACAATTTGAGATTTCTCCTGTTGATAGTGATTTTGAAGGTGAAGGTCTACAGTTTGTAAATGAAATCAAGGGAGGAAATATTCCTAAAGAATTTATTCCTTCTGTTGAAAAAGGATTTAAAATGGCTATGATTAATGGTGTTTTAGCAGGATACCCTCTCAACAGCATGAAGGTTAGGTTATATGATGGTTCATATCATGACGTTGATTCAGATCAACTATCATTTGAACTCTGTGCTCAGATAGCATTTAAAGTTGCTGCCAAGCAAGCAGCTCCATCTCTGCTTGAGCCAATTATGAAATTAAGTGTTGTTACGCCTGAAGAAAGTATGGGAGATGTGATTGGAGACTTAAATAGAAGAAGGGGGCAAGTTGAAGGAATGGATGACAAAGCTGGATCCAAAGTGGTTAGTGCAAAAGTTCCTCTTTCTGAAATGTTTGGCTATATAACAGACTTGAGAACTATTACTTCTGGAAGGGCTACTTCCACAATGGAGTTTTTTAAATTCGAGGGTGCACCTAAGAACATAGCAGAAGAGGTTATAGCGAATGTAAACGGTTCAAATAAAAAATAATATGGCACAAAAGGTAAGAATAAAATTAAAATCATTTGATCACAACCTAGTTGATCAATCTGCTGAAAGAATTGTCAAAACAGTAAAGAACTCAGGTGCTGTAATTAGCGGTCCTGTTCCACTTCCAACTCACAAAAGAATCTACACTGTCTTAAGGTCCCCTCATGTTAATAAGGAGTCAAGAGAACAATTCCAATTATCCAATCACAAAAGACTCATGGATATATATAGTTCTTCATCGAAAACAATTGATGCTCTTATGAAGCTGGAACTACCTAGCGGTGTTGATGTTGAAATTAAAGTAATATAAGATGGCTGGATTAATTGCAAAAAAAATTGGTATGACGTCTATTTTTAATGAAAGTGGAAAGAATACTGCTTGTACTATTATTGAAGCTGGTCCCTGTATCGTTACTCAAATTAAAACATTTGAAAAAGATGGATATAAAGCAGTACAGTTAGGCTATGGTCAAAAGAAAACTAAAAATATCAATAAAGCAAAGCAAGGACATTTAAAAAAATCTAAGATTAATAACCTTAATAAGTTAGTTGAGTTTAATTTTGATAATGAGCCAGAACTCGGATCTGAGTTAAAAGTGGATCTTTTCAATGTCGGCGATTATGTAACAGTTACAGGAAACTCAAAAGGCAAAGGATTCCAAGGTGTTGTAAAAAGACATGGTTTTGCTGGCGTTGGTGACGCAACTCATGGTCAGCACAACAGAATGAGAGCCCCTGGTTCAATAGGAGCTGCTTCATATCCAGCTAAAGTTTTTAAAGGAATGAGGATGGCAGGACAAATGGGAAATAGGAGAGTCAAAGTTGAGAATTTAGAGGTTTTGAATATTGATATTGAAAAAAATATAATTGTTGTTAAAGGAGCAGTGCCTGGATTTAACAATTCGTTTATTTTAATCGAAAAGTAATGGTATTAGACGTATATAATATAAAAGGAAAGAAAACTAAAAAGCAGATTAATTTACCGAAAGACATTTTTGGTATTTCTACTAAAGAGCATGCTGTTTATTTGGATGTCAAACAATATTTGGCATCTCAAAGATCAGGTACTCACAAGTCAAAAGAAAGAGGAGAAGTTAAAGGAAGTAGAAGAAAGTTGAGAAAGCAAAAGGGTAGTGGTGCTGCTAGAGTGGGTGATATAAAAAATCCAATTTTTAGAGGAGGAGGAAGAGTTTTTGGTCCAAAGCCTAGAAAATATCAATTGAAATTGAATAAAAAAGTCAAGAGTCTTGCAAAAAAATCGGCATTTTCATCTTTATACACTAAGTCTAACATTATTGTAATTGAAGATTATAAAATGGATAAACCGAGTACTAGAGCTTACAATCAATTTTTAGAAAACCTTGGTGTAGGTAATCAAAAAACGTTATTGACAACTAATGACAATTGTAAAAATATATACCTTTCAAGTAGAAATCTCAAAAAGTCAGATGTTGCACAAATTAAAAATGTTAATACATTTCAATTAATAAATATAAACAAGTTGATTATGATGGAATCCTCGATTAAAAATTTAACGGAATTATTAAAATAGTTTTATGAGCATTGTTAAAAAGCCTGTAGTAAGTGAAAAAATGACAGATTTAACCGAAAAGTTAAACAGATATGCTTTTGTTGTTGATTTAAAAGCAAATAAAGTCCAAATAAAAAATGAGATTGAAAAATTATACGATGTAAAAGTTCGTTCAGTCAAAACCATGATTTGTATAGGAAAAACTAGAGTTAGAGGCACGAAATCTGGAATGATAAAAGGAAAAACATCGAAGTATAAAAAAGCTATAGTTAAGCTTAACGAAGGAGAAACGATTGATATATATAGCAATATTTAAAAATTAGAGATGCCAGTTAGAAAAATAAAACCAACAACTCCAGGTCAAAGACATAAACTTGTTATTTCTTTCGATGCCCTCACAAAGAATGAGCCAACAAAGAGTTTACTTAAACCAAACAAAAAAAGTGGTGGTAGAAATTCTAGAGGAAAAATGACAATTCAATATGTTGGTGGTGGACATAAGAGAAAGTATAGAATAATTGATTTTAAAAGAGATAAAAAAAATATACCAGCTAAAGTAGATTCTATTGAGTATGACCCTAACAGAACATCTTTCATCTCATTGTTAAAATATGTTGATGGAGAAAAGAGATATATAATCGCACCTGATGGATTAAAGGTAGGAGATGAAGTTATTTCATCTGAAAATGCGCCTATAAAATTAGGAAACACTCTGCCATTATCTAAAATACCATTGGGTTCTGTAATCCATAATCTAGAGCTCTATCCTGGCTCTGGAGCTAAAATTGCAAGAAGTGCTGGTTCATATGCACAGCTAATGGCTAGAGAAGGTAAATATGCAACTATTAAGTTAGTGTCTGGTGAAGTAAGAAAAATTCTTATCACCTGTCTAGCTACTTTAGGTTCAGTTTCAAATTCAGAACATCAGCTTCAAGTTTCTGGTAAAGCAGGAAGATCTAGATGGAAAGGAAGAAGGCCAAGGGTAAGAGCTACTGTAAAAAATCCTGTTGATCATCCAATGGGTGGAGGTGAAGGTAAACATTCAGGTGGTATCCCTAGAAGCAAAAATGGTATACCAGCTAAAGGTTTTAAAACAAGAAGCAAGAAAAAGAAGTCTGATATGTATATAATTGAAAGAAGAAAAAAGTAAAATATGGCTAGATCACTAAAAAAGGGCCCTTTTGTTCACTATAAACTACAAAAAAAAGTTGATGAATTAAATGAATCAGGTAAAAGTAGTGTAATAAAGACTTGGTCAAGAGCTTCAATGATAACTCCAGACTTTGTTGGTAAAACAATAGCAGTACATAATGGAAGACAATTTGTTCCTGTTTATGTAACTGAAAACATGGTAGGACATAAGCTCGGTGAATTTTCACCAACAAGAACATTTAGAGGCCATTCAGGAAATAAAAAATAGATATGGGAGCAAGAAAAAGAAATAGAGCACAAGAATTAAAAAAGCTAAATAAAAATTTAGCATTTGCCAAGCTTAATAATTGTCCTACATCACCAAGAAAAATGAGATTAGTTGCAGATTTAGTAAGAGGTATGAATGTTGAATCAGCTTTGACTGAATTAAAATTTAATCCAAAAGAAGCGTCAAGAAGACTAGAAAAGCTGTTATTATCGGCTATATCTAATTGGGAAACTAAAAACGAAGGGAAAAGTATAGATCAAAGTGATTTATTTATCTCAGAAATAAAAGTTGATGGCGGAAGAATGCTCAAAAGAGTACAACCTGCACCACAAGGAAGAGCTCATAGAATTAGAAAAAGATCTAATCACGTGACATTAGTAATAGATTCAAGAAATAAAAAATAAATAATGGGACAAAAAACAAATCCAATTGGAAACAGATTAGGCTTTATCAGAGGATGGGAATCTAACTGGTATGGTGGTAAAGATTTTGGTGACAAATTAGCTGAGGATAATAAGATCAGAGATTATTTAAAAGTTAGACTGGCAAAAGCCAGTGTTTCAAAAATTGCAATTGAAAGAACTTTGAAGTTAATAACAATCACCATCCATACTGCAAGACCTGGTATTATTATAGGTAAAGGGGGACAGGAAGTTGAAACTTTAAAAGAAGAAATAAAGAAGATCACAAAAAAAGATATTCAAATCAATATTTTTGAAATTAAAAGACCTGAGCTTGAAGCAACATTAGTTGCAGGAAATATTTCTAGACAAATAGAGGGTAGAGTTTCTTACAAAAGAGCAATCAAAATGGCTATCGCTTCAACTATGAGAATGGGTGCTGAAGGTATCAAAGTTTTAATTTCAGGTAGATTAAATGGAGCTGAAATGGCTAGATCAGAAATGTATAAAGATGGTAGAACACCTCTTCATACGTTTAGAGCAGATATTGATTATTCAATTTCAGAAGCTAGTACCACTTATGGAAAAATTGGTGTAAAAGTTTGGATTTGTAGAGGTGAAGTCTATGGAAAAAGGGATTTGATGTTACATTTTAAAACACCCAAGAAAAAAGAATCGAAGTTTAACAGAAGAAAGTAATTATGTTACAGCCAAAAAAGACAAAATATAGAAAAATGCAAAAAGGCAAAATGAAAGGTAATGCCGGTAGAGGAACAACTCTTGCATTTGGCTCTTTTGGAATAAAAGCTTTAGATGAGTGTTGGATAACAGCTAGACAAATCGAAGCTGCTCGTATAGCTGTTACAAGGTATATGAAAAGAGAAGGACAAGTTTGGATTAGAATCTTTCCTGACAAACCAATTACAAAAAAGCCTGCTGAGGTCAGAATGGGAAAAGGAAAAGGATCTCCAGAATATTGGGCTTCGATAGTTAAGCCAGGAAGAGTTTTGTTTGAATGTGAAGGTGTTGACTTTGAAACAGCAAGAGAAGCTCTAAGGTTAGCTGCTCAAAAGCTTCCAATCAAAACAAAATTTATAGTAAGTAGAGAATTTATAAAATAATATGAAAGCGAAAGTTCTAAAAGAAATGCCTATAAACGAACTAAATGATTTACTAATTAGTGAAAAGGATAAACTTGTTAGTTTAAAACTAAGTCATAGTGTTTCTCCATTGGAGAACCCCCAACAAATTAAATTCATTCGCAGAAATATTGCGAGAATATTAACTGAGTTGGGCTCTAGAGAAAAAAGTAATAAAGAAAATTAATCATGTCAGAAAGAAATTTAAGAAAAGAAAGAATTGGGCTTGTAACTAGTAATAAGATGGATAAATCTATTGTTGTTTCTATACAAAGAAGAGTAAAACACCCACTTTATGGGAAGTTTGTAAAAATGACTTCTAAGTTCATAGCTCACGACAAGAATAATGATTGTAACGAAGGTGACAAGGTAAAAATAATGGAAACAAGACCTTTAAGTAAAAGAAAAAATTGGAGGTTAGTTGAGATAATTGAAAGAGCAAAATAATGATACAGCAAGAGTCAAGATTAAAAGTAGCTGATAACAGCGGAGCAAGAGAAATACTCTGTATTAGAGTCTTAGGTGGTACAAGAAAAAGATATGCTTCACTTGGAGATCAAATTGTCGGAACTGTAAAAGTTGCCACGTCTTCCGGAAATGTAAAAAAAGGTCAAGTAGTAAAAGCTGTTATTGTAAGAACAAAAAAAGAAAGAAGAAGAAAGGACGGGTCATACATTAGGTTCGATGATAACGCATGCGTAATTATTGATGAGAATAAAGAAATGAAGGGTACAAGAGTTTTTGGACCTGTTGCACGTGAGTTAAGAGATAATGATTTTATGAAATTGGTTTCACTAGCACCTGAAGTACTATAAATATGAATAAACTTAATATCAAAAAAAATGATACTGTTCTAGTTTTAGCTGGATCAAGTAAAGGAAAAAGAGGAAAAGTAGTTAAGGTTCTACCAAAACTATCAAGAATTATAGTTGAAGGTGTTAATGTTGTCTCTAAGCATACTAAACCAAACGCTGCCAATCCTGACGGAGGTATTATTCAGAAAGAGCTTCCAATTCATTATTCAAATGTTGTTCTAATAGATCCAAAATCTGGTAATCCCTGCAAAGTTGGAAAAAAAATGAATGAAAAATCGAAAAAGTTAGAGAGGTATAATAAAAAAACAGGAGAATTTATAAGCTAATGGACTACACACCAAGATTAAAGAAAAAATATAATGAAGAAATAGTTTCTAATTTAAAAGGAAACTACAAATCAGTAATGCAAGTACCCAAGTTGATTAAAATTATAATCAATCAAGGAGTTGGAAAAGGAAGCTCTGATAAAAAGCTCATTGATTTTGCTCAAAAAGAAATTACATTAATTTCCGGACAAAAGGCAATGATTACAAAATCCAGAAAGGATATATCTAATTTTAAGCTAAGAAAAGGTATGCCAGTTGGTGTCAAAGTAACTCTAAGAGGAGACAGAATGTATGAATTTTTAGATAGATTAATTACAGCATCACTTCCAAGAGTTAGAGACTTTAAAGGAATACCTCTAAAGGGCTTTGACGGTAGGGGTAATTACACTTTAGGTATCAAGGAGCAAATTGCTTTTCCTGAAATTAGCATAGATAGGGTAAATAATATTACTGGCATGGATATAACGTTTGTAACTAATGCCACATCAGATATAGATGCACAAAAATTATTAACGGAACTAGGATTACCATTTAAAATTAAAAATTAGAATTATGGCAAAAGAATCAATGAAAGCTCGAGAGGTAAAGAGAGAAAAGTGTGTAGAAAGATATGCTGAAAAAAGGGCAGCTTTGAAAGCGGCTGGAGATTACATAGGATTACAAAAGCTTCCAAGAAACGCGTCACCAGTTAGAAAACATAACAGATGTAAAATAACTGGTAGACCTAAGGGATATATGAGACAATTTGGAATTTCCAGAGTAAAATTTAGAGAAATGGCAAATTTTGGTTTAATTCCTGGCGTAAAAAAAGCCAGCTGGTAAAAGATGAAAATATGATAACAGATCCAATAGCAGATTTTTTGACAAGAATTAGAAATGCCCAAATGGCAGGTCACAAAGTAGTTGATATTCCATCGTCAAATCTCAAGAAAAAAATTACTGAGATTCTTTTTGATCAGGGGTATATAGCTAATTATAGATTTGATGACAACACTAACTACCAAGGACTTATTAAAATTGCTCTCAAATATGATAAATTTAAGATCCCAGCCATTAAGAAACTCACTAGAATTAGTAAGCCGGGTTTAAGAAAATATGTTAATAATGAAAGTGTACCGAGAGTAATTAATGGACTTGGAATTGCTATTCTTTCAACATCAAAAGGAGTCATAACAGATAAGAAAGCAAGAGAATTAAAAATTGGAGGAGAAGTCCTCTGTCATGTATATTAATTATGTCTAGAATAGGAAACAGTATTATAAAAGTCCCCGAAGGAGTAACATTAGATTTCACCAATGGTTCATTTACTGCAAAAGGTAAACTTGGTGAACTTTCATTAAACATCGATAACAATATCAATATTGATATTAATGAACGAGAGATTAAATTAACACGTAAAGATGATAGCAATAAGAGTAAATCTATTCATGGTTTAACAAGAGCATTGATTTTCAATATGGTCACAGGTGTCACAGAAGGATTCACAAAAAAACTAGAATTAATCGGTGTAGGATATAGAGCATCAAATCAGGGGCAATTATTGGATATTTCTGTTGGGTTTTCTCACAACATTGTATTTGAAGTACCAGTCTCTGTTAAGTTAACAACCGAGACTGAAAAAGGTAAAGCACCTATCATCACTCTTACCTCAATAAACAAGCAATTACTTGGGCATGTTGCTGCAAAGATTAGGTCTTTTAGAAAGCCTGAGCCCTACAAAGGTAAAGGAATAAGATATGTAGGCGAATATGTTAGAAAGAAAGCAGGAAAAACAGCAGCTGCATAAAAATATTATATTATGAAAATAAATTCTAAAAAAGATAAAAGACTAAAAATTAGAAAAAGAATAAGGTCGAAAATATTCGGTACAGAATCTGTTCCTAGGCTTGCAGTTTTTAGAAGCAATAGTGAGATATATGCACAAATAATTAACGATGACAAAGGTCAAACTTTATTTTCAAGTACATCTTTAAACTTAAAAAAAGAGAAATTAACAAAAACTGAGATAGCCAAAAGTATTGGTACTGAAATTGCAGAAAAAGCTATTAAAAAGGGCATAAAAACAGTTGTTTTTGATAGAGGAGGATTTATTTATCATGGGAGAATAAAAGCATTTGCTGAATCTGCTAGAGAGAAGGGTTTAAAATTTTAAATATGAAAGATTTATTACAAAAAAGAAGAGTAAAAATTCCCGCCGACACTGAGCTAAAAGATAAACTTGTAGGTGTTCAAAGGGTAGTTAAAGTAACTAAAGGTGGAAGAGCTTTTGGATTTTCAGCTATTGTTGTAGTAGGTGATGAAAATAGCATCGTAGGAATTGGACTTGGGAAGTCTAAAGATGTTTCAACTGCAATATCAAAAGCCATAGATTCAGCCAAAAAGAATTTAGTTAAAATTCCGGTCTACAAAGGCACTTTACCTCATGATCAATTTGCAAAATTTGGAGGAGCAAAAGTACTAATAAAACCAGCTTCAAACGGAACAGGTGTTAAAGCCGGTGGAGCAATGAGATCAGTACTAGAAAGTGCTGGTGTAAAAGATGTTTTGGCAAAATCTAAAGGATCATCAAATCCACATAATTTGGTTAAGGCAACTATGTTAGCTCTACTTCAGCTTAGAGATCCTTTGACAGTTTCAAGTAACAGAGGAATAAAAATAGAAAAGGTTTTTAATGGGTAATAAAATGGAAAAAATAAAAATTAAGCAAGTCAGAAGTAGAATAGGTAGACCGAAAGATCAAAAAAGAACACTTGATGCTCTCGGTTTAAATAAAATTAATAAAGTAGTTGAACACAATAACACTCCTCAAATTATGGGAATGGTAAATAAAGTTAACCACTTAATCAAAATTTTAAATTAGTATGGAACTACACAATCTAAAGCCTGCAAATGGTTCAATAAAGAACTCCAAAAGAATTGGAAGAGGAGAAGGTTCAAAAAAAGGTGGTACTGCTACCAGAGGGCATAAGGGGGCTAAGTCAAGATCTGGATATTCTAAAAAAAGTGGTTTTGAAGGAGGCCAGCAACCTCTTCAAAGAAGAGTTCCAAAATTTGGGTTTAACAACATTAATAGAAAAGAATTTAAGCCTGTAAATATTGATACATTGCAAAACTTAGTAAATAATAAAAAAATTAAAAAAGGAAAAGTTGATATACAGCTGATGATAGAAAATGGTTTAGTCCAAAAGAAAGATTTAGTGAAAATTTTAGGAAGAGGAGAGTTAAGTTCAAAGTTAGAGATTTCAGCTCATGCATTTTCTAACAGTGCAAAAGAATCAATCGAGAAAAATGGTGGAAAAATAATTATTATAGAATGAATAAAATTATTCAAACAGTAAAAAATATTTGGAATATTCAGGATCTTAGAAATAGAATTCTGCTAACAATAGGATTTATTGCTATATATAGATTTGGATCTTTTGTTGTAATCCCTGGTGTTGATTCTGCTCAATTATCTGCACTGCAAGATCAAGCATCTGATGGTTTACTAGGACTTCTTAATTTATTTACTGGTGGAGCATTTGCTCAAGCCTCAATTTTTGCTCTTGGAATAATGCCATATATTTCAGCTTCCATTGTTATTCAACTTTTAGGTATGGCTATCCCTTATTTCCAAAAGTTACAAAGAGAAGGAGAAAGTGGTAGAAGAAAAATAAACAACATAACTAGATATTTGACAATACTTATCACTGGAGGTCAGGCACCTGGATATATCGCAAACCTTAAGGCAACTCTTCCTGAGACTGCATTTTTATTAAGTCCCGGTACCTTTTGGTTGTCTTCTATCGTAATTCTTGTAACTGGTACAATGTTCGTAATGTGGTTAGGAGAAAAAATTACAGACAGAGGAATTGGAAATGGAATATCATTATTAATTATGATTGGTATAATTGCTAGTTTCCCACAATCTTTGACTCAAGAATTTGTTTCTGCTCTTAGTAGCACTGGCGGAGGCCTGGTAGTGTTTATAGTTGAGATGTTAATTTTATTAATTGTAATAACAATTACAATTCTGCTCGTTCAAGGTACCAGAAGAATTCCTGTGCAATACGCTAAAAGAGTTGTAGGTAACAAACAATATGGTGGTGTTAGACAATTCATACCTTTAAGAGTTAATGCTGCCGGAGTAATGCCTATAATTTTTGCTCAAGCCATAATGTTTGTGCCAATTACAATTGTCGGCTTTTCTGAATCAGAAGCTTTACAAGGTTTAGCAGCAACTCTTACTGACTTTTCTGGATTTTGGTATAATTTAATATTCTTTATAATGATTGTTGGCTTTACATATTTTTATACTGCAATTACAGTAAACCCTAACCAAATGGCTGATGATATGAAAAAAAATGGTGGATTTATTCCAGGAGTTAAGCCTGGACGATCTACAGCAGAATATTTGGATAACATAATGTCTAGAATAACTTTACCAGGATCAATCTTTTTAGGAATAGTAGCAATTTTGCCTGCATTTGCGATGAAAGCTGGAGTAAATATACAATTCGCTCAATTTTATGGTGGAACCTCTTTATTAATTCTTGTAGGAGTTGTATTGGACACTTTACAACAAATTGAAAGCCATTTATTAATGAGACACTACGACGGATTGATGGATTCAGGAAGAATTAAAGGAAAATCTGCAGGAAGATATATGTAATATGATAAAAATAAAAACAGAGGAAGATATAGAATTAATGAGAGCAAGTTCCAACTTAGTAGCTAAAACACATGCTCAAATAGCAAGTGTTATTAAATCAGGCATAACCTTACTTAGCTTAGACAAAATAGCTGAGGAGTTTATTAGGGATAACGGAGGTATTCCTGCTTTCAAAGGTTATAATGGTTTTCCAAATACATTATGTATATCACCAAATGAACAAGTAGTACATGGAATTCCAAATCATACTAAAGCAAAAGATGGTGATATAATTTCCATAGATTGTGGAGTTTATATGAACGGATTTTATGGTGATTCTGCTTATACTTATCCGATCGGAGAAATTAGCGAAGATGCTCAAAACTTGCTTGATGTGACGAAGGAGTCACTATATAAAGGAATTGAACATTGCACTGATGGAAATTTTATTGGTGATATCGGTCACGCCATACAAAGTTATGTTGAATCAAATGGAATGAGTGTTGTCAGAGAATTAGTTGGACATGGAATTGGAAAAAATTTGCATGAAAGTCCTGAAGTTCCCAATTATGGTGAAAAAGGTAGAGGTGAAGTTCTAAAGGAAGGTATGGTTTTAGCTGTTGAACCTATGGTTAACTTAGGTGCAAAAAGTATTTATCAACATTCTGATGGATGGACTATCACTACTGCTGATAATAAATTTTCAGCTCACTTTGAACATACTATTATTGTGGGAAAAAATAAAGCTGAAATATTAACAAGTTTTAAAAATATTGAAAGTCAACTAAATGGCTAAACAAGCTAACATAGAACTAGATGGGGTTATTAATCAAGCATTGTCAAATGCTATGTTTAGAGTTGAACTTGAAAATGGGCATATTGTAACTGCGCACATTTCGGGAAAGATGAGAAAATTTTATATTAGGCTTTTACCAGGTGATAAAGTAAAGTTAGAAATGTCACCATATGACCTGACTAAAGGTAGAATAACTTATAGATACTAAATAAAAGAAAAATGAAAGTTAGAACATCAGTAAAAAAAAGAAGCGATGATTGCAAAATTGTCAAAAGAAAAGGTAGATTATACGTTATTAATAAAAAAAACCCAAGGTTTAAACAAAGACAAGGATAATGGCTAGAATTAAAGGAATAGACTTACCAAAAGCAAAAAGAGGAATAATTGGTCTAACGTATATCTATGGTATAGGTAACACGTTTGCTAGAAATATATTAAAAAAAGCTAATGTTTCTGAGCATAAAAAAATTAAAGATTGGTCAGATGAAGAGGCCAATAAAATTAGGGAACTGATTAATGATGAATATATTGTTGAGGGAGAGTTGAGAGCTGAAACTCAAACAAATATCAAAAGATTAATGGATATTGGTTGTAACAGAGGAATTAGACACAGGACAGGATTGCCCCTAAGAGGTCAAAGAACTAAAAATAACTCAAGAACGAGAAAAGGTAAAAAGAAAACAATAGCAAACAAAAAGAAATAGTATGGCTAAATCAACCAAAAAAAAATAAAGTAAAGATAGAACCTGAAGGTAAAGCACATATTCAGGCTTCCTTCAATAATATCATAATCTCGATAACAAACAATAAAGGGCAAGTTATTTCCTGGTCATCTGCAGGAAAAATGGGGTTCAAAGGTTCTAAAAAGAATACTCCATATGCTGCACAAGTTGCAGCTGAAGATTGCGCTAAAGTTGCTATTGACCTTGGATTAAAGAGAGTAAAAGTTTTTGTAAAAGGTCCTGGTGCAGGTAGAGAATCTGCTATAAGATCAATTCATAATACTGGACTATTAGTTTCAGAAATAGTTGATGTTACACCGCTTCCACACAATGGTTGCAGACCACCTAATAAAAGAAGAGTTTAATAAATAAAATAATATGGCAAGATATACAGGAGCAAAATCTAGAATTTCCAGAAAATTTGGTGAGCCAATCTTTGGTAACGATAAGGCTTTGGCTAAAAAATCGTACCCACCTGGACAGCATGGAAATTTCAAAAGAAGAGCAAAGCAATCCGAATATGGAATTCAGCTTCAAGAAAAGCAAAAAGCTAAATACCTTTATGGTATTTTAGAGAAGCAATTTTCTAACTTATTTAAGGAGGCTTTAAGAAGAAAAGGTATTACTGGAGAAATTCTATTACAACTTTGTGAGTTGAGATTAGATAATACCATTTATAGATTGGGATTTGCGCCGACAAGAAGAGCCGCTAGACAATTAGTTAGTCATAAGCATATTTTATTGAACGGAGCAGTATGTAATATTCCATCTTATTCATTGGCAATTGGTGATGTTGTTTCAGTAAGGCAGAGATCTAAATCCTTAGAAGTAATCACTGATTCTTTAAAAAATAATAGTTGTAAAGTTGATTGGTTAGAGGTAAACATTGATAATATTTCTGGAAAAGTAAATTCTTTACCTAATAGAGTTCAGATTCCAGAAAATATTAAAGAACAGCTAATTGTTGAACTTTACTCAAAATAATAATTAAAAAAAATAAATATGTCGATTTTAAATTTTCAAAAACCTGAAGAAGTTATAATGATAAACAATCAAAATCATACTGGTGATTTTGAATTTAGACCTTTAGAACCTGGATATGGTTTAACAATAGGCAATGCATTAAGAAGAGTTTTATTATCTTCATTAGAAGGTTTTGCAATAACTTCAGTAAAAATAAAAGGTGTTGATCATGAATTTTCTTCTATCAAAGGCGTGGTTCAAGATGTCACAGAAATTATTCTTAATCTAAAGCAAGTTAGATTTAAACAGCAGATTGATGATGTCAAAGAGGAAAGCGCTACAATTGTACTAAAAAATCAAAAATCATTTACTGCAAAAGATATTGCTAATTCTTTATCAATTTTTCAGGTTCTCAATCCAGAAGTTTTAATTTGTGAGATGGATTCATCTGTAAATTTTGAAATTGAAATATTTATTGAAAAAGGAAGAGGTTATGTTTCTGCTGAAGAAAATGAAAATCAAGAAGCAAGCATTGGAACTATTTCACTTGATTCAATTTTTACTCCAATCAGAAATGTCAAATATAATATTGATAATTACAGAGTTGGACAAAAAACAGATTATGAAAAGCTTAATATCACCATAGAAACCGATGGTTCAATTGATCCTAAACAAGCTCTCACTGATGCATCTAAGATTTTAATACAACACTTTTTACTATTTTCTGACGAAAAAATCAATTTAGAATATGAAATTTCTGATGATTTTGATTAAGACACACTTCATATGAGACAATTATTAAAAACTGAACTAACTGATTTTGGATTATCTGTTAGAGCATTAAATTGCTTAAAAACTGCAGAAGTCTATACATTGGGAGAACTTGTTTCATATAAAAAGTCCGATATGTTAAAGTTCAGAAACTTTGGTAAGAAATCCCTATCAGAACTTGAAGATTTAATCGAGGAAAAGGGTCTGACATTTGGTTTTGATATATCAAGTTATAATTTAGAAAATTAATAAATGAGACACGCAAAAAAAAATAACCACCTCTCAAGAAAAGCTCCACACAGGAAAGCAATGCTTTCCAACATGGCTTGTTCTTTAATAAAGCATAAAAGAATAAAAACAACCTTAGCAAAAGCAAAAGCTTTAAGAGTTTATCTTGAGCCGTTAATTACCAAGTCTAAAAATGACACTACTCATTCAAGAAGAGTTGTTTTTAGCTATTTAAAACAAAAGGAAGTTGTTACAGAACTATTTGGAGATATTGCAACTAAAATTACTGACAGACCAGGTGGATATACCAGAATTATTAGGCTAGCTAATAGAATTGGAGATAACTCAAAAATGTGTTTTATAGAGCTAGTTGACTACAACGAAGTATATGTTAAAGATTCTGTTGATAAAAAGTCAAAAAGAAGAAGATCTAGATCAAAAACAAAATCACAAATAGAATCTCCTAAAAATGAATCTTCCCCAAAAATTTCTGAAAAAGAAGTTTCACCTGAAGCTAATTTAGATGTTTCTACAATTTCAGAAAGCAGTGATTTGTCACACCAAGCTACATCTGTTGCTGATTCAAATAGTGATGAAAAAGATACAGAGATTTTGAATACAGAAAAAAACAATGATTCAAACCAAAAGCCAGATGAAAAATAATGTTTAAAAAAAAAGAAATTAAAAAAGGAAAAAATGTGTGTTTTTTCCTTTTTTTTTAATTTTAAATTATGGTTAATATAAATAGAAAAAATAGCTTATTACTTTTAGAAGATGGTACAGTTTTTGAAGGTAAATCTGCTGGAATTTCAGGTTTTTCTACTGGAGAATTATGTTTTAACACTGGCATGTCTGGCTATCAAGAGGTTTTTACAGATCCTTCTTATTTTGGACAGCTAATGATTACTACAAATGCTCATATTGGTAATTATGGTGTACATAAAAATGAATCAGAATCTGAAAATATGAAAATTTCAGGCTTAATATGTAAAAACTTCAATTTTGGTTTTTCAAGAAAAGCAGGATTCGATGAATTAAACAACTATTTTATTTCTCAAGATAAGATTGTAATAACTGATGTTGACACTAGAGCTGTTGTAAGGCATATAAGGAATAAAGGAGCAATGAATGCAATTATTAGCAACTCAGAACACACTTTAGATGATTTATCCAGATTTTTATCTGATGTTCCTAGTATGAATGGTTTGGAACTCTCCTCAAAAGTAACAACTTGTAAAAGTTATACATATGGTAATGAATCAGCCAAATACAAAATTGCTGTTTTAGATTTAGGACTTAAAAAAAGCATTTTAAATTGCTTAACTGATAGAAACTCTTTTTGCAAAGTATTTCCAATGAAATCTAGATATGAAGAGATTATGAGTTTTTCTCCAGATGGTTTTTTGATTTCAAATGGTCCTGGAGATCCATCAGCAATGACAGATGTTATTAATCTGGTAAAAAGAATAACTCGTTCAAAAAAACCAGTATTTGGTATTTGTCTGGGTCATCAAATTTTAGCATTGTCTGAGGGTATATCAACTTTTAAAATGCATAACGGACATAGAGGAATAAATCATCCTATAAAAAATCTAAAGACGGGCTTATGCGAAATAACATCACAGAATCATGGTTTTGGAGTAAATGAAGATGATATCAAAAAAAATAAAAATGTTGAGGTAACTCATATTAATCTCAATGATGGAACAATTGAGGGTATTAAATTAATTAATAAAGATTGTTTTTCAGTACAATACCACCCTGAGGCATCTCCTGGTCCTCATGATTCTAGATATCTTTTTGATGATTTTATTCATAAAGTTTCTAAAAGATGAGCATTATAAAAAGAGTAATTGGTAGACAAATAATCGATTCAAGAGGAACCCCAACTGTAGAGGCAGAGGTTTTTTTAGAGAATGGCATAAGAGCTAGAGGAATAGCTCCCTCTGGAGCATCAACAGGAAAGTATGAAGCAGTTGAATTGAGAGATAATGACCCTCTTTCTTATTTTGGAAAAGGTGTCTCTAAAGCAGTTTCAAACATAAATACAATTATTTCAAATAAATTAATAGGTGAATCTGTTAATAATCAGTCTATAATAGATCAAAAACTTATTCACTTAGATTCTACTGAAAATAAAAGTAATCTTGGTGCAAATGCAACTCTTGCTGTTTCGTTAGCATGTGCTTCAGCGTTTGCTAAAACCAATAACAAATTTATATTCGAATCAATTAGAAGTAGAAATACTTATACCTTACCTGTTCCAATGATGAATATTTTGAATGGTGGATCTCATGCTGACAATTCAATTGATATCCAAGAATTTATGATTATGCCAGTTGGTGCCAATTCATTTAAAGATGCGGTAAAAATGGGAGTAGAAATTTTTTATTCTCTTAAATCATTATTAAAATCAAAGAATCTATCTACCAATGTTGGTGACGAGGGGGGATTTGCTCCAAATCTTTCTAGTAATGAGCACGCTATTGAGGTCATACTAAAATCTATTGAAAATGCAGGATATAAAATAGAGGATGATATTCTTCTTTCAATTGATGCGGCAGCTTCTGAATTTTATTGTCCAAATCAGAAAAAGTACCATTTTAAAAAATCTTCAGGTATAAAAAAAACAACGATAGAGATGATTGAATTTTGGAAAAGTTGGATTAATCAGTATCCAATTTTTTCAATTGAAGATGGACTAGACGAGGATGATTGGCAAGGCTGGACTAAACTAAACAAAGAAATTGGTAATAAAATACAGCTTGTTGGAGATGATCTATTTGTTACTAACGAAAAAAAAATAATAAAAGGAATTAAAGAAAAAGCAGCCAATGCTGTATTAATTAAACCAAATCAAATTGGTACTTTAAGTGAAACAATTAACGCCGTTAATTTAGCAAAAGCAAATAATTTTAATACTGTAATGAGTCATCGCTCTGGTGAGACTGAAGATACTATAATTGCAGATTTAGCAGTCGCACTCGGAACTAGTCAAATAAAAACAGGTTCATTAAGTAGATCTGACAGAGTTGCTAAGTACAATAGGCTTTTAAGAATAGAAGAGGAAATTGGTAATGGCACTATTTATTTAGGAAATAAGATAAAATTTTAATAAATTTAGAAATGAACAAAAAAGTTGAAATAAGCTTTCAAAATGAAAAAATTGAGCTTCCAGTCGTAATTGGTTCAGAAAATGAACAAGCTGTAGATATAAGCAAATTAAGGTCTCAAACGGGTCTAATTACATTAGACAGAGGTTTTAAAAATACTGGATCTACATCAAGCTCAATAACATTTCTTGATGGTGAGAGAGGTATTTTAAGATACAGAGGTTATTCTATAGAAGATCTCGCTCAACATTCATCATTTCTTGAGGTTTCTTACTTGCTGATAAACGGACAATTACCCAACATTAATGAACTCAATAATTTTAAATCTGAGATAACTAATCATACACTTGTTGCGGAGGACGTTAGATCAATATTAGATGGATTTCCACCAAGAGCTCACCCAATGGGTGTATTGTGTTCACTCGTCTCTTCTCTTACAGCTTTCTATCCTAAATCACTTGATCCAAATAGGTCTTCAGAAGAAATAAATGGTACAATAATCAGAACAATAGCAAAGTTACCCACATTAGCTGCGTGGAGTTACAAAAACAGAGTAAGACAGCCAATCATATATCCAAGAAATGATTTAGATTATTCATCTAATTTTCTACATATGATGTTTGCATTACCAACTTTAAACTACAACATAAATCCTATTGTTGCCAATGCATTAGATAAGTTATTAATTCTTCATGCTGACCATGAGCAAAACTGTTCAGCGTCAACTGTAAGAATTGTAGGCTCCTCTCACGCTTCACTTTATGCTTCGATTTCTGCTGGAATCAATGCTCTGTGGGGTCCCTTACATGGTGGTGCCAACCAAGCTGTAATTGAAATGTTAGAGCAAATTAGAAATGATGAAGGTAATGTTAAGAAATATGTTCAAAAAGCTAAAGATAAATCAGATCCTTTCAGACTTATGGGCTTTGGACATAGAGTTTATAAAAGTTTTGACCCAAGAGCAAGAATAATAAAAAAGACATGTGATGAGGTTTTAGAACAGTTAGGTGTTACGGATCCTGTTTTAGATGTTGCAAAAGAATTGGAAGAAATTGCTCTAAAAGATCAATAT
This sequence comes from Flavobacteriales bacterium TMED84, assembly GCA_002172655.2. Taxonomy (GTDB): domain Bacteria; phylum Bacteroidota; class Bacteroidia; order Flavobacteriales; family BACL11. Next base: position 25,965 of record NHEL02000022.1, on the reverse strand, counting down.
TTTATTGACAGGTCATTATACCCTAATGTTGATTTTTATTCAGGTATTATTTACAGAGCCTTAGGAATACCTACAGACATGTTTACTGTGATGTTTGCTTTGGGTAGAATACCAGGATGGATTGCACAGTGGAAAGAAAGCAGAGAGCAGAATGAACCTATTGGACGTCCAAGGCAAATTTACACTGGAGAAAAGCAAAGGGACTACATAAATATTAAGAATAGGTAACTCTCTACAAACTCTTTGTTATCTCGTTAATTTTTTTTAAGAACTTAAAAAACTCATTAATCTCCTCCTCTTCAAAGTTCTCCATAACCTTATTGTTAAAATCTATGACTGCCTTTTTTGCAATCTCTCTTGACTCAATTCCGTATTTAGTAAGCCTTATAATTGATTTTCTCTTATCTGATGAGTCTCTTTCTCTTGTAATAACACCTCTATCTTCAAGATTTGATAATGATCTTGACAGAGATGTTGATTCCATTCCCATTAAAGGTCCTATTAGTGTTGAGGGTGTGCCGTCGTAAATATCAATGTTCAAAATTAACATTCCTAATGACATACTGGCCATATATTCATTAGCTGTTTTATTATACATTTTAGAAATACTATACCAAGTTTTTCTAATGTTATAATCAATTGTATCTTCTGGTATCATTTTTTTTAACTTTTTTCTTTAAATATATAAATAAAGTTATATTTAAAGAAAAAATGGATTATACTTTACCTTTAGAAATGCTCTATAGATGGGAAAAAGAAAGAGCTGATGAAATATATTTAAGTCAACCTATTGATGGAAAAAATCATGAATGGTCCTGGAAAGAGACATCAAAAGAAGTAAGAAAGATGGCTGCATATTTGAAAGATAATTTGCCTGAAAACTCAAAAATAGGAATTCTTTCGAAAAACTGTGCGCACTGGATTATGAGCGATTTAGCTATTATGATGGCGGGTCATATATCAGTACCATTATATCCAAATCTTAGAGCAGAGGCTTTAAAAAGTATATTAGATCATAGTCAAACTAAATTTCTTTTTGTTGGAAAACTAGACAACTTTAATGATATGAAAAGCGGAATTGATGACGACATAAAATGTGTAACTTACCCATTTTATTCTCAGAATTATGAGATTTGGGATAATGTAATTGAAGGTATTAATCCAATTTCAGAAAATGTAAATAGAGATCAAAGTGAATTAGCTACAATAATTTATACATCTGGCACAACTGGAGACCCGAAGGGAGTTATGCATAAATTTTTCAATTTTGGATTTGCAACAGTTAATGCAGTAAATGCTGTTAAATTAAGTAAAGAAACTTTTTTTTCATATCTTCCTTTATCACATATTGCTGAAAGACTATTAGTCGAAATGGGAAGTCTCTACACTGGTGGAAAAATTTCTTTTGCTGAAAGTTTAGATACATTTGCTAAGAATTTAGCTGACGCATCACCATCAGTTTTTTTAGGTGTTCCTAGAATATGGACAAAATTTCAACAAGGAGTAATTGCGAAGCTAGGAGCTAAAAAGTTAAATTTTCTTTTGTCTGTTCCAATTATATCTTCAATTATTAAAAAGAAAATTAAATCCAATCTTGGCCTCAGTAATGCTAAGAATATTTTTACTGGTGCGGCTCCAACACCTGAATCTTTAATATACTGGTTTAAAAAATTGGACATACATATTCAGGAAGCATATGCGATGACAGAAAATTGTTGTTATTCACATGTTACTTTAAATGACGCAATTAAAGTTGGAAGTGTTGGTAAAAATCTTCCACATTGTGATGTAAAATTAAGTAGTGAAAATGAGATTTTAATCAAACACAAAGCTCTGATGGATGGTTATTACAAATCTGAAAAGCTAACAAATGAAACTATTAAAAATGGCTGGCTTCATACTGGAGACGTTGGAGAAATTGACAGTGAAGGCTATTTAAAAATTACAGGAAGAGTTAAAGATATATTTAAAACAACTAAAGGAGAATATATTTCACCATCTAAAATTGAAATGAAACTATCAGAAGATAATAATATTGAACAAGTTTGCATTGTAGGTAGAGGTTTAACTCAGCCAATTGCATTGATTACTTTATCTTTACAAGCCGAGAAGTTAAACAAGATAGAACTAAAAGAATATTTTAAGTTCAGCTTGAACTCATTTAATAAGAACCTTGCAAATTATGAGAAAATTTCACAGTTTGTAGTTTTAAAAACTGAATGGACTGTGGAGAATAACTTTTTGACACCTTCAATGAAAATAAAAAGAAATACAATTGAAAGTGCTTACAGCAAAAGATATCCAGAGTGGGAATCTTCTTCAGAAAAAGTAATTTTTATAAATTAAGTTTTTAGTTTCTTTTTTTTAGCTGCTGGTAATAGTATGTTATTAAGTATAAGTCTATAACCAGGTGAATTAGTATGCAAATTTAAATCAGTTTTTGGGTCCCCAACTCTGTGCTGATAATCTTCAGGATCATGACCTCCATAAAATGTCCAAGTACCATTTCCGTACTTTCCATGTATATATTTAGCTTCTTCTAAAGATTTATTCTCTCCAAGAATTGTAACATTTTTTTTAATATATTTTTTTTTAAAAGAAGTGGTTTGACCCATAAATCCTTTAATAATCTTTTGATGATTTTGACATAACATTGTTGGTATTTGATCCCATTTTGCTGAAAAGTCAAATAAAATGAAGAAATCTTCTTTTTCTTTTACTTTTCTGTCTCTAGTGTTATCAATATTTGAGAATTCGTAAATATTAGGATTTGAAATTAGTTTGAAATCTTTGAATGCAAAAGTTTTGTTAAAGTTTAGTTTTTCATTTATATCAGAGTCAACAGGATCATAATCAAAGACATTATGACATATATCTAAATTTTCTGATGATAAGGCAATATCATAACTATCAGTTGCTGAACACATCGCAAAAAGGAAACCTCCAGAAAAAATATAATCTTTTATTTTTTTTGCAACATCAAGTTTAAGTTCTGATACCTTTGAATAGCCTAATTTTCTTGCATCTCTTTCAAATTCTTTTTTTTGTTGAATGTACCAGCTCGCATTTTTAAATGCGGAGTAAAATTTTCCATATTGACCAGTAAAATCTTCATGATGTAGATGAAGCCAGTCGTACATTGGCAAAATATTGTTTAGAACTTCACTATCATAAATAACATCATAAGGTATTTCAGAGTATGAAAGAGCTAAAGTCACGGCATCATCCCAAGGCTGCTTATTCTTTGGAGAGTAAATAGCAATTTTTGGTGCTTTCTCAAGAATTACGATTTCTTTATTAACTTCAGTTCGGGCAATATTTTCTCTTATTTTTTCAGCAACTAATTTGGGAATAACTGTATAAGAAACTCCTTTAAGCTTACATTCTTTTTCTATTTTCTCTGTATAATTGAACATAAAACTTCCACCATCGTGATTCAATAACCATTCTACTTTTTCCCCTGATTCTACAGCACTATAAGCTACACCATATGCTTTAAGATGATTATTCTGTTTATCATTCATCTCAATAAGAATGTTAATTGCAAATAAATTATTGAGTGCTGAAATCAGAGCTACTGCTGAAAATAATAGTTTATACATTAAAAAGGAGTTGATTCATTTTCAGAATTTAAGCTAGAAGGTAATGAAATCATTGAAGAATTAATACTATCAATTTCTTCATTGTATTCTAAATTAGAGAATCTAGCAAATTCGCTTATGAACTTAACTCTTATATTTTTTAGAGCACCATTTCTATGCTTTGCAATAATTATCTCAGCTTGACCATGACAATCATCACCATTTTCCCATTCTGTAATTTTATAGTATTCGGGTCTGTAAATGAAAGTAACAATGTCTGCGTCTTGCTCAATAGCTCCTGACTCTCTTAAATCTGAAAGTATAGGTCTTTTACTTCCAACAGATGATCGAGTTTCAACTCCTCTATTAACTTGTGAAAGCGCTACAACTGGTATCTTAAGTTCTTTTGCTATGCTCTTTAATGACCTTGAGATTGTTGAAATTTCTTGTTCTCTATTTCCTGAATTATTTCCAGCTTGCATTAGCTGTAAATAGTCAATCAAAATAATACTGACATTATGATTTTTTACTAATCTTCTTGCTTTAGCTCTTAGTTCAAAAACAGTCAGGGCAGGAGTATCATCAATAAATATTTCAGCATCGGATAGGTATTTTATTTTTTGATGAAGTTGAACCATTTCATGATCTTTTAAATCTCCCTTACGAAGTTTATTTGAAGAAAGTTCAGCTTCAGAAGCAATTAGCCTATTTACAAGTTGTTCTGATGACATTTCTAATGAGAAAAAACCTATGGCTCTAGAATGGTCTATAGCTATGTTTCTTGCCATAGTAAGTGCCAGGGCAGTTTTTCCCATCCCTGGTCTAGCCGCAATAATAATAAGATCAGAATTCTGCCATCCTGAAGTAATTCGGTCTAGGTTAGTAAATCCTGAAGGTATGCCACTTAGTCCATCCTCTTTGTTTCTCAAAATTTCAATATTATCAAGAGCTCCTTTGATTAAAAGGCTCATTTTATCATAACTTTTTCTAATAGTTCCTTCAGTTACGCTAAATAATTTTTCTTCGGCTTTGTTCAAAAGATCAAAAATATCAATAGAGTCATCAAAAGCCTCACCAATAATGTTATTTGAAATTGAAATTAGCGATCTTTTGATATATTTTTCTGCAACTATTCTTGCATGAAATTCAGTATTTGATGATGATGAAATATTATTAGTTAGTTCGGTTATATATGAAATTCCACCAATCTTTTCCAATTGTTTCATTCTTTTAAGTTCTTCTGAAACTGTTAAAATATCAACAGGCTGAGTTTTGTTGAATAATTCTACAATTGCAGAAAAGATTTTTTGATGCTCCATTTTGTAGAAATACTCTTCTCGCAGACTATCAATAGCATCTGATAAAGATTCATTGTCAATTAAAAGAGCACCAAGTATTGCTTGTTCAAGCTCTACTGCCTGAGGTTGAAGTTTTCCTTCAATTGTAATTTCACCTAATTTTCTATTCATTTTTTCTTTTTGAATTTGCCCATTTCAGTAAATTTATTAACTCTCCTATTAATCAATTCCTCAAGACTTAATTTTGATAACTCATTATAGTGTGATTGAATTTTTTTCTTAACGGTGCTTATTGTTTTTTGAGGAAAAGTATGTGCTCCACCAAGTGGCTCTTTAATTATTTCATCTACAAGATTTAACTTGTACATGTTTTCAGCTGTAAGTTTTAAAGAATCTGCAGCTTTTTCCTTGAAATCCCATGATCTCCATAAAATAGTTGAGCAGTTTTCTGGTGATATAACAGAGTACCATGAATTTTCAAGCATAAGTATTTTATCACCAACACCAATACCTAACGCACCACCTGATGCCCCTTCCCCAATTATAATGCAGATGATTTGGGTTTTTAGTTTACACATTTCAATAATGTTGTTAGCTATAGCTTGTCCTTGACCTCTTTCTTCTGCTTCAAGACCGGGATATGCTCCAGGTGTATCAATAAAGCAAACAATGGGTTTATTAAATTTTTCCGCCATTTTCATTAGCCTTAGTGCCTTTCTGTATCCTTCGGGGTTTGACATGCCAAAATTTCTAAACTGCCTTTCTTTGGTATTTCTTCCTTTTTGCTGACCAATGAACATATATGTTTTTTTATCAATTGAGCCCCACCCACCTACAATTGCTTTATCATCTTTAAATGACCTGTCACCATGAAGTTCAACAAAATTACCATTTGTAATTTGTAAAATATAGTCGAGTGTATATGGTCTTTGCGGATGTCTTGAAAGTTGAACTTTTTGCCAAGGGTTAAGCGAAGAATAAATTTCGTTCCTTTTATTTTTAATTTTTAACTTTAAATCAGCTATAGTTTTTTTTGTATCAACTCCTTCACTATTTAATTTCTCAATCGTAATAAGTTTATCAACAAGTTCCTCTATTGGTTTTTCAAATTCAAGATATTGCATATGTAAAAAAAACAAATTTAATTAAAATAGGAGTTGTTAAAAAAAAAAAAATGTTCTTTGTAAGAAAAATGATTTTTTATCCTAATGCAAAAATTAATATTGGCTTAAATATAATTAGTAAAAGAATGGATGGTTACCACAATTTAAACTCTATCTTTTACCCAATCTTTGATATTTACGATATTTTAGAAGTAGTTGAGTCAAAAAAATTCGAGTTTACAGCAAGTGGAATTGGAATAGATTGTATGCCTGAGAATAACTTATGCTATAAAGTTTACACTTACTTCAAAGAAAGATATGATATTCCAAATATAAAAATTCATTTACATAAGAATATTCCTATTGGATCAGGACTTGGTGGAGGTTCCTCTGATGCTACATTCACTATTAAGGCTATAAATAATCTTTTTGAACTTGGACTGGATAGTTATGTGCTTGAATCAATATCAGCTAAAATTGGCTCAGATTGTCCATTTTTTATTAGTAATAAACCTAAGTATGTAACTGGAACTGGAGATATATTGAGCGATATTAATTTGAATTTATCTAATTTTAACATTCAATTATACATGCCAAAAATTAAAATTTCTACTAGAGATGCTTTTGACAAAATATTACCAAATCAAAATAACGACGGAAAAATTCTTAAAAACATAGCAAAACCAATTCATTTATGGAAAAATCACATACATAACGATTTTGAGGCTTTACATAATAGTAAAAGCAAAATAATTAAAGTTAAACAAACTGCATATGATAGTGGAGCGATTTATGCAAGCATGACTGGTACAGGTTCAGCCGTATATGCAATTTTTGAAAAAAATTAGCGTTGAAGGCTACAATAAAATGACGTACGATTATCCTTTGATTTTATTTTCATGACTTCTAAATCATTTAAGGTTTTATTTTTACCATAAATCTTCAGTATAAAGTTGGATTTAGAATTTGGATTTTTAAAGTCACGAAGTTCAGCACCTCCTTTTTTATAAGCTTCAGTAGTTATCTTTTTAGTAAAAAAACATATGTCTTTATACCTGTGTTTTTTTATTGTCTTCCATTTTCTATTTGGATGTATTTTTAGTGCAAAGAGAATTTCTGATTTTAGATAATTTCCAACTCCTGGAAAATATTTTTGATTTAAAAGAATCTTGCAGATTTCTAAATTACCTGAAATGTTGTTTAGTAAATTAACATGAGTTCTTATATCGTAATTTTCATTTAAAATATCAATTATTTTATTGAATTTTAGGTGAATAGTTTCATTAGAAATTATTTTTACAAAACCAAAACGTCTAATATCATTAAAAAATATTTTACCATTTGGAGTAGAAAAAGATAAATGATTATGTTTTTGTTTTTTGAATGTAAATGATCCGGTCATACCCAAATGTATGTGAAGGTTATTTTTCTTATTTAATTTTAAAAATATATTTTTTCCAATACAAAAAAAGCTAGCTTTCTCAGTTAAATGTTTATTTGCAATATTAATTGTTCGAGAGAATTTTTTTTTATATGGTAATGATTCAATATTTATTGAATTGATTTTTCTCACATTTTTTTTGAGAAAATCTGTGGAAATTTTGACTTCAGGACCTTCGGGCATTAATAGAAATTAGGGAAATTACTTTTAACCTTCTTTAATTTAGGTAAAATTACAAACCTGCAGTAAGGCTGAGATGAGTTTAATTCAAAATAATTTTGATGATATTTTTCAGCAACAAAGAATTTGTCAAGTTTTTTTACTTCTGTTACAATTTTATTTTCAAATGATTTTTGTTTATCATAAATAAAATTATTTATGTAAGTTTCTTCTTCATTTGAGCCAAATAAAATTATGGATCTGTAGTGTCTCCCAACATCATTACCTTGTCTATTTATTTGAGTTGGATCATGAGCAACATAAAATATATCTAAAATTTCTTTTAAATCAATAACAGTTTTATCGTAAGTAATTTTACAAACTTCAGCATGATTGGTCAGACCTTTTGTTACATCCTTATAAGATGGATTAATTTTATTACCACCTGCGTATCCACTTTCAACTTTGATTACTCCATTTATTTTTTCAAATACAGCTTCGATGCACCAGAAGCAGCCTCCTCCTAATACGATTTTTTCAATATTTGAACTTATATTAATTGTCATAATTAATGCTAACAATAATTTCATTTTTTCTATTTAAAATTTTGTAAGGTGATTGATAAACAAGAACTTCAAAATCATCTGAAAAGATGATGTTATTTTCTTCTAATTTACTTTTTAAAATACTAATCATTTTATCTTCTTTTGTTGAGTTGGTGTATCCTCCATATTTAATTACTGCTTTATAAGATTCTTGGTAGATATCAATTAAAATTTCTTTGTTTATTGGAACAGGTAGGCTTGAAATCTTATATCTCTCGGGCATGATAAAACTCATTTTATTAGTTTTTTTATCTATGATTACTGGAGAGGTCATTCCAATTGTCTCAGACTTTGAATTACCTCCGAATATATAGTTAGCTAAAATTGAAAAATTATTGTTAGAGTTTCCTTTTGAAACATGTGATACGATAATTTGTTCGTCATATTTTCTTATTTCAATGTTTTCAAAAACTTGAATTGTTTCATAAAATTGAAAATTGGTAGACATAATAGTAAATAATGAAAGGAATAAAATTTTCATTCTTCAAAGATAATACTAAAACATAGTTTTGCATAGTTATTTTTGCTAATATTTATATATTTGTTTTGTGAAATATACCATAGACCATTTATCAAACATAGCTGATGTTAACAAAATTACTATCAGGTCTTGGGAGGAAAGACATGATTTTATTATACCAAAAAGATCGAAGACTAACATCAGGCATTATGAACTAGATGATCTAATTTGTATTGTTAATGTTAAAGCTTTATTAACTGAAAAAGTTAAAATTTCAAATATTGCTTGTCTATCATATCAAGAAATTTTAGAAGCAGTTGATGATAAATTTCATGAGAAAACAGAAAACTTCCAAGTTTATATCTCGAGAATAATTAGATCTGCTCTGCTATATGACAGAAATTTATTTGATAACACAATATATAATGGATTTTTAAAATTTGGATTATCAGATTTTTATCTGAATATAATGTATCCTTCGCTACAAAAAATTGGATATATATGGAAAGTTAAAAGCAAGGACACAAATCACGAGAAAACAATTTCTGCTTTACTTCAAACTAAAATCAATGATATTACTGATGAAATTATCGAAACAAAAAGAAGTAAAGACATATGGTTGCTTTTTATGATGTCACCATATATTTTTCTTGACAGAGATAATAGTCACTTTATTCCATTATTTGAAACTACGAAAATGGTTGAGTCAGCTGAAAAAAAAATTAGCGATTAGTCTTCTAAAACCCATCTTCCGTCAGATTTTAATCTAAATTTCCCGATAAGTTTTTTATCCCATTCGTTAGGTGATATTAAGCTTAGAAAAGAGCTCATATCTTTTCTTTGATATAGGTAATATTTCACACCCACTTTTGGCTGAAAGCTGTATTCTGAATTGTATATTAATTTAGTCCATTCAAATTCATTAACTAACCTTTCGATTTCTTTGTTTATTTCTAACGATTTAGTTTCAAAATAATCTCTGCACTCAAAAGGTATTGTTTTATTAACTTCTAGAGTTGAAAAATTTGGTGCACTCAGGCTTGTTGGAAATTTTCTAATTGAAGCATCATATTTTTTATTTCTTTCATCAAATACGATGTAATCAGGCTTCTTTTTTTTCATTGTACAAAATTATATATTATTAAATATAAAAAAAACTATTTTGTATAAATAATTTAATTAAAAGTTATACATTTGTGTATAGTGTTTAATAAAAAAAATTATACAAAATGAAAAAGAATGAACTAAAGCTAAGTAAAAAAACAACTAAAATATTAAACGAAATCAAGTCAAGTACCCCTAAAATAGTTTTTCATGCTAAAAATATTATGGTAACTTTGAGATCTAAAGAACAATTGAAACAGTGGTTGGAAAGATATCCTAGTGGAAGTTACAGAATAAATAATGCGTAAATTTAGATATTTAACACTTATCATTTTGTTTGGTTTATTTAACAACAAGGTTATTTCGCAAAATTCAATATATGATGAAAACTTTGTCGTTGAGTTAGCAAGCGGTAAAGAAATTGAGCTTAATAACTTCAAAAACAAAAAATTATTAATAGTAAATGTTGCATCAAGATGTGGCTTCACTAGACAATACAAAGAGCTACAAAAACTACAAAATAATCATGGTGACAAACTAAACATACTTGCAGTTCCATGTAATCAGTTCGGATTTCAAGAGCCAGGTTCTGATGAAGAAATTATAAAATTTTGTAAAGAAAATTATGATATAAGTTTTCCAGTAACCAAAAAGTCCAAAGTTATTGGCAAAAACAAACATGAAGTTTACGCATGGTTAACATCTAAAAGTTTAAATGGTATTACCCAATCTATAGTAAAATGGAATTTTCAGAAATACCTTATAGATGAAAATGGAGTTTTAATCAATATCTTTAATTCAAATGTTTCACCAACAAGTGACAAAATTTTAAAATATTTATAAAATGAAAAAAATATTGCTAATTGGGGCATCTAGTGACATTTGTAAACAACTTTACAAAGATTTCAATGCTAAATATGAGTTTTTATTACTAAGTTCTGAAAATGAAGAATCTGACTATGAAAATTTTGACATATTGAATAGACAGACTTATCCAAAAATTTCTGCAATAGACGGTATTGTATATTTTCCTGGTACAATTAATCTTAAGCCTTTTGAGAGATTTAAGGAGGATGATTTTACTGATGACTACAATATTAACGTAAGGGGATTAGTCAATATCCTACAGTTTTATAAATCTTCACTAAACAAGGGCTCATCTGTAGTATGTTTTAGTACTGTAGCTGCAAAGCTTGGAATGCCATTTCACGCTTCAATAGCCATGTGCAAGGCAAGTGTATCATCATTGTGCAGAACTCTTGCTGCTGAATGGTCACCAAACACTAGGGTTAATTGTATATCACCATCATTAGTTGATACAAAAATGGGTTCAAAGTTTTTTAGAAATGAAAAACAAATCGAATTAATGAATAGCAGACATCCACTTAAAAGAACTGGAAGAAAAACAGATATCTCCAACTTTATTGAATTCTTATTGTCTGAAAAATCTTCTTGGGTTACAGGCCAAGACATAAGTATAGACGGAGGTATGTCTACTGTAAAAGCCTGATGATAAGTTTTATTTGGAAATATAGGTTTTCACTTATTTTTCTCTTATTTATACTTTTTTGTCTAAGCTTATCTGTTTTAAAAAAATCCCAAAATTTACTTTGATACTGAAAGAATTCTTGAAATGTCTAGCGAAGAAAAAGATGTCATTGATGAATCCATAGATGATAAGAATTTATTATTAGCTTCAATTAGATTCAAAAAAGATATTAACTATGAAGCTGCTCTAATAGCAGATTCAGTCCATAAAACTTTACAGAGTAAACAGTCAATAAAAAGTGTAAGTAGTTTATTTAACGAAAAAAAAATTATTGGTTCAAATTTCATTCCAATTTTATCAAAAAGACTCAAATTAAATTCTGAGGAAAGTTTTAAAAAATCGTTTGATAGAATAAAAAACCAAGGAAGCAATTTTGTTTCAAAGGACTTAAAATCGCTTTTGTTCGTTATTAACAAAAATGAAAACTCTGATACCAACTTGACTTTCTTTTTTGATGGTCTAAAGTCAGACTTATCAAAAATAAATGATTCTGAAGTCTATATCACTGGACAGTCTAAGTCAGAACATTATATGCAAGAGAGTGTAACTAAGGAAATAAAATTCATGACATTATTTAGCTCTATTTTTTGTGCTCTTGTGTTATGGTTTTTTGTCAGAAATATAATGTTTGTGATCATAAATCTTGTTTGCGTTATATTTTCGATTTCAATTACTTTTTCTATTTCTCAAATATTATATGGAGGCATTGAGCTCGTTATGATATTGATGCCAGCTATAATATTTATAGTATGTATTTCAGATTTTTTGCATTTGACGAACTTCAACAAAGATGATCTTAAAAAAACTGATAAATTTCAATTATTTCGAAATCAAGTAAAAAAAATTGGTGTACCTGTTTTTTTAACTTCAATTACTACGGCTATTGGCTTCTTAAGCTTTATTTTTTCAGATGTAATGCCATTGACAAGGTTTGGTATAATAACTTGTATTGGGATTTTTATTTCACTTTTTTCAATATTAATTTTCTATTCTGTAGTAGTCGACAAAAAAATATATGGAATTAATGAAAAAGCTAATAAGACAATTAATAATTTTATTGAGAAAGTCACAAATATCAAAAGAATTGAGTCTATTTTTTTATTATCAATTTTTATTTTCTTTTCAATTTTTGGAATACTCAATCTAAGAATTGATAATTATATTACAGATGAGATTAATAAAAACTCAAAGCTTTATGAGGAAATAAAGTTTTTTGATGATAATTTTGGAGGTATCAAGCCAATAACTTTCAATATTTCAAGAGATAGTTCATTGTCAAAAGAAAAAATAGTTGAATTGGAAAATTTCCTCAAAAAAAATGAAGTGGTTATTGATTTTTCATCCGCTAGCATACTTAGCCCTTCTAATGTAAGTTCAACTATTAAAAGTAGAATAAAGGATATTGGATCAAGAAATACCAATCTTTTGATTGAAAAAATATCTCAATATTGTAAAGATTTAGATTTAAATATTTCATACTCAGGAGTTGGATTTTTATTTGATAATTTGAGTAATAAAATGACTAAAGAAGTTTTAATTGGGCTTGTTTTAGCAATTATACTTGTTGGACTACTGTTTGTTATTATCAACAATTATAAAATTAAGTTTTTTATAATCGCTCTTGTACCAAATATCATACCAATAATTTCTACAATTGGAATTTTTAGTGTTTTCTCATTTTATTTTTGTCTATCAAACGCTTTTATTTTTGCAATTGTTTTTGGTTTAATTGTTGATGATTCCATTCATATAATCAGCTCTTATAGATCTTGTATTAAAAGAAACCTTTCTATAGATAAGTCAGTAAATTATGTTACACAAATAACATCAAGAGCTGTAATAAAAACTACCATAGTAATTATTTTTACATTGATACCTCTTCTTTTTTCAGAGTTCAAATCTGTTAGTCAATTAGCATCAATTTCAATTGTTGCAGCTATCGTTGCTGTTATTTTTGACTTGATTTTTTTACCAAAAATGCTAAGATTCTTTAGTTAACCGATGATTAACTTGTCGATTTTAGATGCCATAAGAAAATCATTCTCGTGTAATCCATCAATCTTGTGAGTAAAAAGAATGATTTTGACATTTTTGAAGTTGATATGAATGTATGGGTGATGACCCTCGTTTTCAGCAAGTTCAGCTACAGAATTTGAGAAAGCTATGGCTTTAGAATAAGTTTCAAATGGAAAATTTTTACTTAATTTCTTTTCATTTGCAACTGACCAATTTTCGTCAATTAATTTCAAAAAAGAATTTATTTCTTCTCCTTTTAGTGGAGGTATTCCTCCTTGACATGGAACACATTTATTTTGTTTAAACATATTAAAATAGTAATATTATGCACAGTACAATTGAGTATATAGCTTGTAGACCAATTGTACCCCAGTTAGCATTAATCAACTCTCTACTTTCATACTTTTTCATTATTGTTGAAAATAAATATAAACCGTAACCTAAGCAAATTAATGTTGGAACAAGTATTAATACATCACTCAATTTTGTGTATAGGTAATATGAAGATAGACAAGCTAACAGCAGAAAAATTAAATACAACCATCTACTATTTTTCTTTCCAAAAGTTACAACTAAGTGGTTCTTACCCGTAGTCTTATCACTTTTCATATCAGGAAATTCATTAATCAGAAGTATATTAGTGGTTAGCAATCCCATTGGTATACCAAGTAAAAGACAATTAAAGAAATGCTCATTTTCTACAAAATCGGCAAAATTTCCTGCAAAAATTGCAAGTCCCGTACCAATTGTTAAAAGAGGACCAAAGGCAAGAAAAATAGATAATTCACCTAAACCTCTTTTAGCAACAAGTCTTAGAGGTGGGGCAGTATAAAAGTAACCTAAAAATAAACCCGCCAAAGTTGTATAAATTATTGGACTAATGATAGAACTATCAACTCTTAGAACAAGCAAAGCACCAATAAGTGTAGCAACTAGTGTTAGCCAAATTGCCAGCTTTAGCGTCCCATTTAATGTAATAAGGCCAAGTTCAATGGCTCTACTTCCGCCAGAAACTTGTTGAAAATATTCAGCATTTGCTTCGTCAGTACCGTCTTTAACATCAAAATAGTCATTAAAAACATTAATAGCTAAATGTGCGATTAAAACTCCAAGAATACAAAGTATGAAGCTTGTTATATTAAATAAATCATCACCAATACCTGCGAAATAGGCTCCAACCGCGAAAACAGGTAAAAGCGACGCAGAAGTAAAAGGCATTCTGGTTATTGCCAAGCCTTTAATCATTTTAGTAGCAAAAGATATAGGAACGTTTACATCTTCATTTATTACCTCAGTAACACCACAATATCCAGTTTGTGGATTGTCTTTACCATTTGAAAATGTAGGTGTAATTCTAATTTTTGCATTAATTTTTTGCTTGTTTTTATTGATGAAGTAAGTTTTTCCAACATACTCACCGTTTTTAACAGCTTCGTCGAGCCATCCAGCGACATTTTGTAGAACAATTTCACCAGGGGAAAAAATAGATACTCTTTTCTTTCCGATTAGCTCTTCCTTTTTGTATCCAAAGATTTGTTCAGCGCCATCATTCATTGTCAGAATGACTCCTTCCATATCACAAGTGATTGTACTTTTTTTCATATTATTTAGTATTTTGATTCAAATGTATAACTTTTTCTTAAAAATAGCTATGCATTAACCATTCATTGTGATTAAAAATTCTTTGTTATCTTGAGTTTTCATTAAGCGGTCCTTCATAAATTCAATTGCCTCAACAGGATTCATATCAGCTAAATAATTTCTAAGTACCCAAATTCTTTGAATATGTTCAGGATCAAGAAGTAAATCTTCTCTTCGAGTAGAGGATGATACAAGATCAACAGCTGGAAAAATTCTTCTGTTCGAAATTTTTCTATCAAGTTGTAGTTCCATGTTTCCTGTTCCTTTGAACTCTTCAAAGATAACTTCGTCCATCTTGCTTCCTGTTTCAGTTAATGCTGTTGCTAGAATTGTTAAAGAGCCTCCTTTTTCAATTTTTCTAGCTGCACCAAAGAATCTCTTAGGCTTATGTAATGCATTTGCATCAACACCACCACTTAAAATCTTTCCCGATGCAGGTTGAACAGTATTGTAAGCTCTTGCTAGTCTTGTGATTGAGTCGAGTAATATAACAACATCGTGCCCACATTCAACCATCCTCTTGGCCTTTTCAAGAACTATATCTGCAACTTTAACGTGTCTACTTGCTGGTTCGTCAAATGTAGATGCAATAACTTCTGCATTTACACTTCTTTCCATATCAGTTACTTCTTCAGGTCTTTCATCGATAAGCAAAATAATCATATATACTTCAGGGTGATTATCCGCAATTGCATTTGCTATATCTTTTAGTAGCACAGTTTTACCTGTTTTGGGTTGCGCGACAATAAGTCCTCTTTGACCTTTACCCAAAGGAGTGAAAATATCAAGCATTCTTGTTGAAATATTATTATGACCATTTCCTAAAATATTGAATTTTTCAAAAGGGAAAAGTGGTGTTAAATGCTCAAATGGTATCCTGTCTCTTATAATTGAAGGATCTTTACCATTTATATCCTCAACGTTGATTAGTGGAAAATATTTTTCTCCAGACTTAGGAGGTCTTACTGTTCCTTTTATAGAATCTCCTGTTTTGAGATTGTAAAATTTAATTTGAGAATGTGATACATAAACATCATCCGGAGATGATAGGTAATGATAATCACTGGATCTCATAAACCCGTATCCATCAGGCATGATTTCGATTACACCTTCTACATTTATTATTCCATCAAAATCAAAATCATAATGATGCTTTTTTTGTTCATTGTCTTTGCTAGAAAAATCTTTTTTCTCACTCGTTTTATGAGTTTCAAAATTCCTTTCTTTTTTAAAGTTCTTTTCAGATCTTAAATGGTTTGAGGAAGATTCTTTTCTTGGTCTTTTTTTAAAATCCTTGGTTCTTGATTTTTCTTGTTTTTTTATATTAGTTTCTTTAGTTTCTTTAGTTTCTTTAGTTTCTGCTTGAACATCAAGAATAGCATATATAAGATCTTGTTTTCTTAACTTTTCATTTTTTAGAATATTAGATTCTGATGCAATTTCTCTTAATTCGGAAACTTTCTTTGAATTTAATTCTTGGATTGTATACATTATGTGTTTTTTGGGATTATAATTTGTAACCGACTGATTGTCAATTTAGATATGTAAATTTACAAATAAATGTTATTTGAGAGCTTTTTATATTAAAAAATTTAATTTTGTCAAATGTTACAAAGAATTCAAAGCGTTTTTCTTTTCTTCAGCTCTATGATCACATTAATAATGATTTTTTTTGTGCCAATTTTTGAGATAGATTCGAAAGAAATGTTTGCTAGTGACTTTTTATGGGCTAAAGTGTTTTTATTTATTTCTGCTATTTTAAGTCTAATATCAATTAACTTATACAAAAACAGAAAGAAACAGATTTTGCTATGCTCCTTTTCAAGAACTCAAATCACAATTGCACTGATTTTATTACTTTTTATATACAAAAAAGAATTAAATGTAAAAATAGAACTATTATTATTTGCAATTCCTTACTTATTGTTGATTCTTTCTAGCTATTTCATAAAAAAAGATGAAAAACTTGTAAAATCATCTGAAAGGATTCGTTAATTATCTTTCTTTTTCAATTACTTTTAAATCTTTAATATTATTCTTATCAATTTTAAACTTCAAAAGAGTTTTTACTTTATGTATACCAAAACCTCCACAAGAACCAGGGTTCATATAAAGCATTTCAAATTTTTTGTCATAAACAACTTTTAGTATGTGTGAGTGTCCACATGCTAAAAGTTGTGGCTTTTCATTTAAAATTATTTTCAATGTTTCAGTGTTATATTTTTTTACTGGTCCTGCAATATGAGTCATCAAAACTTTGATACCCTCAACTTTAAAGACTAAATTCTTTTGTAGAGATTTCCTAATTTTATCATTATCAATATTACCATAGACTGCTCTAAATTTAAAATTTTTGTTAATCGAGTCAATTACACTAATTGATCCCAAATCTCCACAGTGCCAAATTTCGTCAGAGTCTTCGAAATGTTTGAATACCCAATTCTCAAGTTTACCATGAGTATCTGAAATTAAACAGATATTTTTCAAAAAAACTATCTAATAAGAGTTAATGTACCTTCGTAAGTATATTTTTTACCATTTATATCCTTAACGAAAATTGAATATGCATAATGACCAGCCGGCGCGTATTCTTCACTATTTTTAAATTTACCATCCCATGCAGACTCACAACCAGAGTAACAATAATTATTGGATGGTTTGTCAGAATTAAAAACTTTCTGACCAAATCTGTTGTATATGTTGAATTCAAAAGATTTTGCACCATCTACTATTGGCATATAATGATCATTTTTTAAATCATTGTTTGGTGTAAAAGCATCAGGAATATGTATTGAAAATGATTTATTCACTACAATTTGTTTAGTAATTGAATTAGTACAACCACTGTCAGATGATATTGTAAGTGTAACATTGTATGTGCCTGAATCTTGTGAAGAATAAAGGTGAGATATTTTACCAAAATTAGTATTTACATATGGTGAGTTATCACCAAAGTTCCAGTAACCACTTGAATGATTTGTCGATTGATCAACAAAGAAAACAAGAGGATTGTTTAAATCTACTGGCTGAGGAAAGAAGGTAAAATCTGCTTGAGGAATTGAGTTCATGTAAACACTTGCAAAGCCATTTGTGTTCGCCTCACATCCCTTGCTGTCGGAAATTTCAATTAAAGAATAAAGTCCAGCATCATTTGTAGAGATTGTATGGTTATATCCAATGTTAGAAAGATATTTTGTTTCAATTCCAACAGAGTATTGAGCGTTGAAAGGAGGTGTTCCAGAAGATGTGTTAATGAAAACATCTACTTGACTTCCATCATCACAAACTGATCCCCCGCCAGATATGATGGCATTTGGGACTGGGTTTATTGTAATACTTACTTGATCATTTAAATTATTTGAACAATTAGGGTCAGCTACTGATGTAAAATCATATATCGATGAACTATTAGGGCTAACTGAAATTGAATCATCAATATTTAATAGAGCAACTGATGTTGGTACACCATTAACAGAATAATTAACTGTCCAAGGCGCAGAGCCTGATGTAAAATTAAAGTATAATTGAGTCATTTTACCTTGGCATAATTCGTTATTACCAGAAATACTGACATTAGGTAATTCATTTACAGTAATAGATACGTTGTTTGAAGAAGCAGAAAAACACCCTTTGTCATCAGTTATAGAAACTAATGAATATGTCGTGTTTGTAGATGGGGTAATTGATATAGGAGATCCGTTAACTAGTCCATTGTTGTCTACAATAACATTATTTGAGTTAGTTCCATCACTGAAAATTAGACTAAATGGAGCGGTACCTGAGAAAACTGGAAATGATATTTCAGAACTTTCACCTATACATAAAGGATTATTACCAGTTATTGCAATATCAATATTTGGAATTTCATTTACAATTACATCAACAATTTGAGTAGGAGTTGTATTCATGCATCCATTGACATCTGATAAAGATATCACTTGATATGAGTTTGTACCTATTGAAGGGTAGGGGTTGTCAAGGTTGTAATTTTGATTTCCAGAACTAGCAAATGAGATCGGAGTTTGTGGAGTTGAGTTTATTGAATAATCAACACTGTATGGAGCAGTTCCACTGGTAAAGTTAAATATTAGATTAACAGGCTCACCATCACAAACTTCAGAGCTAGAAACGGATAAATTTACTGATGGATTTTCGTTAACAGCTATGTTAATGTTGGAAGGAATTTCATTTGCAGGAGAGTTTTGACCACTGGCATCAATAACAGATATTACAGAAATAGTGTTATTGCCAAGCTGAAGTAAGGAGCTAGCAATTGGAATATTAACACTTATTGGAGTTGCCTGACCAGCGCTTCCAATGATTTCAGAAAAGTTATTTCCGTTAATAGAGTAATTGAAAGTAACAGGTGCTTCTCCTTGACTGAGGGTTATTAAAATATTAGCATTTTCTCCTTCGCAAATATTTGGAGTAGTTGTTGTAAATGGGTTTATTATTGGAAAAGGTTCAACATCAACATTTACAAATAAAGCAGTTGAAGATGAGCATCCATTAGCATCAGAAATATTTGTTATAGAATATGTTGTAAATGGTATAATTACTGTAGGTGTAACAACAGTTGACCCTTGCATGCTAGCGTTAGTATTAATTTGAAAAGTATTTGCTGGAGTAGCATTATCAACACCATTGACATTAAATGGAGGCGTACCACTAAGCATGTCAATTGATAATGTGGTTGTATTTCCTTGAGATACAATTAGCGGATTTGCAGTAAAGGTATTAACAACTGGTTCAGCATTAATTATTAAAGTTACGGTTGTTGAGGAGTTAGCGCAGGGAGGAATTCCATTTACTTGGTAGGTAAAGTCATGGCTTCCAATACCATATGTATTTGGGTCAATACTTGGTGATATTGGTGAACCTGATGCACTATTTCCAGCGTACCAAAAACCACCTGGGTCGGCATTAATTATCAAATTAGACAAGTCGTATGTGTTAGTAGAGTTGTAGTCGTTAATACAAATACTTGAGTTGTTTGATGTACCTGAGGTTGGAGCTGTAACTAAGTTGATTGTTATATTTGCAGTTGATGGATTACAAGGAGGTGCATTGACTGTATATGAGTAATTACCAGCTGGCATAGTTTGAGGATCAAAATTGAAATTTGGATTATTTGGCAGTTGAGTAGAGTTTGGTAATGTCCAGTATCCAGTTAAATTTTGCGAGCCTCCAAGAAGATTTTGTAATTGATATACAGCTACATCATCAGCGCAGATGTTTATGGTATTATCGTTTCCTGCAAATGGACCTGGATTAACAGTAATTCCGATGTTTGAAGATGATGTGTTTGAACATCCATTGGCATCGGTAACATTCACAATACTCAAGTTTGTTGAGTTTGGAGGACATACGTTAATTGGTAGGTTTGTTGCATTATCATTGCCTGAGGCGTTTAGAACAACATTAATTATATTGGGATCAGCATATGTAAGATTGAATGGTGCTGAGCCCGTGAGATTAAAAATTAAGTCTATACACTCTCCAGCACAAATTACAGAAGAACTAGAGCTAATACTAGATGTAGGAATTGAATTTACATTAACAGTTATTGTTGACGTAACTGGAGCGCAAGCGCCAGTGGGATCAGTTACAGTGAAATCATAATTTCCTGGAGATGATGTTGATGGATCAAAATTAAGGCTAGGGCCATTGCCAGTCTGAGACCATATGCCTGTTGGGCTGGCAAGACCTAACAAAGTGAATAAATCCACAACACCGTCATTACTACAATAGGTTACAGTAGTTGAGTTACCTGCGCTAGGTGCTGTGTTAAGATTTACAAGAACTGTAGAAAAACTAGATGGACATGGTGCGTTTGTGATAGAATATGTGTAAACACCTGCAGGATCATTAGATGGATCAAAATTAAAAGTTGATGTTCCAGCAGGAGGAGGTGGCAAAGCTCCTGTTGGCCCTGACCAATTACCATTAGGATCAGAAATTCCTAAAAATGTTGATAGATCATATAAATTTGGGTCATTGTCACAAAGAATTGTACTAGTTGATGTTCCTGTATTAGCAACAGAAGAAACTGTAACATTGAGAGCTGGATTAGTTACAGAGGCGGGACAGCCTGTTGCATCAAACAAGCTCACTACAAAATATGTTGTATTTGAATTAGGAGTGAAAGTAATGGGTCCAAGCCCGTTTGTTTGAAATCCAAACGCATCAATTTGATAGCTTGTGTTTGAAATGCCATCACTTATTGTTAAATCAAAAGGAGGGGTTCCAACTAAATTCCATCCAAGAGTTACAATATCACCTAAACAAATCACATTGGGGCCTGTTAATGTTGCAGAGATACTATTAGCATTGGGAAGTACAGTTACAGTATCAATGGCAAAACATCCAGTATTCATTGAATCTGTGGCTATCACTTGAAAGTCTGTAGCGGTAGCAACTGTTGCTACAGGATTAGGGATATTAGATGATGGACTGAGTCCAGTGATACCACCGCTAGTAAGATTACTCCAGCTGTAGGTGTAGTTTGCTGTAGCTGGGCAAGAAACATATATTGCATTTCCCTGTCCAATTGTTAAATCGCCAGGTATACTACCAGGAAATCCTTGTGTTGTTAGTCCGATTGCAGGAACAGGTGGGGCAAGTGGATTTATTGTTAAATAATTACCTTGACTATCCTTTATTCTATACATCGCTTCGTTAGCTGAGCTTCCAAGTGAACTAAAAAAAGCTTCAATTACATCTCCATCTGAAACATAAAGGGGGTATGATGCAGTTGCTGCATTTCCTCCAGTAATCATAGTGTAATTGCTATATAGACTTCCGTTGATGTTTACATCAAGATTATGAAAAATAGAAACTCCTCCTTGAGTTCCAGCTGTCCAGCCTGCTTGTGTAGCGCCAGTACCAGGTAAGTAGTTCCAAAGCTCAAGCTCATAATAGCAATTAGCCGTAATTGTAGCCTGTGCAGATAAAGTATCAGAGCCTGCACAATTTGATGATGATACGCTAGCTTGAATATTAGGTTGATCAACATATACATCTATTGAAGCATAGCACGTATCGTTTACAAAATTTGAATAAATTAGGCTATACGTTGTTGATTGAGTTGGGTTTACAGTAACTGTATCTGCGGTGTAGCCAGTAATTGAACCACCATTCCAAATTGTAGAGTAACCAGCACAAGTTGAAATATTAACATTATCAATTCCCCAGAAGTCCCAGGTTGGTCCAGAAGTAGCAGTTTGGGACCATCTAAATTGAGTAGAAGTAGTCTGAGCAGCAATAGGAATTGGGAAACAATGATTTTGCCATCCTGTGTATGGAAATCCGATTGGAGAAAAATAAAAAATTTGAGTCCAGGTTCCGCCGGCAACTCTGTACTCTAAATAAACACCCTCATTAGCTAAATCAGGACCATCACATCCAGCAGTCCCTCCTTGAGTTTCCATTCTAAAGTCAAAGCAAATGTTTCCACCGCAGCTTGCATCAACCGGTACTGTTGTAGCTCTTCTGGGAGTAGGAGCTCCGTTTGCAAACCAAAGAACAGGTCCTCCTAATGGATTTGTACCGCAAGGGCCACCAAGAACATAGCCTGAAGTCACGCTTTGCCACAAGCCACTTAGCGTTGATGCTGAAAAATCATCAGATGAAGCACCACCAACACCAACTTGTTGTAAAAATAAAGATTCTCCACAAGCAATACTATCAGTAAGTGCAGATATGTTTGTGACACAACCACTTGAAGAGCTTTGAGAAAATGTAGCATTTCCAGCAAAAAGAAAAAATATCAAAAATAAAATTCTACTCATACTTAAGTGATATATTTTTTAGTTCGAAATTCGTTAGCTTTACTATTTTGTTAACACCAGGCATTTTACTGAGGGGTAAAGAAAATTTAACAAAAATTTTTGATTCATTTGACTTATAAGAGCAGTCAGATATTGTAGTTTCTCTGGCATTTAAATTGAAAGATTTTTCGTATTCTGGTTTTTTGTTTTCACAATTTATACAATCATTATCGTACCAAAGTTCAAGATAATAACTTAAGGTCAAGCTTGAGTCAGTAAGATTGGTAATCCTTAAAAAAATAAATTCTTGGTCATAAGCATCGGAGAATTCACAGTTGTGGCTCTTAGTTTCTATTGTGACTTCATCACTTTTATAAATAAGGCTCCATTTAGACTCATTACTAAGGGCAGAGAAACTTAATAAAATAAAAGATGTAGTGAGTAATTTAATGTAAAAAATAGGCCATCTCATAAGTACTTGTTTACATCAAAGTTACAAAAAATTAACTTTTCTAACAATAAATCAAACTATTGAAAAATTGTTGTTAATATATTTATATTTCTGTAAAATTTGTTTGTTGGGCCCACCCCTTTCTCCCATCACTAATTGATATATTCAACCAATTTTCAACGGCATCAATGACTACCACTTTTGTTCCTGAGTGGATGGTAAATTGAACTGAACTTTCAGCAGAAGGAGCACTTCTGATATTTACAATATTTTCCTTAACAATTGCTTGTATATTATTTTTTTCAGTAAAGTTTCCAATAAAATAAATAGTTAAAGAAATAGAAAAAATTATGGATAAAAAAGTATTAAAAATTTTAAGTTTATTATTTGTTTTAATTTTAGCTACAATCAAACTTATGATTAATAATATCAAAGAGATAATAATCAAGATTTGCCAATTATAAACAGAAATTGTATTGTATAAAGCAGAAAACCATTGTTTGTAAAATAACTCAGGAAGATGATTAATATCATCTATGATTAAATCGTTACAAATTTTTAAATTGTAAACTATATCTAAGTCTTTGGGGTTAATATTTAAACCTCTTTCATACTCTACTATAGCTAAAGCAAGACTATCAAGCTTAAAATAACAATTACCTTTATTGTAATGAATTTCACTACTGATTGTTCCAGAACTAATTAATGAGTCAAAGTAGGCGATTGCCATTTGATAGTCTCCACTATCATAAAATTCAGTTCCTTTTTTGAATAAATTGTCTTCGGCTTTCGTAAAAAAGCTAAAAAGTATAGCTAAAAACACTAAAAATTCTTTTTTCATTTTCTGTTTGATTCAATTTTTCTTATTACTAAAACACACTCATTTAGAAGCTCATTTGATTTCTTATAATCACTCATTGGGGAATACCTGGTAATTTCAATGTTATTAAAAATTTTTAGAATTTGATTTTGAATTTCTGTGTTATACTTTTTTCTCTTCATTAAGTCTTCAAGTTTTTCTTTTGAAAAATCTCCAATTTCAATATTCAGTTTTTCACTAAAAAATAATAACATAGATTTTTCAATTTCCTCATAAAATTTTGTTAAATCATTTTTTTTCAAATACTTTTCAGCTTTTTTAATTCTAATTTTTGAGAGTTTATCAGATTTAGTATCTTTTTGATAAATATTTTTTATGTATTTGAAAAAGTACTTTAATAGTATTAATACCAGTACAAGAATAAAGATTATAACATTAAATGATTTATTTGATATCTTTTTATTTTGATTAAAATCATATTTAATGTGTCTAATATCCTTCTTGTTGTTAGAAACTAATTGCTTCGAAATAGAGTTTGTTTGTGAGCTTTGAAGAAATTTTTCAGATTTTTCTACAGTAATTTTAAACGCTTTCGTACTAATTTGCTTAAATTTTTCAGATTTGCTGTCAAAGTATGAAAAAATAGATTTTGGAATTTCATATTTTCCTTCATATCTGGGAATTAGTAGATACTCATATGTTTTTACACTTCTTTTAAGTCCACCTTGAAATATCCTATCATCAATTTTGGCATCATAAACCTCAAAGTCAGTGGGAAAATCAATTTTTTGTTCAGCTAGAAGCTCTAGATTACCTGTTCCAATAAAACTAATTTTATAGTTAATGGCATCATTTGCTTTTACAGTACTTTTATCAACACTTGATTCAACTTTCAAACTACCAACAATTCCTATAAAGTTCTCTGGAATGGGCCTTGGTAAGCTCTTGACTTTGATCTTAATAGGTTTTGAGCTAATAAACTCTTCTTGAACACTGTATGAGTTAAAAAAACTAGCAAACGGGTCATTATTTCCATTGTTTGTCCTTATACTACACTTTATTTCAATAGGGTCAATTAATAGAGTTCCATCCTTTTGAGGAGTCAATACTATCTTTTTTATAGTTGCAACATTGTAAGCTACACCATTTATAACTTCTCTTTTAAAACGACTACTTGTTTCAAGATCTTTTTTCCAAAAAGAATCCAAATTAGGAAGTTTTGTAATCTCAGTATTTGCTAAGTCATATCTGTTAAAGAGTTTATATGTGACCAATAATTGTTCACCTACAAAAACATTTTTTTTGCTAATTTCTGCTTTGACAAAAAGGTTATTAGAAATTGAATTACTTGGTTGTTTGTTGCTTGCGTTAAGAATTTGAACTCTAATTTCATTGCTTTTTATTATATCTTTTTTATGAGTTATTGAAGCTGAGGGAATAATAAATTCTCCATTTTTTATTGCTTTGAAATAGTAAGTGAATGTTGTATTTAAAATTGATTCTCTTTTTCCATTAACAATTGTTATTGAGCTTGATGATGACTTTTTAGGTCCACTTAAGAATTTAACATATTCATTATTGGATAAATTAAAATCTATATTATTGGCTTTTTTATCAAATGAAAAGCTTATAGCAAAACTTTCTCCAACCAAGATGGGATTCTTATTTACAGAAACTTCAATTATCTGAGAAAAAGAGATATTACAGCTAATCAGAATAAGAAATAAAACTTTCTTCATCACCAATCTTTTGTTATTTTTTTCTTAGTCTTTTGTTTTTTATTTTTCTGCAATTTCTCCTTTGTTTCTTTTTCTTGATTTTGAATTGCATTCAAAAGCTTTTCAATATCTTCTTTTGACATTTGCTCCTTATCTGGTTGTTGTTCTTGTTTGTCTTGCTGTTGTTCTTGTTTGTCTTGCTGTTGTTCTTGTTTGTCTTGCTGTTGTTCTTGTTTGTCTTGCTGTTGTT
>NHEL02000027.1:0-8448 GCA_002172655.2 Flavobacteriales bacterium TMED84 | reverse complement strand
ATATCTGCCTCTCCTGGATCCTGACTGACACTAACTGTTAAATCCGATAAACTATCACAATATGTATTCGATAAAGATACAGATACAGTTGGTGAGAATTGTGCAGATAGATTATTGGCAAAAAAAAGAAACATTGTTGCCAATATAACTTTCGAAAATTTTTGTAATGAATTTATCATATATATGAATTTTTAATTACTTGTTCAATCCCCCTATACAAATTTAAGAAAAAATAGTAGTTTTTGCAAAATTTTAGACATCCAGTAAAAAAAAACAAAATTCAAGTAAAAAGTAAGTTGCCCGACTAGGGATCGAACCTAGACTCTTCTGGACCAAAACCAGACGTGTTGCCAGTTACACCATCGGGCAATATATTTGAGAGGGCAAAAATAGGAATAATTACAAATAAAGAACTTTTATTTTGAAAGAAATAGAGAAATTAATTTTCATAAATTCGCAGAAACAACAATTTAATGAGCAATTTCAATAAAATCAATAATATTTTAGGTTGGACTATCTTTTCAATTGCAAGTTTTGTTTATTTATCAACTATTGAACAAACTGTAAGTTTTTGGGACTGTGGAGAATATATTTCAACAGCTTACAAACTAGAAGTTGGCCATCCACCGGGAGCGCCTTTGTTTCAGCTTTTAGGAAGGATTTTTTCATTGTTTGCTGAACCAGCAACTAGCCAAGTTGCAATATCAATTAATATTTTATCGGCACTATGTAGCTCATTTACAATACTTTTTCTTTTTTGGACAATTACTGGCTTTGCTCAAAAACTAACTCTAAGCTGTTCTGCACAAATTAGAGATCTTCTAATTCTATTTTCTGGCGCAGTTGGTTCATTAACATACACCTTTACAGATTCTTTTTGGTTTTCTGCTGTGGAAGGTGAAGTTTATGCAATGTCCTCTTTTTTTACTGCCATTACCTTTTGGTGTATAATGAAATGGGAAAGAGAATCTGAAACTGCTAGCTCATCAAGATGGTTAATTCTTATATCATATCTTATTGGTCTCTCCATAGGTGTTCATTTATTAAGTTTACTTACTATTCCTGCAATGGGAATGATATACTACAACAAAAAATACAAGTATACCAAAGCTGGGGCAGTCAAAGCTTTTCTTATTTCATTAGGAGTTCTTATTTTTATTCAGGGAATAATCATTCCTGGGGCAGTTAGCCTAATTTATTCATTTGAATTATTTTTCACCAATACAGTCGGACTTCCATTTAATTCAGGAACAATAATTTATTTCATCGCAATAATTATAGCTATAACACTTGGCTTAATTTACACAAAGAAAAAAAATAAACCACTATATAACACTGGTATTTTGAGTCTACTAGTACTTTTAATTGGATACTCTTCATTTGCAATTTTAGTTGTTCGATCTAACTCCAACCCCCCTATAGACGAGAATAATCCTGAAGATGCTGTTGGGCTTCTATCTTATCTCAAAAGAGAACAATATGGCTCATGGCCAATTGTCTACGGACAATATTTCAATGCAAAGCTTGACAATAAAGAACCTTATATTGATGGTAAACCCATTTATGAAAAAGACAAAAAAAAGGGAAAGTATATTGTAATTGATAAGAGAAAAAATTCTCTACCGAATTACAGCAAAAAATATAAGACAATTTTTCCTAGAATGTGGAGCAATACTCAGTCTAGGCATGCAAATGGATATAGGTCATGGGCAGGACTCAGTAAAAATGATAATAAGGTACCATCATTTAGTCAAAATCTTACTTTTTTCTTTAAGTATCAAATTGGATGGTCTTATTTAAGATATTTCATGTGGAATTTTGCAGGTAGACAAAATGACTATATGAATATGGATGGTAACCCAGTATATGGGAATTGGGAGAGTGGTATAGGCTTTCTTGATCAAGCTAGATTAGGAACACCTAGTGATAATTTTTTACCAAACCACTTAAGAAACAATAAAGGAAAAAATCATTATTACTTTTTACCTCTTCTGCTCGGCATCTTAGGTATGTACTTTCATTTCAAAAGAAATCAACAAGATGCCATAGCTAATTTACTTTTCTTTCTCTTCACTGGTATTTTAATCATCGTTTACTTAAATGTAACTCCATTTCAGCCAAGAGAAAGAGATTATGCTTACGTTGGTTCATTTTATGCATTTAGTATTTGGATTGGATTAGGTACAATGGCTCTATTTGATTACATAAATAAATTTATTGATGCAAAGAAAGCATCTATTTTTTCTTTTGTAATTGCTCTGCTTATCTCTCCAGCACTTCTAGCTTTTGAAAATTGGGATGACCATGATAGATCAGGTAGATTTACTGCTCTTGAAGTGGCAAAAAACTATTTAGACTCATGTGATAAGGACGCAATCATTTTTACTAACGGAGATAATGACACTTTTCCTCTTTGGTATGCTCAGGAAGTTGAAAATTATAGAACTGATGTTAAAGTTGTTAACTTATCACTTTTTAACACCTCTTGGTACATTGATCAGATGAAAAGAGCTACATATGATGCCAAACCAATTCCATCCTCTTTAACTGAAAAGGAATATAGGACAGGAACAAGAGACTATACACTAATACAAGAAAAATTTAAAGAACACGTCGATGTGCAAGATGTTATTAAGTTTATCAGAAGTAATAGTGCTAAAGCCAAGATAAGGACATCAGCTGGAATGAAAAACTATTGTCCAACGAAAAAGCTTAAGCTAAAAGTAGATAGACCTAAGGTTTTAAATTTTGTTCCTGAAAAATATCACAACAAAATTGTTGATGAATTAAAATGGAACATTAAAGGAAATGGTATCTATAAAAACAAACTAATGGTATTAGATATATTAGCAAATTTTAATTGGGAGAGACCTATTTATTTTGCTATTACTGTAGGGCGTGACAACTTTATGGGACTTGAAAATTATTTTCAACTTGAGGGGTTAGCATACAGATTGGTTCCATATGAAACTAAATCATTTGATGGGCAAACAGGAACTGTTGAAGTGGAGAAAATGTATGATCGCCTTGTAAATAACTTTAATTGGGGGGGATTTAACAATAGTGATTTATATTTTGATGAAACAAACACCAGAATGGTTATGAACTTTAGAAATAACTATTCAAGACTAGCTGAAGCACTACACCGAGACGGTGACAATATGAGAGCAATTAAAACTTTAGATAAATGTATGAACGAATTTCCAAGAGAAACTGTTAACTATAGTTTTTTTGCAATTCCGATAGCCGATGTCTATTTTAAAGCTGGTGCTAAAGAGAAAGGAATGAATGTTCTATCAGAAATGTCTGAAGATTTTATGAAAGAATATAAATTTTTCTCTAACTTCAGTGATAAGCAAGGAGTAAAACAAAATCTATCGATTAGCACACAAATATTAGCTAGTTTATTTAGACTCATTCAATCTAATAATTTATACCAATCTGACTTCGATTACATAACGGAGAATAACCTATTTTACAAAGAAAAAAACAACGAAAAAATTGAGGTTTCCAAGTCTGAATTTGTGATTAATAACTTCGTTGATGAATTTCTTTCTCTACAATAGTTTTTTAGTCGCTCCTGCAAGATTTTTTAAATTTTTCTTTAAGGACTTATTATGGGAAATGCCAACTAAAGAAAAAAAGATTTGGTTGACATTTGATGACGGTCCTGATCCAATTTTCACCACAGAAATATTAAAGATTTTAGATAAATACTCAATTAAGGCAACTTTTTTTCTTGAAGGTGAAAAGGCAGCCCAATACCCTAATTTAATTGAGCAAATAAAAAAAAATAATCACTCTATTGGCAATCATACTAATTCTCATTTAAATGGATGGAAAACTTCAACAAATACATATTTAAGGAATGTATATGAAGCACAAAAAGTGATAAAAAGCTCACTTTTTAGACCCCCCTTTGGAAAAATTAAAATAGGTCAAATCAAAAAACTACGTAAAGATTTTAAAATAATTATGTGGAGTATTATGCCTTTAGATTTTTCAAATAAAATAAGTGATTCGGAATTTAAAGATAACATTCTTAAAAATGTAAAAAAAGGATCTATAATAGTTCTCCACTGTAATTCTAAAAGTCATCATAAAGTTTATAAGAATTTACCAGAAGTTCTTGAAGAGCTTTTAAAAAGAGAATATAAATTTTGCTCTACTTGGTAGCTACACAAAAATGATCCAAGTAATTATCATCATGACTTTGAATTATAGAGTAGTCAGTAAAATTAATTGAATCCACAATTTCAGTATTTTTATTTTTTAAAGAAACTCTATTATAGCGATTTAAAATATCATATGGTATTTGTAAAAACTTCCTTGGTAATCTATGCTGTAAATTAAAAATATCCCATTTCATTATTTTGTTTACGGATTCTTTATTTTTTTGGTAGTAGTTCATAACTTTTTGGTTTCCGTAAACACCAAAAATTTTAATGTTTGTGAAAGCTACTGATAATATTTCCTTCATTTCAGAATTTGTGTACTCCCTGACATGCCATGGGTTTCTTGAAAGTGTCATAGCTTTATTGGGTGTAGTTAATATCAGTTTCCCTCCCGGCCTTAAAACTCTAAAAATTTCTTCAACAAAAAGCTTATCATCTTCAATATGCTCAATTACTTGAAATGTTACGACGAAGTCTAATGAATCAGACTTGATTTTACTAATCGGTGGAACTTCACTTTTTATAAAAGTTAATTTTTCAGATTTTAAGTTGATATTTGACTCATACTTGTCTATACAAATATATTTTTCAACTTTTGGCAATAACTCTTTTATCCCATATCCTTCTCCACATCCAATTTCTAAAATATTTTTTTTTACTAGCTCAGCAGCCTTTTTGTATGCAATCAAATGCCTTTGAAAAATTACATTTTCTGAGGCATCTTCCCCACTACTTCTTTCGGCCGTTTGTATTATTGACATTATTCAAAGATAACACTAAAGATTTAACTCCAAAAGTATTGGGCAATGATCAGAGTGCTTTACTTCCGACAATATACTGGACCTAACAATTTTAGAGTTCAATGATTTACTTAGCATATGGTAATCTATCCTCCATCCTAAATTTTTAGTTCTAGAATTTGCTCTATATGACCACCAGGTGTAATTGTGAGGTTCATTGTTAAGCTTTCTAAATGAGTCAATGAATCCCATTTCCAAAAATTCTGTCATCCATTGCCTTTCATCAGGCAGAAAGCCTGATGAATTTTTATTACTCACTGGATTATGGATATCTATTGGTTTATGACAAATATTAAAATCACCACAAACCACAATGGGATTATCTTTGAATGAATGGACATAATTTTCAAACTCTTTCAAAAATTTCATTTTAAAAGCCTGTCTTACCTCTCCACTAGTTCCTGAGGGGAAATATGAATTAATTACTGAAAATTTTTCAAAATCTAACTTTATTACTCTTCCCTCTTTATCAATTTCTGGAACATTCATTCCAAATGTAATTTTACTGGGAGATATCTTACTGAAGACTGCGACTCCACTATAACCAGGTTTTTCAGCTGAATTACAAAATGTTTGATATCCTAAATTTTTAAATAGATTCAGATCAAATTGCGTTTCAAAAGCTTTAATCTCTTGAAAACAAATTATATCAGGAGATGTAACTTTTATCCAATCAATTAAACCTTTTCTAATTGCTGCTCTTATGCCGTTAATATTATATGATATTATTTTTTTCATTACTTAAGCCTAAATGCAGTTTTTGCTGACAATCTCTCATCAACATATAGATGAACTTTATAAATTCCTTCTTGTAAAATATTAATTCTTTGCCAATCTAAACAAATATTCTGTTCATTGTTATCATAAAGTAAAGAATCTTTTTTTGTAAAAAGAAAAGTTGTTGAGTCAATACCAAATTTAATGCTATCGTTTGATGATATGACATTACCCTTTGGATCAATTATTTGTAAGTAATAGCTCTTAATTTCTTTTTTTGCTATTGTATTTTGCAACACTAGAAAACAGACTTGTATAATTTGGGTTTTTTTTGCCGAACTTGTTTCAACTAGCCTTCCACTTTTTCTGTAACGAAATGTTGTTACATTTAAATCAGATATCTCTAGTATCGATCCTTCAGAAACTTTTTTTTCAAGTTCAATGTTTTGTTTATTAAGTTTATAATTTTTCCAATTAATATCTTTATTTACTCTAATTACACTATCTTTTTGTTTTGTTAGTTTTTGATTTAAAACTAAAAGTGAGTCTATATCAGCAATGTATCTTTTTGCAATATCTTTCAATCTATCAATTTTTTTTCTAGCTAACTTTAAGTCATTTTCTTTTCTTAATAAACCTCTGATATCAGAAATTTGCCGTTTAATTATTGAGTCTTGAACTTGTAATTGATCTCCTAAGCCTGAATATTCTTCTAATAAATTATCGTGTTCATCAATCAAGTCATCTAGCTCATCTCTGAGTTGGTTTTTTTCCTCAACAAATTGAATTTTAATATCCATTTGTTTTTGCATTTGTTCTTTTTGAAAAAATAAACTGGATAAAAGAGAAAAAATGATGAAAATGAATACAACAAATAACCATTTTAATCTGCTACTATTTTTTATTTCATCAATTATTTTCATTGTAAGTAATTGAGTTTGATTGATGATTCTTTTATTCTTTGTTCAAGAGAAAATAAAATACCTCTAATTATTTCTTCCTCTAAATATTTTTCAAAAGAAAAATTATTACTTTTTGTCCACGATAGTCTAGAAATTGGGATTTTATTATTTATCCTTACTAACTTGTTCCAAAGCAAACCAACTGAATTGTTTTTTCTAAGTTCTGATTTAAGATTTTTATTTATAATAAAGTTGACATTACCTTTTTGCAAAATTAATTGAGACAGCTTTGTTTTCTCAGTGAGTTTTATACTACTAAAATCATATTTAGTTATCTCAATAATAATTTCATCTTTAGAAACTTTACAAACTCTTTCTGCTGTTCTATTCATTTTGAAAACAAGATCATTAGTTAAGTTACCTTTATCATATTTAATCAAAACATCTTTCATTTTTTTGGCATCAGTGGGAAATTTAATTTTAATTGATTCATTTTTTAAAAATCCATCTTTTATCATTATGTCACTAAAAGTTAAATCAACAAGATTTAAATAAGCTTCTTTTGTTATTGAGATTTTATTAATTTTTTCATCAGTTAGTTTTTTCTTTGATTTAACTACTATGTTTTTTAAAGAATTAATTTGAGAAAAGTTTTGATTAAGAAAACATATTGATAGAATTAGTGTGAGTGAATACCTTAGCATAGAACAAATTTAGTAACTAATTTTAGTTACTTAAAATTATTGAGAAAATAAAAAAACCTCACAATTAGTGAGGTTAATTTGAAGTGGGCCTAGTTGGGCTTGAACCAACGACCCCTTGATTATGAGTCAAGTGCTCTAACCAGCTGAGCTATAGGCCCTCTTTCTTAAAATAAAAAAGATGGACAAAACTATTAAAATAACTTGATATTTAAGTACTTTACAAAATGAATAATATTGACACATTAATTTTTGATTTTGGCGGGGTAATTATTAATTTGGATTATACTAAACCCGCAGATGAATTTAAAAAATTAGGAATTTTTGACTCAAAAAAACTATATTCAAAGAAAGAACAAACAAAGTTGTTTGACAGTCTTGAATGCGGTCAAATTTCTGATGAAAATTTTTTGAAAGAAATTAGGAAAAAAAGTAACACTAATAATTTAGAATTAATAAAAAAAGCTTGGAATTCAATTTTATTAAATATTCCTAAAGAAAGAGTTCATTTACTAAAAAAGCTGAGCTCAAAATATAAAATTTTTCTTCTCAGTAATACCAACTCCATTCACCTAAAAGAAATAATAAGTTCATATGGTGAAAAAAAATGGAGAAATTTTATTAGCATATTTAACGACGTTTATTTTTCAAATCAAATTGGAATGAGGAAGCCCAATGAGGATGTTTTTTTTTATATAATAGACAAAAATAAATTAGATGTTTCCAAAACTCTTTTTATTGATGATTCTCCTCAACATATTAATACTGCAAAAAAAATTGGCTTCAAAACACATCACTTAACTGATAGTGAAGATATTATTAGTTTATTTCTTGGGAAAGCTCAATAAGAACACCACAAGTATCTTTTGGATGCAAAAAGCAGATTTTTTTGTTATCAGCACCTATTTTAGGCGTCTCATTCAAGACTCTAATACCATTACTAATAATTCTTTTTATTTCACTCTCAATATTATCAACTTCGATACAAATATGATGAATACCTTCACTTTTTTTTGATAAGTACTTACTTATTGCGTTTTCTTTCGATATCGAAGAAATTAACTCAATTTTTGACTCTCCCAAATTAAAAAAGATTGTTTCTACCCCTTCACTTTCAACAGTTTCTTTTTTTGAAGGGTTGATATTTAATACT
>NHEL02000013.1:0-93257 GCA_002172655.2 Flavobacteriales bacterium TMED84 | reverse complement strand
TAACTATTTTATGAATAGGGTAATTTGATAAAATGTTATTTCTAATTTTGTCTTGATGAAAGAAAAAAACAATATTAGTAAAGACCTTTTGCAATTTATTAAAATTGTTAATGAGCTAATCTCAAGCGAAAACAATGAGCCAGTATTTAAAGAGCCAGAGGAGCTTCTAAAGGCTGTCGACATCAGGCTTAGTGATAAGCCAACTGATGATACAGAGTTTTATCAAATCTTAAAAGAAGTTATAAAAGAAACCCCCAAAACATCATCTAAAAGATTTTTTAATCAACTATTTGGAGGCAGACATAGTAAATCTGTAATAGGAGATCTTCTTGCGGTTTTACTTAATAATAGTATGGCAACATACAAAATCTCAGGAATACAAACTTTGATTGAAAAACAGATTTTAGAAGAAGTCAGAAAAAAAATTAAATATCCCTCTGAGTATGGAGGGACTTTCCCAACAGGAGGATCAATGAGTAATTTCATGACATTAGTTGCAGCAAGAGACAAGATTAGTAACCATAGAATTGATGGTGAATCAAAAAAAAGACTCATACTTTACTGTTCAGAAACAGCACACTATTCTATTAAAAAAAATGTTTCCTTTTCAGGAATTGGAACAAATAACATTAGATCTATTTCTGTTGACAATAATGGAGAAATGAATTGCAAGGAGCTCGAAAAAAGCATTCAAATTGATTTGAAAAACAATTTATGTCCCTTTTATGTTAATACTACAGCAGGAGCTACAGTATTAGGGTCATTTGATAATTTTGATGAAATCTCGAAAATTTGTAAAAAATATAATTTGTGGTTGCATATTGACGGAGCTTTGGGAGGGTCATTAATTTTTTCCAAACAACACAATGAACTTTTAAGGGGAATAGAAAAATCAGATTCATTTTGCTTCAATGCTCATAAAACCTTAGGTGCTCCTCTTAGCTGTTCTGTCTTGTTGTTTAAAAAGGATCAAGATTTATTGCGTTCTTTTGATACAGATGCCAATTATTTGTTCCAGACACATAATGACAAATATAATTTAGGCAAGACATCTTTGGAGTGTGGAAGAAGAAATAATGCATTAAAATTTTGGACACTATGGAAAAGTATAGGCACTATTGGAATACAAAACATTGTAGAAAAACAACTTTTAATTTCAAATAAAATTAAAGAATACTTGTCTGAAAAATCAGAATACAGGCTCATAGGTCCAAGATACTCACTACCAATCTGTTTTACCTATAAGAATATCGACTCTATTGATTTATGTAATCAACTTTATTACTCTAACAAGTTAATGGTTAGTTATGGATCTCATGCACAAAAAACATTTGTAAGGTTAGTTAATGTAAATTCTCAAAATGGTATAGAAGAGGTTAAAAGCTTCTTTAAAATTATGGAAGATTTTGTTGAGGAAAATTATCAGCGTCTCAAAAAGATTAGTAACTAATGCAAAACGGTACAGTAATAGTATTGGCATGGCCAGAGGGCATGGTAAAAAATGCTGATTCATGGTATGATTTTTTTCTGTCAAAAAACGGAATGTACAGAGTTGGACACTCAGCAATTATTTTAATTAACAATGAATTAGAAAGTATAAATTATTTTGATTTTGGAAGATACCACACTCCAAATGGATTTGGAAGAGTAAGAGATGAGGTTACTGACCCAGATTTAAAAATTTTAACAAAACCAAAAATTAAAAATAACAAGCTAACAAATCTGCATACAATTTTGTTAGAAACAGCTGATAAAAAATCAACTCACGGAAAAGGTAAAATGTATGCTTCAGTAATGAAAAAAGTAAGTTTTACGAAGTCTTATAATTATGCAAAAAAATTACAAAAAAAAGATATGATTGTATATGGCCCCTTAAATATCTTTGGAACCAATTGCTCTAGATTTGTTTCAAAATTAATGTTTAAATCTCTAAACTTTTCATTGAAAAAGTTAAGACTATTCTTACCAATAACTATTTCTCCATCACCTAAAAGAAATGTTTGCATTGGCAATAAAGATTATTATGTTATTGAAAACAAAAAAATAAAGACCATAAAAAAATCATTTCTTAAGTCTTATTTCACAAGTATTGAAAACTATTAGCTTTGAAAAAACCCTTAAATATCCCCCCTAACTCACAATGGCTTTCTGGAATTGGTTCGGGATCATGGTTTCATATTCAAAATATCGGTGAGCTTTATAGAATTAGAAGGTTTTGCCCAAATGGAAGTGTTGAGTGTGATAAGAAATTTTTATTAACTAACAAGGGCTTTGAAATTAATAAAGAGTTTGAATTCACTTATATTTCTCATTGTCAAAAATGTACAATTAAACAAAAGGGCCGTCTTTATATTTTTGTATTAAAAGACAACCTTGAATCATGATAAATAAAGTAAATAAAATGTACATTTACCCAAACTTTTCAAATGAGTGATTTTCTTCAACACGAATGTGGTGTGGCTATGATTAGGCTACTAAAGCCACTGAGTTATTACAAGAAAAAATATAATACATCGTTTTATGCATTAAACAAAATGTATTTAATGATGGAAAAGCAAAGAAATAGAGGTCAAGATGGAGTTGGTTTAGTTAACATAAAGCTTGATGTAAAACCTGGAGAAAGATTTATAAGCAGAAAAAGATCCGTTTCTTCAAATCCAATACAAGAAGTATTCAAACATATAAATAGTTATTTTAATAACTTATTAGAAAAAAATAAGTTAGATGATGTTAGTTGGTTAAAAGAAAATCTTCCATTTACTGGTGAAATTTTTTTAGGCCATTTAAGATATGGTACCTATGGTAAAAATAAGATTGAGAACTGTCACCCTTTCCTCAGGCAAAATAACTGGAGATCAAGAAATTTGGTGCTTGCAGGCAATTTTAACATGACAAATGTTGACGAGCTTTTTAATGACTTAATTGATTTAGGTCAGCATCCCAAAGAAAAAGCAGATACTGTAACAATATTGGAAAAAATAGGTCATTTCTTAGATGAAGAAAACGAGCGTGTTTTCAAAAAATACAAACAGAAAAAATTTAATAAGCAGGAAATTTCAAAAAAAATAGAATCTGAGATCTCATTAGTTGAAATATTAAAAAAGTCAGCAAAACATTGGGACGGGGGGTATGTAATTTGTGGCATCATGGGCCATGGTGACTCATTTGCCTTAAGAGATCCAAATGGAATAAGACCAGGCTATTATTACGCAGATGATGAAGTTGTAGTCATTGCATCGGAAAGGCCAGTAATTCAAACGTCTTTTAATGTAAATATAAATTCTATTAAAGAAATAGGAAGAGGAAACGCTTTGATAATTAAAAAAAGTGGTCAGGTTTACGAAAAAAACATACAGCCTCAAAAGGAGAGAAAAGCATGTAGTTTTGAAAGAATATATTTTTCAAGAGGGAATGACAGAGACATTTACAAAGAAAGAATTGATCTTGGTAAAAGAGTTTTTAAAAAGGTAATTAAAGCAATACAAGGAGATCTAAGCAACACGGTTTTTTCATATGTTCCAAATACAGCAGAGGTTTCTTATTATGGGTTAATCAAAGAGTGTCACAATTACTTAAATAAAATTAAGAGAGAATACATTCTAAAAGAACCAAATTATCAAAGTAAAGAATTTGAAAATTTATTTAACCTTAAAGTTAGGTCTGAAAAAATAGCAATTAAAGACGCTAAGTTGAGAACTTTCATATCAGCTGATGATGGCAGAGAGGACCTAGTCACTCATATTTATGATACAACATATGGGATTGTGAAAAAGAACGACACTTTAGTAATCATAGATGATAGTATTGTCAGGGGCACAACCTTAAGACAAAGTGTTTTGAGAATTTTAGACAGATTAGAGCCAAAAAAAATAATAATCGTTTCTTCAGCACCTCAAATCAGGTATCCAGATTGTTATGGAATTGATATGGCTAAGCTGGGTGACTTTATTGCTTTTCAGGCTGCTATTAAACTCATTAATGAAGCTAATAAAAACAATTTCATTAATGAGATATATGAAAAGTGTAAAAAAGAAAATGAAAAGAAAGTAAATATAAAAAACTATGTCAAAGAAATATACAAACCATTTTCAGCGGAACAAATTTCTAACAAAATCAGTGAGTTATTAAAACCAAAAGGAATCACATCAGAAGTTGAAATTATATATCAGTCGATCGAAGACCTTCACAGCTCATGCCCAGAGCACACAGGTGACTGGTATTTTAGTGGCAACTATCCAACCGATGGAGGTAACACGGTTGCTAACAGAGCTTTTATAAACTATGTAGAAAAAATTAACAAAAGAGCTTACTAACCTATTGTTTTCTGGTTTCAGCAATTGTCATCTCATCAATTAGATAACCAGCGTCAGCATATTTGTCTATTATAAAAAGTATGTAGCGTATATCAACAGAAATACATCTTTGTAAACCTTGTTCATAAACAATATCACCACTCATTGCCTCCCAGTTGCCATCAAAAGCAGTACCTACCAATTCACCATAAGCATTCAAAACTGGGCTTCCAGAATTACCACCTGTTATGTCGTTATTATCAATAAAGTTTACTCTAAGATTTCCATCTGAATCAGCATATCTTCCAAAGTTTTTATCGTTGTATAAATCAATTAATTTCTTAGGAACGACAAATTCTTCATTAGTGCTATCTTCTTTTTCAATTATTCCCGTAATAGTAGTATAATAATCATAATGAACAGCATCAGAGGGAACATAATCCTTAACATTTCCATAACTTAACCTCAAGGTTGAATTTGCATTTGAGTAGAACTGGTTTGAACTATTCATTTCTTTTAAAGCTGAAATAAAAATTCTATTATTTTTCGAAAGCTCATCTCTAACTTCTTTTCTAGTTTGACTAATATTGTTAGTGTAGTAGGAGTATATCGATTCGATAATTTGATATGCCGGGTCACTACTTAGCTTATATAAGCTAGGAGTTTTAATAAATTTACTAAACTTATTTTGATTAGAGTAAATAGATTTTTTAAAAACCTGTGATGCAAAGTAATCAAAATCCAAACTCCTGCTAAATGGTTGGTTTTTAATTTTTTTAAAAATAGAAGGGTGTTGGTACTCAGGAACATTGTAGTAATACATCTCTAACATTGCTGATAACATTTTTTCATCTATTGATTCGTCATAATTTTTATAATAATTAACAGCTCTTTTGTCTAGTTCGTCAAGCAAGTCTGTGTTTCGACTTTCAATAGCCTTTTTAATTTCTCTTTGCATACTATATGAAAAATATAAAATTTCAGGACCTCTAAAAATAGCTTCGTTAAGATAAGTTCTTGAAACAAGAATAGCTTCGTTTTTTTTGTATGCATTCTCTATTGAGGGTAAGACATTTTTATATTTCTCAACTTTTATGTCACCACCAGAATGTATCCATTTTTTCAAACTTTTTTCTTGATTTTTTTTCTTTTCTAAAACTTTCAGTTTTCTAAGCCCTCGATTTTGTCCAATGTAGTATTTCCAATAATTTGATACGCTACTATATTTAGTTGCATATTTTAAATATGTTTCTCTATTCTTGTCCATTCCTTCCTTCATTATCTCTAGCTTCTTTGAGCGAATATTAATTATTGTTTTGTTTTTTAGTTTCAATGCTTGAATAACGCCAAAAGAAGTTAAGTATCTATCTGTTGAGCCCGGAAAGCCATACACCATAGTGAAATCATTATTTTCTACCCCATCAAGTTGAATTTTAAAATGGTATTTAGGTTTATAAGGAACATTTTCTTTAGAGTATTTAGCAGGTTTGTTGTTTGTATCAGCATAAATTCGAAGTAGAGTAAAATCTCCAGTGTGCCTTGGCCACATCCAATTGTCAGTATCTCCACCAAATTTACCAATCGAAGATGGAGGAGCTCCAACCAATCTGACATCTAAAAATGTTTCATAAATAAAAAGATAAAATTCATTTCCTCCATAAAATGATCTTAACCTTGAAGTATAGTGAGATGTATCTGAAATTTCATTTGAAATTTCATTAGCAACAGCTCGTATTTTTTTTCTTCTATCGTCCTCAGTACCTGAAGTGTTAATTTTTGAAAAGACTCTTTCAGTAACATTTTCAATTCTAACCAAAATCGATGCAGTTAAATTTTCATTAGCAAGTTCTTCAGATTTGTTCATTGCCCAAAACCCATTTTTTAAGTAATCCTTTTCAGTAGTACTATGAAATTGAATTAAATCATCTGCGCAGTGATGATTTGTTAGCAGTAAACCTTCTTTAGAAATAATCTCTCCAGTGCAACTACCCCAAGACAGGGCAACAACCGCATCTTTTAGTGATGATTTGTTAACGTTATATATATCCTCTGCACTCAAAGATAATCCTTTGGATTGCATGTCATCAATATTCATGATATTAATCAAATTAGGAAGCCACATTCCCTCATCAGCACGAGATGATACTGATACAGAAAAAATAAAAATTAATAAAAGAATTCTCATTTTATAAAAAAGCACAATCTATTTAATTTATGTCATTATTAATTTTATCCCAAAGTAATTTTCTAGCCTTAAGACATTCAATAGCAACCACTTGAACTTCATCCCACTTTTTTTCATCATCTCCACAAAGATTACAAATAAGTTCAAGCGCTAAGGGACCATGATCACCGCCATCTAATTCAATGTGCCTCTCTAAATAATAAACGAATTTATCAAAAGACTTCTCTTTATTCATATCGTTAACTATAGCTAAAAACATATCAGGAATTAAATCTTCTCTTCCAAATGTAAATGCTGATGCAATTTCATGAGATTTTCCACCTTCGATTATAGAAAATGTAGTGTTCAAAAAGCTGTCAATATCTTCATTGATTTTTGGTCTTGAATCTTTGTTTAAATTTTTCATAAATTTTTCAATTGTACTTGTTTCAGCCTCACATTCTTTCATGGCTTCTAGATACAATTCAAAATGAGATGCAGGATTTCCTTCAGAGTCAACATCGCTTTCTTCTTCTAAAACAATGGAGTTTACTAGTCTTCTAATTTTTGGATCACCAATTGGTCTCCAAGGAATTTCAAAACATGTTAGGTTTATTTGCAAAGCTTTAAGAAGAGACATAAAATCCCAAACTGCAAACACGTGTGACTCCATAAGTTTTTTGATATCAGACTTAGTTTTTAGCTTAGAATATAGCTTATGTTTTACTATTTCATTTCTGTATGGTTGAAGTTTTTTGTTTAATTCTGAGATTTTCGGGTTCATTTTTTTTTACAAAATTACGTCATGTTTTTAATATGCGCTATTTTTTTTCATATAAATTGGAACCGAAGAGCAGGCTTCACCAAACATTAATTTTTTAACAACGGGTAATAATAATTTCGTTATTTCAACATATAAATCTGAACTTATATCTACATCACTGCAACCTTTAACTAAAACAATTTTTTGATTATAATTTTTCATGTCCATAGTTTTTATTTTTTCGATGGCTAGTTGATTAGTAACGATTTTTTTTTCACCAAAATAAGCGTTGGCACCTACTTTGTTTAAATATGAAACAATGAGCATATAAGCCCATTTTGGTAAAATAGTATCAGCAGAGCAAAAAACAGCTACAGTTTTATTAGATAATTTTTTCCAATTAAAATTTGATAAACTCTTTCTAAATTCTTTTTCAACAACAATATTGTTTTCTGTTAAAAAACAACATATATCAAGCTCAACAACTTCTTTTGTGAAAAAGCTAGATAGGTCAATGTTAATTAAACCACTTTTTTCAACACGATTTATTATTTCTTTAGACATTTCAAAGCATTCCAAGTTCTAATTTAGCCTCATCACTCATCATGTCTTTGTTCCAAGCTGGTTCAAATACCACATTAACTTTACAAGACTTTATTTTATCTATACTCTTAATTTTTTTTTCAATGTCTAAAGGAAGCGATTCTGCAACAGGGCAGTTTGGAGATGTTAATGTCATGTCAATTTCGACATCATAGTCCTCATTAACCTTTACATCATATATTAACCCAAGGTCATAAATATTTACTGGTATTTCAGGGTCAAAAATTTCACATAAATTTTTTATAATTATGTCTCCAAGTATTGAAATTTTGTCTTTATCCATTTTTTTCTTTAAATCCGATCGCGTAAATTTTTATTTGTTTTATCATGGACATTAATCCATTTGCTCTTGTTGCTGACAAGTGGCTTTTTAAACCAATTTTATCTATAAAATCAAGCTTTGACTTAATGATATCATCTGGTGACTGATTTGAAAAAACTTTTATTAAAAGAGCAATTATACCCTTTGTCATTATAGCATCACTATATGCATGAAAAGTAATTTTACTATTTTTTTGTTTCGCATATAGCCACACTTTACTCTGACAACCATTTATTAGAAATTCATCTTTCATGAACTTTTTATCAAAATCAATTTCATCTTTTCCAAGCTCAATTAAATATTCATATTTTTCTATCCAGTCAGAGAACAAACTTAATTCCTCAACAATTTCATTTTGCACTTTTTCAACGCTAGTCATCAACACAACATTTTGTAAGCCCTGCTTAGGCAATCAAAGAAATAATCGATTTCATTTTTGGTATTATAAATTCCAAAAGATGCTCTAATGGTGCCAGCCAAATTAAATTTTTTGTGTAGAGGCTGAGTGCAATGATGACCGGTTCTAACAGCAATACCCATATTGTCTAAAAGTACACCAATGTCATAATGATGTACTTTTTTTAAATTGAATGAAGCGATTGCCGATTTATTTAAACTTGTTCCAAAAGGCTCATAATACTCAAGTTTATTTGATTTTTCGTTGTAATGATTTAACAACATAGTTTCATATTCAAATATTAAATCTAAATTAATCTCCTCGATAAATTCAATAGCCCTACCCAAAGCCATCACTCCTGAAATATTTGGGGTTCCTGCCTCAAACTTCGATGGCAACTTTGCATATGTTGTTTTTTCAAAAGTCACCAATTCAATCATTTCACCTCCTCCTTGGTATGGAGGCAACTTTTCTAAAATTTCTTCTTTCCCATATAAAACACCTACTCCTGTTGGCCCATATAGTTTATGAGCTGAGAAGCAGTAAAAGTCTACATCTAACTCTGTCACATTTACTTTTTGATGAGCAATTGCTTGCGCTCCATCAATGAACACTTTAGTATCAAATTTACGAGCTAATTTAGTTATTTCAGTAATTGGATTTATAGTTCCTAAAGTGTTAGATATGTGAGTGATTGATAAAATTTTTGTTTTTTCAGTTAAAAGTTTTTCTAAATGGTCTATATCTATTTCTCCTTCTTTAGTGACTGACACAACCTTTAGTTTTGCACCAGTTTTGTCAGCGCATAGTTGCCAAGGAACAATATTAGAATGATGTTCCATTTCTGAGATTAAAATTTCATCCCCACTTTTAAGAAATTTTTGGAAAGATGTAGCTACTAAGTTAATTGAATCAGTAGTTCCTTTAGTAAATATAACCTCTTCCTCTTTCTCAGCACCAATAAACTCTTTTACTTTTTTTCTGCTTTGTTCAAAATCTTCTGTTGATATGTTACTGAGATGATGTACACCTCTGTGTATATTTGAGTTCTGTTTGTTAAAATAATCTCTTATACTATTTGTAACTTGAGTAGGTGTTTGTGTGGTAGCAGCATTGTCAAAATACACAAGTTTATTATCGTTAACTTTTACATCAAGTATTGGAAAACTACTTCTAATTTTTTCAAAATCAATCACAATAAATCTTTTTCAATTGAAAGTTTTTTTGCTATT
This sequence comes from Flavobacteriales bacterium TMED84, assembly GCA_002172655.2. Lineage (GTDB taxonomy): Bacteria > Bacteroidota > Bacteroidia > Flavobacteriales > BACL11. The sequence goes on along the minus strand of NHEL02000013.1, from coordinate 83,484 downwards.
TCAGTTTTTGCGTAATCAACAATTTCTTTGGTTTTAAGCTTTTCAATAACTTCAATTAAAAATGCGAAGGTTAAAAGTCCCTTTGCAGTTTTTTCTGAGAAACCACGTGATCTCATATAAAAAAGTGACTTTTTATCAATTTGTCCAATTGTACAACCATGACTACATTTCACATCATCAGCATAGATTTCCAGTTGCGGTTTTGTTTTAATACTGGCGCTGTCGCTAAATAGTAAATTGTTGTTCGACTGGAAAGCATTGATTTTTTGAGCATCTGGTCTTACCATGATCTTGCCGTTAAAAACTCCTTTGGTATTGTCAAAATATACACCTTTGTATGACTCATTACTCAAGCAGTTTTGAAATTTGTGATCAACGAATGTATGGTGATCAACAAAATTAGACTTGTCAATGATAGTTATTCCGTTCATATTACTTGTACAATTTTCATTGTTTTGGTAAAAGTTTAGATTATTTCTAATAAAAACCCCATCAAAACTAAATGTATGAACATTGGCAGTTGAGTCTCTGTCTTGGTCAACTAAAGTGTTGTCGATGGTATGCGTGTTGTCATTATAACTTTGTAATTTACTAATTTCAAAAAAGCCATTTCTTTTAACATCTGCGTGCATACAACTATTTATTAGTGTGTTGTTTTTGCCTATGTTGCAAAATCTCTCAACTAATTTTACATTTGAACCAGAACCACAAGTAATCTTTGTTCTAAGCTGCAAAAAGTAATCATTATCATTATTGATGAAATGTAAAATTTCGATAGGATTATCTAAATTTAAATTTTCGTCAAATACAATTTCATAAGTGTTTTCACAGATTGCTTCGTTTAAATAGCACAAAGCACTATTTTTTGGCATGCTTAGGTCTCTCGTTTTTTTAATACTTATACCTAAAATTTTCGGCTCTGAATAAATCTTGCCATTTTTAAATATTATTTTGTGCTTAAATCCAAGAGAATATTGTTGAATCATCTCATCATTCAGTTCAAACTCATAAGATTTTAAGCAATAGTTTCTCTTTAAAACTTTTTTTAAAGATGTATATTTCCAATCTTCATCTTTTGTTGTTGGAAATCCATTTTCAAGGAAGTAATCGAGGCTCTTTTTTTGTGTACTGGTCAAGTCAGTATCATTGACATGTTTTTTTATTTCTTCAATCAACATTATTAATTAATTTAAAAAACTATACCCTTCCTTTTCTAATTTCTGAGCTAACGATTTATCACCAGACATTACAATTTTACCATCTTTGAGTATGTGTACGAAGTCAGGTACAATGTAATTAAGTAGTCTTTGATAATGAGTAATTAAAATTATGGAGTTGGAGCTTGATTTTAATGAATTCACCCCATTTGCTACTATTTTAAGAGCGTCTATGTCCAAACCTGAATCAGTTTCATCTAAAATAGATAGCTTTGGCTCTATCATTGCCATTTGAAAAATTTCATTTCTCTTCTTTTCCCCACCTGAAAACCCTTCATTTAGAGACCTGGACAAATATTCCTTGTCAATGTTTAACATCTCACATTTTTCTTTGAACAATTGTAATAGTTCCTTAGCGCTAATATTTTCTTGTCCAAAGGCTTTTCTTTTTTCATTAATAGCTGTTTTTATAAAATTTGAAACGCTTAAGCCAGGAATCTCAACTGGGTATTGAAATGATAGGAATACTCCTCTGTGTGATCTTTCTTCTGGAGCCATTTCCAATAAGTCGTCACCCTCATATGTAATACTTCCCGAACTCACCTCATAATCTTCATTACCTGCAATAACTGAGGATAATGTGCTTTTACCAGATCCATTTGGTCCCATGATTGCATGAACCTCGCCTTTATTTACTTTTAAATTTACTCCATTGAGAATTGTCTTGTCCTTAATCTGTGCTTTTAAATTTTTAATCTCTAACATATTTATCTTTTTTATCCAACAGAGCCTTCTAGAGTTATTTCTAATAATTTCTTTGCCTCAACAGCAAATTCCATTGGTAATTTGTTTAAAACTTCTTTGCAATATCCATTAACAATAAGTGCAACAGCTTCCTCAGTTCCTATACCTCTTTGATTACAATAAAATATTTGATCCTCTCCAATTTTAGATGTTGTTGCCTCATGTTCTACTTGCGAAGATTTATTATCAACTTCGATGTAGGGGAATGTGTGAGAACCACATTTATCTCCCATCAACAATGAGTCGCACTGTGAAAAATTTCTTGAATTTTTAGCGCCTTTTGCAATTTTTACAAGACCCCGATAGCTTCCGTTACTTTTGCCTGCGCATATACCTTTGGCGATAATTGTACTTTTAGAATTCTCACCTAAATGAACCATTTTAGTTCCTGTGTCGGCTTGTTGAAAGTTATTTGTAACAGCGACAGAGAAAAATTCACCAATGGAGTTTTTTCCTTTTAGTACACACGATGGGTACTTCCATGTGACTGCTGAACCTGTTTCAACTTGTGTCCAAGAAATTTTAGCATTGTCATGACAAATTCCTCTTTTAGTTACAAAATTAAATACACCACCTATACCATTCTTATCTCCGGGATACCAATTTTGAATTGTAGAATATTTAATCTCAGCACTATCTAGTGCAACTAACTCAACAACAGCAGCGTGCAACTGGTTTTCATCTCGCATTGGAGCAGTGCAACCTTCAAGATAACTCACATAACTACCCTCTTCGGCAATAACTAACGTTCTCTCAAATTGTCCTGTGCCTGCTTCATTTATTCTGAAGTATGTAGATAATTCCATAGGGCACTCTGTTCCCTTTGGAATGTAACAAAAAGATCCATCTGAAAAAACTGCAGAATTTAATGCAGAGAAAAAATTATCTCTTACAGGAATAACCGTACCAATATATTTTTTGACCAGCTCAGGGTATTTTTGAATGGCTTCAGAAATGGGGCAAAATATAATACCGAGTTCAGCTAATTTTTCTTTAAATGATGTTGCAACTGAAACAGAATCCATAACAATATCCACAGCAACATTAGCTAGTCTTTTTTGTTCATCAATAGAAATTCCTAGTCTATCAAATGTTCTTTTCATTTCCGGATCCAAATCATCAAGACTATTTAATTTTTTCTTTTGTTTTGGTGCGCAGTAGTAAACTATGTCCTGATAATCTGGCTTTGGATAATTTATATTGGCCCAATCAGGCTCTTCCATTTCTTTCCAAACTTTAAAGGCTTCAAGCCTAAAATCAAGCATCCAATCAGGTTCATTTTTTTTCTTAGAAATGAATTTGATTACATCCTCATTTAAACCCTTTTCAATTTTCTCAGATTCAATGTTTGTTGTAAATCCATATTTATATTCTTTACTGGTTACTTCGTCCAGTAAAATATCTTCGGATATTTTAGGTTCAATTTTCATGCCTCTATTTAAAGTGAAAAACTTTCTCCACAGCCACAAGTCCTATTTGCATTAGGATTATTAAACACAAACCCTTTACCATTTAGTCCGGATGAGTACTCTAATGTTGTGCCTGCTAGAAATAAAATGCTTTTTTTGTTAATAATGAGCTTGATATCGTTATGCTCAACTAATTCATCTTCATTATTCATGTTATCATCAAAGTCAAGTTTATAAACAAGACCAGAGCAACCACCGCTTTCAACGCCAACTCTTACGTATTCCTTTCCGCCATTATCTTCAATCAGCAGTTGATTTAACTTGTCTCTTGCATTATCGCTAACTAATATCATTTTACAAAATTACAAAATTTCAAATCAGAAAACACATAATATTTATCTTTGCTGTATAAATGACAAAAAACAATTTTGAATTAGGTGAGTTTTCATTCATTGAAAAAATTACTGAGAATTTTGAAATAAAAAATTCTGAAAGTTTATTGGGGATAGGTGATGACTCTGCTATTATAGAAAGTTCTAAACTACAAACACTCATAAGTAAAGACTTATTAGTAGAGGGAATTCATTTTGATCTCTCTTACACACCTCTGATGCATCTTGGATACAAAAGTGTAATTGTTAATTTATCGGATATCTATGCTATGAATGGTATACCAAAGCAAATAGTTGTAGGAATAGCAATTTCAAATAGATTTAAAATCGAATCTATTCAAGAATTATATAAAGGTATAAAGCTAGCTTGTGAAAAATATAATATAGACTTAGTTGGTGGAGATACCACAACTTCACAATCGGGTTTGACTATTTCAATAACAGCTTTGGGACAAGTAAAAAAAGAAAGAGTAGTTAAAAGAAGCGGCGCTAAAAAAAATGATTTAATTGTTGTTACTGGAGATTTAGGAGCAGCTTATCTAGGCTTACAAGTCTTGAGAAGAGAAAAAGAAATTTTCCTGGACAATCCAGACGTTCAACCCAAGCTAGAAGGTTATGATTATATTTTACAAAGACAATTGAAACCAGAGGCACCAAAAAAGTATTTTGAAATATTAAACGAAATAGGAATTATACCAACTTCAATGATTGATATTTCTGATGGCCTTTCTTCAGAGCTTTTACACATTTCAAAATCCTCAAAAGTTTCTGTTAAAATTTATGAAGATAAAATTCCAATTGATTATACTGTAATGAATAAGGCAGCAGAATTAAACTTAAACCCAATTTTTTGCGCTCTAAATGGTGGTGAAGATTATGAACTGTTATTTACAATTGATCAAAAAGAATATTCAAAGCTTGAGAAAGATCCTGACTTTACTATAATAGGTCATATTACTGATAAATCTGAGGGTAATTTTTTCATAACCAATGATAACCAAGCTCATGAGCTAACCGCTCAAGGTTGGGATTCTCTTAAGAGTTCATAATCTCTTCAATATGATTAGCCTCTATAGGAATACCCCCCATCAGGTCAACAGGTTCATTTTCAGAAACGAGAACATCATTCTCTATTCTTATCCCCAAGCTTTCCTCACGTATATAAATACCTGGTTCACATGTAAAAACCATTCCTTTTTCTATTGGAAGTTTTACATTACCAACATCGTGTACGTCAAGACCAAGAAAATGAGATGTTCCATGCATAAAATACTTTTTATAAATTGGATTTTTTTCATCTTGCTTTTTCACATCATGACTATCAATTAGTTTAAGCTTTATCAATTCATTTTGCATGATTTTTCCAACCTCTTTATGATAGTCTTCAATCAATGTGCCTGGAACAAGCATACTTTTTGCGCAATTGAACACGTGTAAAACAGAATTGTATACATCTTTTTGTCTTTTTGTGTATTTTCCATTTACTGGAATGGTTCTGCTAAGATCAGCACAATAGTTCGCATACTCAGCTCCAAAATCCATTAGTAAGATATCTCCATCATTACAAATCTTATTATTTTCAATGTAATGTAAAATACAAGAGCTAAAGCCAGATCCAATTATTGGCTCATATGCGAACCCTTTTGAACAATTAGAAATAAATGTATGAGCTATTTCAGCTTCAATCTCATATTCCATTACGCCTGGTTTTACAAATTTTAAAACTTTTCTAAAAGCTTCTCCAGTAATGTCGCAAGCCATTTTTAATAATTTAATTTCTTCATTTGATTTGATTCTTCTTAAATCATTAACTATTGGGGCGGCTTCTAAAATTTCTTTATTTGAGAAGTCTGATTTTATTTTCTTTCTAAATCTATCATCGCGAGTTTCAACGTTATTTTTTGATCTTGTATGTATGTTTTTATTTAGATATATTGAATTGATCTGATTGCATAAATTTTTAAAATCTTCTAAAAAACACTCATTCCAAGAAATTGATTCAATACCAGAAATTTGTTTAGCATGTTCTTTTGTTAGCTTTTCTCCTTCCCAAATAGATATATGTTCATTCGTTTCTTTGATATATAGCTTTTCTAAAATTTTACCATTAATTTTTGCAATTATCAGAGTAGTATCTTCTTGATTTATTCCTGTCATCCAAAATAGATCGCTATTTTGCTTGAAGGGCATTGTTCCATCAGCATTAGTTGGCATTTGATCATTCGAATTAAATACAGTTAAACTATTGTCAGTAGTTTTTTGATTAAATTTAAATCTGTTATTGATGAATAATTCTCTGTTAATTTTTTGATATCTCATAACATTTAATTTGTTACAAATATAGTTTACTTAAATATTTTTTTCTCTATTGGCTGAATTCATATAATTATTGTTGCTAATTTAAGTTCTGTGGTTTAAATTTGCATAATGGTAAATACCAATTCTTCGATTATTAAAAAAATCCTCATGGCAGTTTCTGGTATGTTTTTAATGATTTTTTTACTCCAGCATTTTACAATAAATATAACTTCTGTTTTTAGTGAAAGCATCTTTAATACATTCTCACATTTCATGGGAACAAATTTTTTAGTGCAGTTTATATTACAACCAATTTTAATTTTTGGTGTAGTTTTTCACTTTGTGATGGGTTTTGTGTTAGAGATACAGAACAGATCATCAAGAAAAAGCAGATACCAGTACTTCAAGGGCTCAGAAAACTCATCATGGGTTTCAAGAAATATGATTGTTTCAGGATTAGTAGTCCTTTCTTTTTTGTTTTTACACTTTTATGATTTTTGGGTGCCAGAAATGCAATATAAATACATAAATTTCTTGCCCCAAGACCCTAATAGATATTATGAAGAATTGGTACATAAGTTTCATAATCCAGTTCGTGTAGGTCTTTACGTTATATCTTTTATTTTCTTGTCACTACATCTGCTTCATGGCTTTAGCTCTTCTTTTCAAAGTGTTGGAACTGATAGAAAATATGCAAATCAAATAAATATACTTGGAAAAATATTTGCAATAGTAGTTCCGTTCGGCTTTGCATTTATTGCTATATATCATCATTTAATGCATTAAAAAAATGGCAAACAAAAAGTTTTTACATTCAAAAGAACCCATTGGAGATTTAGCAGGAAAATGGGAAAGACACAAAAATGAAATTAATCTGGTCAGCCCTGCAAACAAAAGATTAATCGATGTTATTGTTGTTGGTACTGGACTAGCTGGAGGTTCTGCATCTGCAACTCTAGCTGAGCTTGGATATAATGTGAAATCATTTTGTTTTCAAGACTCTCCAAGAAGAGCACACTCTATAGCGGCTCAAGGAGGTATAAATGCAGCAAAGAACTACCAAGGAGATGGAGACTCTACATACCGATTGTTCTACGATACCATTAAAGGAGGGGATTATAGGTCCAGAGAATCAAATGTGTATAGACTTGCCGAGGTATCTGCTAATATCATTGATCAATGTGTTGCTCAAGGAGTACCATTTGCCCGAGATTATGGAGGACTATTAGATAATAGATCATTTGGTGGAGTTCTGGTTTCTAGAACATTTTATGCAAAAGGTCAAACGGGCCAGCAATTACTACTTGGTGCATATTCAGCGATGAACAGACAAATTTCGAGAGGAAAGATAAAAATGTATAGCAGACATGAAATGTTAGAACTTGTAATTGTTGATGGAAAGGCAAGAGGAATTATTACTAGAAACTTGGTTACTGGTGAAATAGAAAGACATTCAGCTCATGCTGTTGTAATAGCTTCTGGAGGATATGGAAATCTTTTTTACCTATCAACTAATGCTATGGGAAGTAATGTAACAGCCTCATGGAAGATACATAGAAAAGGAGCTTTTTTTGCCAATCCTTGCTTCACTCAAATTCACCCAACATGCATTCCAGTTTCGGGAGATTATCAATCAAAGCTTACTTTAATGTCAGAGTCTTTGAGAAATGACGGAAGAATATGGGTGCCAAAATCAAAAGAGGATGCCAAGAAAATTAGAGAAGGAAGCCTAAAACCTACTGATCTAAAAGAAGAAGACAGAGATTACTATTTGGAAAGAAGATATCCTGCATTTGGCAATCTTGTCCCAAGAGATGTTGCTTCAAGAGCAGCAAAAGAAAGGTGCGATGCTGGATATGGAGTAAATAAAACTGGTGAGGCAGTTTATTTAGACTTTTATGATGCCATAATAAGATATGGAAAAGAGCAAGCTCAAATAAAAAATTTAGATACTGAGAATAAAGATCTTATTGAAAAGCTTGGAAAAGAAATTGTAAAATCAAAATATGGAAATCTATTTCAGATGTATGAAAAAATTGTAGATCAAAATCCATATGAGACACCAATGATGATATACCCAGCTGTACATTATACAATGGGAGGAGTTTGGGTTGATTATAATTTGATGACAACTATCCCTGGATGCTTCGCAATTGGTGAAGCAAATTTTTCTGATCATGGAGCAAATAGGCTCGGAGCATCAGCACTTATGCAAGGTTTAGCTGACGGTTATTTTGTGCTTCCTTACACAATAGGTGACTACTTATCTGATGACATCAGAACTGGTCCAATTTCCACTGACACTAAGGAATTTGAAGAGGCTCAAAAATCTGTTGAAGAAAAAATAGAAAAATTATTATCCACTAAAGGAAGTAAAACAGTAGATTATTTTCATAAAAAGTTAGGAAAGGTAATATGGAACAAATGTGGTATGGCAAGAAATAAAAAAGGTTTAGAGGAAGCTATTCAAGAAGTTAAAGAGTTAAGAAAAGAGTTTTATAAAAGTGTAAATGTTGCAGGAAAAAATAAAGGATTTAATGAAACACTCTCAAAAGCTTTAAGAGTTGCAGACTTTTTGGAACTGGGAGAATTGTTTGCAAAAGATGCTCTTGATAGAGAGGAGTCATGTGGTGGTCATTTTAGAGAAGAGCATCAAACAAAAGAAGGTGAGGCTTTGAGAAATGATGAAAAATACAACTTTGTTTCAGCTTGGGAATACAATGGAAAGCCATCAGAAGCAATTTTACATAAAGAAGAATTAACATTTAAAAATGTAGAACTTAAAACAAGATCATATAAATAAGATGAAACTAAATTTAAAAATCTGGAGACAAGAAAACAATAAATCTAAAGGTGAATTAAGAGACTATGAAATTTCTGATATCACACCAGATATGTCTTTTTTAGAGATGATGGATGTTCTAAATGAGGAGCTGATTAACAGAAATGAAGATCCAGTAGCTTTTGATCATGATTGTAGAGAAGGTATTTGTGGTTCATGCTCTATGTTTATAAATGGACAAGCTCATGGTCCTGATAGATTAGTTACAACTTGTCAGTTACACATGAGAAAGTTCAATGATGGTGATACCATTTTTATAGAACCATTTAGAGCAAAACCATTTCCTGTTATTAAGGATTTGGTTGTTGATAGGTCAGCATTTGACAGAATTCAACATGCTGGAGGCTATATATCGGTAAATACATCAGGAAACACTCAAGATGCCAATGCAATTCCTATAGAAAAAAAAGATGCTGATAAAGCATTTGATGCTGCAACATGTATTGGTTGTGCTGCATGCGTTGCTACTTGTAAAAATGCCTCGGCAATGCTGTTTGTATCTGCTAAAGTATCACAGTACTCATTACTGCCACAAGGAAAAGTTGAAGCCACAGACAGGGTGTTAAACATGGTTAAACAAATGGATGAGGAGGGTTTCGGTAATTGCACGAATACTGGAGCTTGTGAAGTAGTTTGTCCAAAAGGAATATCACTAGATAATATCGCTAGACTAAACAGAGAATTTTTAAAAGCAAAATATAAATCTCAGTAAATAATGAGTTCAAAGCTGGATGTTTGTCTAGTAGAATCAGGAATCATAGGTCCTGACATAAATCAAAACATTGACAATATTTACAATAAATTAAAAAATTTAATAAATATTGATTTAATAGTACTACCTGAGACCTTTGATACGGGATTTAACTTTCCTCCTAAAAATATTTATGACTTTAAAAATAATCCTTCAATTTTATGGATGAAGACATTAGCAAGAGAAAAACAGTGTGCAATTTGTGGCAGTTTAATGGTTAAAGAAAATGAAAATATTTTCAATAGGTTTATTTTTTACGACAATGTAAAAGATATCACACACACCTATGATAAACTTCATTTATTTTCTATTGCAAATGAAGATAAATACATTACCCCAGGTACTGAAATAAAATCATTTAAGTATAAAGATTGGAACATTTGTCCACAAATTTGTTATGACTTAAGATTTCCAGTATTAACAAAAGACGATGTGTTTGACATAATAGTATATGTTGCAAATTGGCCGATTCAAAGAATTAATGCATGGGACTTATTATTGCCTGCAAGAGCCGTTGAAAACCAATCATTTGTTATCGGAGTTAACAGAAATGGATATGACGATGAAAATAATATTAATTACCCAGGGCACTCAAGGTTGATAAGCTTTACTGGCGATGACTTACATAACCAGAGTAATGAAGGCGATTATTTAGTTTTTCAAATCGATTTAAATAACTTAAAAAAATATAGGTTAAAATATCCTTTTCTGGAAGATAGGTGTTAGTCAATAATTAAGTCAACTTCTGTAGACCAATTTTCTAGTACGTTAATACTTTTTTTATAACTTAATTTTATTTCAGCTTGCTTTTTTAAAAAGCTGCCATTGCTGAAAATTTGATTCGAATCTAAATCGATAAAATATTTTAAACTATATTCCCCTTTTTTAAGATTACTAAGTGTACAAGCTTTATTAATTACTTGCTCGCGTTTTATCAATTTTTGATTATTGTAAAGTTCTACGATTAAATTTTTGTCTTTGTTAAGATTAACAATAATTTGATTATTTGTTTTAAGAGTGTCATTAATTACTGAATCATTTTTGAAAGAAAGTTCAGAATTATATGCATTTAGATGAGTGCTGATAAAAGAGGAGTCATGAACTAGATAATAGTCGTCACTAAAAGACACATAAACTTTATAATCATAAAAGTTAAAGTTATTTTCTATTGAAAGAAGCTTGTAACTGCCAGGTTTTACGTCCTCAAATTTAAACTCTCCATTTTCATCAGATTTTGTGATATATGATGGTAATTCTTTAAAAATTAAAGAGTCAGAAATACTTTTACGATAAAGAGTTATCCAATGATTTTGAAGTGGTATATCATCGTAGACACATTTTAGGGTTCCTTTAAAAGTATTATTGTAAACATTTTTGGACTTAATCTCAAGTGAGTCTAAAACATTACCTTCGTTATAGTCTTTTACAACATTTGATAAGCTTAATTTATAGTTATGTTCAATTAAAAAATATGGCTCAAAGTATATACTAAGTATTCTTTTATTTACATTTTTTTTAATTATACATTCGCTAGGAGGAGATATATAAAAGTTTTGGTTCCAGTTATTTAATGATATATTCTCATCAAATAGTAAGTCTACTTTTTTTAGTTTATTATTATCTACTAATATTTCATTAGAAACTAAACGTGGAGGCTCTTTGTCCAGCGGTCCTCCACTAGGTGGGATGACATTAGCGCAAGCTGATAGATAAACAACAGCTGTCGAAAATATTAGTTTTGTCAAGTTAGGCTTCGCAGGAAGCACATTCTTTTTTTTGTTTAAATTGTTGTGCTGCATTCATACTATGTTGATAGTATAAAGATTTTAAACCAAGTTTCCATGCTGTTATATATAATTTATTTATATCTTTTGTAGGCATGCTTGGGTGGACCATAAGGTTCACTGACTGTCCTTGGTCAATGTGGTTCTGTCTATTGGCAGCTTGATAAATTATATCCATTTGATCTATTTCAGCATAGGTTTTAAACACGTCTTTTTCATGATCAGATAAAAAATCTAAATGCTGAACCGAACCGTCTTTATCTCTAATATTTCGCCATATATCTTGTGTGTTTCTCCCTTTTTCTTCAAGCAATTTAACCAAAAAGGGGTTTTTAATTGTTGATTTGGTTTTTGCGATATCTTTAACATAAATATTTGACCAAATAGGCTCAATTCCTTGAGAAACTTGTCCAAGAATGAAAGCAGATGATGTTGTTGGAGCAATAGCATTTAATGTTGTGTTTCTTCTTCCAAATCCTTTTAACACTTTGGGCTCTCCGTATATTTCTGCTAATTTTGCTGATGCTTCATAGGATTTGATTTTTATAAATTTAAATATTTCTGAATTTAAGTTATAAGCATCTTGACTGTTAAAGGACAACATCTTAGATTGTAATAATGAGTGCCAACCTAATACCCCTAAACCTAAGGCCCTATGATCTTTTGCAAAATTGTAAGCTCTTTTCATGAACAAAAAGGTTTGTTGATCGTCTAAGTCGGAAGAATCTTTATAGACATCTAGTTTTTCAACAAATTCACTTATTACTGCGTCTAAAAAATATATCATAGTTTCAACGGCGTCTGTGTTTTTCCAGTCGTCATAATGTAAAGCATTAAGAGATGAAAGGCAGCAAACAAAAGACCACTCATCATTTGACGGCAACATTATCTCAGTACATAAATTACTTGCATTTACTGTGTAGTTGTTCTTCTTATAAACTTCTGGAGCCCCATTGTTAGCATTATCTTTAAAAAATATATAAGGGTAGCCAATTTCCCCTCTCCTTTGAAGTACTTTCGCCCAAATATTACGCTTTTCCACATCACCATCAATCATTTCTTTAAGCCATTTGTCAGTAACAGAAACACCGTGAGTAAGTTCTTGTATTGGATTCCCTTCAGTTCCAATGTCAAGGAATTCTAAAATGTCTGGATGTTCAACTGGTAAATAGGGAGAAAAACGACCCCGACGAACGGACCCCTGACTAACCACATCAACCATAGTTTCAAACAATTGCATAATGTGTACCGAACCGGACGCTTCACCATTGTCTTTAACACTTGCTCCTCGATGTCTTATATTACCAAAATATCCAGATGTTCCTCCACCAAGTTTTGACATCATACCTACTTCTGATTGGGTGTATAAAATATTGCCCATGTCGTCGGCAATATTCGACCCAAAACAGCTGATAGGCAGCCCTCTTTTTTTTCCAAAATTTGACCACACAGGTGACGAAAGGGAATAATAGCCCTTTTCCATATAGTTAAAAAATTTATCGCTAAATCCAGGTAACTTTAATATTTCTTCGGCTCTGTTGGCAATCTCTCTAATTCTTTCTTCTGCTTTAACACCTTCTGTAACATACCCTGCTGCTAAAAAATTTCTACTATGTTCAGTTAACCAGTCAAAACCAGCATTTTCTTTTTTTGCGGTTACTTCTTTTGATCTTGCGTCAAGTAGGTACCCATAATCTGAATTTTTTTTGTTTGCCAAAGATTGGTTTTTTGCTAAATCTGGTTTGGTTTTTTGCATATCTTAAAATAAGTCTTGAGCGGTTATACTTTGGGTTTTTTTGCTGTAATTAATAGATCGTTTAACAAAAAAATCAACATGTTTGGTTCCGATAATTTCATCATTAAACCATTCGGTTTCATTTAATATATTTGAATCTGTTTCAAATACTTCTTTAACTCCAATGCTCGATAATGATCTGTTAAATCTATCTTTTATAAATTCTTTAATTTGATTTTTTGGCAAGAAATCAACCTCTCCTTTTTCAAAAATCCAGTCTACAATTGCGCTTTCAGCTTCATATGCGGTTTTGCACATATTTTGTACCTTAAACTCGTACTTGACGTCAAACCATTGTGGATTTTCTTTTCTAATTATATTAATTAAATCAATACCAAAATCTCCATGAATTTGTTCTTCTTTTGACGTAGCTTCTACAACATTAGAAATCCCCTTAAGCATATTTTTATGCTTGTTAAAGGCCATTATTATTAAAAATTGTGAAAATAAAGATACATGTTCAATAAATAGTGAGAACAATAATATTGCTTCAGTGTATTCTTTGTCGTTTTCACTTTTTGAACTAACAAGTGCCGCATCCAAATAGCGAACTCTTTTCATTATCACAGGGTTCTTTTTCAAATTTTTAAACTCTGTATTTAGGCCCAATATTTCAAGCAAGTGTGAATATGCATCTGTATGTCTAACTTCGCTTTCAGCAAAAGTAGAACCAACAGCACCAACTTCTGGCTTAGGGATTTTGTGATAAATATCTCCCCAAAAACTTTTTACAGCAACTTCAATTTGAGAAATTGCTAGCATGGCATTTTTAATTGCATTTCTTTCAATCTCAGTTAAATGTGTTTTAAAATCTTGAACATCGCTTGTGAAATTAAACTCTGTATGAATCCAATATGAATGTCTAATAGCAGGAACATATTCGTAGAGTTCTGGATACTCAAAAGGTTTGAGAGTAATTCTTCTTTCAAAAATATTTCTTTGTCTTTTTTTCGCCTGAATGTTTCTGTACAATATATATGCTTTTGCAACATCTAAAAACTCACTTTTCATTAAAGTTTGTTCAACTAGGTCTTGAATCTCTTCAACATTTGGAACGTAGTTCGGGATACTAGCTCTTCTTTCATTTAAATTGAAGCAAACTTTGTTTGCAATTTCTTCTGCATCTTTAGGAGATCCATTTTTCACCGATAGCATTGCTTTTAATACTGCCTCTGTAATCTTTTCAATTTGAAATGCCATTTTGGTGTGATTGCGCTTAAAAATTTCTTTGATTTGCATAATTTCCTTTGATTGCATAATTTCCTTTGATTGCATAATTTCTTTGCTTTGCATAATGAGTACTTAAATAAATTTCAACAATTTAAATTTACAACTTAACAAGATTTATAAATAACACGTTTTGTTTCTTTATTAACAATTTATTGCTAATAATCAAATACGTTTTATAAAAATTGGTGCCCAACTCACTAAATTAATTTACCTCAATGGCAGAGATATATTTAGCAAAGTGGAATATTGATAAACAACACCGCAAATATTTAATTTATAATTCAAAAGTCCAATTTTGTGTGCGAAAAAAACAAAAATATTTATCAACTTAAATTGTTAAAAAAAACAAAATGGATTTCACAGAGTTACAAAAAAAATATGTAAAAAATGCATTTTTCATAACTCATATTATTGATATATCTCTAGTTTATAAAATAGAAATATGTATGTTTAGTTAGGGTTTAAAGTTTTTTATAAGACTATCAAATAAAAACTTTCCGTCTTCATTAGATATATTAGTGTCAGCTGCTCTTTCTGTGTGCAGCATCATGCCAAAAACATTACGTTCTTTATTACAAATCCCTGCTATGTTTAGTAGAAATCCTTTCGGATTAAACTCATTATTCATAGTTCCATCTTTATTACATTATTCAAAAATAATTTGGTCATTTTTAATTAAATTATTAATTGTTTCGTCATCAGCATAAAACCTTTCTTCTGTATGAGCGATTGGAATTTTTAAAACAGATTTTTTAACAATGTTATTAAGTAATTGATTCTATTGCACTTAAAAAGAAATTTATTCCGTCAGTGTTATTAAGCTCTGAATCTGATGCTCTCTCGGGATGAGGCATCATCCCAAAAACATTTCTGTTTTTATTACAAATGCCAGCTATGTTAAGAGCTGAGCCATTAATATTGCTGCTCATATCAATTTCCCCTTTACTATTACAGTATTGAAAAATAATCTGATCATTTTCTTTCAAAGAGTTTAGAGTATTTTCATCAGCATGATATCTTCCCTCACCATGCGCAACTGGAACTTTTATTACTTGATTTAAAGAATAATTTGATGTAAATCGTGATGAATTAGAAGTTACGCTGAGATAAGTATTTTTACAAATAAACTTATGACTGTCATTTTGTAACAACGCTCCAGGCAATAATTTTGATTCACATAATATTTGAAATCCATTACATATTCCAATTACAAAACCACCCCTATTTGCAAAGTTAATTATAGAATTCATTATTTTGGAAAATTTAGCAATGGCTCCAGATCTTAAATAATCTCCATAGGAAAATCCACCAGGCAGAACAATAACATCACAGTTTTGTAAGTCAACGTCCTTGTGCCATAAGCAAATAGTATCTTGACTAAGCACATTTCTTAACACATGATGCAGGTCTTGATCACAATTTGATCCTGGAAATGTTACAATGCCAAATTTCATTAGTCAAATGTATAAATATTAAATTATTAAGAATCTATTGTATAGAGAATTTAATATGAATGTTATTAATAATAAATTAGAAATAAATCGAAATCTAGAGTAAATAAAAAAGTTAGATAAAATGATGGAAATAGGTGCAATTGAAAAAAGTAAAAAATCACTATCTCCTGAAAATATAAAGATAGAAATTGATACAAAAAGATATAAAAATATTATATAAAAACATCTTCTAGATTTACTACTTTTTTTGTTAATCCAAACAAAGAGTTCTACAGTTGAAAAAAAACATATTATAAAAAAAAGTATTATCCAATATTTTAATTCATGTATTTTTAAGATGTTAGTTACATACTGCTTTTCAAAGTTTAAATAAATTCCGTTAAACTTCAAAAAATAGAAAATTATTATTGGGCATAACAGGCCAATTATTGAAACAAAGTAAGATCTCCAAGAATTATTTCCAAAAATATAAAGCGAAAGTGGAACGAGAATATAAAACAACCCAAAATAGTAATTAAAAATTAGAGTACAAGCACTTATAGCAAAGCTGCAATTAAATAAATTAGTGAAAGGATTGTTTTTTTGATAAAGGTTAAACACCTCATTAAGACTGATTATTAGTATTAAATTACCAATCATTAAAAAGTTAAAATCAACTACAGGCATGCATAAGGCTAGAAAAACTATTGGTACTACAATATTATTTTTTTTTATAATACTTTTTTCAAAAATTATATTTGTTAAATACAAAGAGGAAAAAAAAAAGTGTTGCTGAAGAAAATATTAAATTAAAAATTTTAATAGTCTCAGAATTAAGCTCTAACAGCTTTGATAATGGAAGCAGTAAGTATATTATTGAAACAATAAAAAAAAATATTACTGTTTGAGTTTTACTATTAATTAACTTTTCAATTATCATTTAAAAATGTAATTTTACAAAAAAAAATGTTTAAAGAATTTTGGTGTTTTCTTGGTGATTTTTTCACAAAATCATTTGAAATCTTGCCCATAATAGGTAATAAATTTAATTATTTATATATGTTAATCATTTTTGCTTTTTTAGTTCTTTGGACAGTGCAAATGTTTAAACACGAAAAGGAAAAGAAATCTAATAATTAATCAAATCACGTCCAATATCTTTTCTATAGTATTTTCCATCAAAATGAATTTTTGAGCATACTTTTAATGATTTTTCTATGGCTTGTTCTAAATTTTCAGATAAAGATGTTATGCACATCACTCTTCCTCCGCTGGTGTATAAGCTACCACTTTTGGATTTTGTACCTGAGTGAAAAATTAAACTTTCATTAAAATCTTCAGGTAAATCAATTAATTTATTTTTTTCATAATTCTCTGGGTAACCTTGAGATGCTAGCATAACAGTAACAGCAACTCTTTTATCAATATGCAAATCTTTTTCACTAAATGTGCCATTTTTAATTCCTACCAGCAGATTTAACAAGTCAGATTTAATTCTGGGAAAAACCACTTCTGATTCAGGATCACCCATTCTAACATTATATTCTATAACTTTAGGCTCTCCCGCAACATCAATTAAACCAAAAAAAATAAATCCTAAATAATTAATGTTTTCTTTTTTTAAACCTTCTATTGTTGGTTTAACTATTTCCATTTCTATTTTTTCAAGGTAAAAACGATCTATAAATGTTGCAGGTGACACAGCCCCCATTCCTCCAGTATTAAGCCCTGTATCTTTCTCACCAATTCTCTTGTAGTCTTTTGCTGTTGGAAGAACTTTGTAAGTTGATCCGTCCGTCAACACAAAAACTGATAGTTCCACACCTTCCAAAAATTCTTCAATCACAACTTTTTCTGAAGCATTACCAAATTTATTTTCCAAAATCATTTCTTTCAAGCATTTTTTTGCCTCATTAAGCTTATCCAATATTAATACCCCTTTACCTGCAGCAAGCCCATCCGCTTTCAAAACGTAGGGGGGTGATAAGTTTTCTAGAAATTTATATCCGCTTTCTATTGAGTTAATATCAAAAGTTTTATGTTTAGCAGTTGGGATATTATACTTTTTCATGAACTCTTTTGCAAAGTCTTTACTCCCTTCTAACTGTGCAGCTTTTTTGCATGGACCAATCAGAGTTACATCCTTTAATTCTTTTTGAATCTCAAAATAGTCAGAAATACCGTTTACTAATGGATCTTCTGGACCAACAATTACAATATCAATTTCTTCTTCTAGACACAATAATTTAACTTTGTTAAAATCAGTAATATCTAATTCAATATTTTTAGCAACTAACTCAGTGCCAGCATTACCAGGGCAAACAATTAGTTTTTTAATCATACTACTTTTGGAAATTTTCCATGCAATTGCGTGTTCTCTTCCTCCGCTTCCAATGATTAGTACGTTCATAAAATTATATTTTTCTAATTATTTCCTCAGTTATTTCTAAGTTATGAAAAACATTTTGAACATCATCATCCTCTTCAAATTTCTCAATCATTTTTATTATTGATTGAGCTTTTTCAAACTCTAAATTCTTAGTTGAATTAGGCAGTCTTATAAGCTCAGATGATTTTACAAAAACATTATCTTCATCTAGTTTTTTTTGCATTTTATTGAAGTCTTTCATCTCAACATATAAAAAACATAAATCTTCGTCAATGATAAAATCGTCAAGTCCCCAATCAATCAGATTAATTTGAAACTCATCTATGTTGCTATTAATTTTATTTTTTTCAATAATAAAAAGCCCCTTTCTATTAAAAATAAATTCTAGTGACCCTTTTGTACCTAGTTCCCCGCCAAATTTATTAAATATAGCTCTCACGTTTGATACAGTTCTATTATTGTTGTCTGTTGAGCAATCTATAAAAAAGGCAATGCCGCTAGGGCCATATCCTTCAAAGCTAACTTCTGTGTAATTTTCTGCTTCATTGCTCATACCTTTTTTAATTGCTCTATTAATCGTATCCTTAGGCATATTTGCTCCTTTGGCATTTTGAATAGCAGTTCTTAATCTTGGATTAGAATCTTTATCATCTCCGCCAACTTTTGCAGCAATTGTCAATTCCTTTATAAGTTTTGTAAATATTTTAGACCTCTTTGCGTCTTGTGCCCCTTTGCGATGTTTAATATTTGCCCATTTACTATGCCCTGCCATTTTTATTTATTAATCATTTAACTTAAGTACTGATAAAAATGCATTTTGAGGAATTTCCACATTTCCGACTTGTTTCATTCTCTTCTTTCCCTTTTTTTGTTTTTCCAAAAGTTTTCTTTTTCTTGTGATGTCTCCCCCATAACATTTGGCTGTTACATCCTTTCTTACAGCCTTTACTGTTTCTCTCGAAATTATTTTGGAACCAATAGCTGATTGAATAGCGATATCAAATTGTTGCCTAGGAATTAGTGACTTAAGTTTATGGCAAAGTTTTTTGCCTAATGTAAATGAATTATCCTTATGTACTAAGGCGGACAAGGCATCTACATGATCACCATTAAGTAGAATGTCAAGTTTAGATAAATTTGATATTCTATAGTCAATGGGATGATAGTCAAAAGACGCATAACCTTTGGAAATACTTTTTAGTTTATCATAAAAGTCAAATACAATTTCGGAAAGAGGGATGTCAAAGGTTAGTTCTACACGATCTGTTGTCAAATAAACTTGATTTTTTAAAACACCTCGTTTTTCAATGCAAAGATTCATAACTGGCCCAACAAAATCAGCTTTTGTAATTATTTGTGCATTAATGTAGGGTTCTTCAACATAATCCAAAGTGCTGGGGTCAGGGTAATCAGAGGGATTATTAATTATGATTTTATCTCCTTTTTTGTTATGAGCAAAATATGACACATTAGGCACTGTGGTGATTACATTCATTTCAAATTCTCTTTCAAGTCTTTCTTGAATAATTTCCATATGTAGCATACCTAGAAATCCACATCTAAAACCAAACCCAAGAGCAACAGATGATTCAGGTGAAAATGTTAATGATGCATCATTAAGTTGTAATTTTTCCATAGAAACTCTGAGTTCCTCATAATCATCAGTATCAACGGGGTATATTCCCGCAAAGACCATCGGCTTAACATCTTCAAATCCTAAAATTGCATTTTTTGAAGGATTATTTGTTGATGTTATTGTATCACCAACTTTGACCTCATTGGCATTCTTAATTCCAGAAATAATATACCCAACCTCGCCAGTTGATAATATTTTTTTTGGTTCTTGTTTTATTTTTAATACTCCAATTTCTTCAGCGAAATATTCTTTTCCAGTAGCAATAAACTTTACTTTATCACCTTTTTGAATTTTACCGTTAAATATTTTGAAATAAGCTTCAATTCCTCTAAATGGATTGTAAACTGAATCAAAAATCATAGCCTGTAACTGTGATTCAGAATCTCCTTTAGGATGTGGAATACGATCTATGACAGAATCTAAAATTTTATCAATTCCTTGTCCTGTTTTTGCACTTACTTCTAAAACTTCATCCTTACTACATCCAATTAAATCAACAATTTGATCTTTCACAACTTCCGGATCAGCACTCGGTAAATCAATCTTATTAATTATTGGTAAAATCTCTAAATCATTATCAAGTGCTAAATATAAATTACTAATTGTTTGCGCCTGAATTCCTTGAGCTGCGTCTACAATTAATAGAGCACCTTCGCATGCAGCAATTGATCTAGAAACCTCGTATGAAAAATCAACATGTCCTGGGGTATCTATAAGGTTTAAAGTATATTCAATATTATTTCTGAGGAACTTCATTTGAATTGCTTTGCTTTTAATTGTAATTCCTCTTTCTTTCTCAAGATCCATATCATCTAGCATTTGATTTTTAAATTCTCTTTCTGAAATAGAATTTGTAGCCTGTAATAGTCTATCAGCTAAAGTACTTTTCCCGTGATCTATGTGCGCTATTATGCAAAAATTTCTGATATTTAACATATAAACAAATTTAGTTTATTTATATTCTCAATCTAAATTATAATAAATAAGTATGAAAAAAAATATGAGTACAAAAAGAAAACATTTATTTAAAGCAATAACTTGGAATTTATTAGCCATGACAACAACATATATTGTTTTGACGATGTTACCCCCTTTGTTTGACCTTGAAGGAATATCAAAAAAAGGAGCTGGCTTTTTGGTAGCGGTAGATAGAGTGCTAAAGTTGATTTTTTATTACGGTCATGAGAGAATTTGGTTCTCAGTTAAATAATTTTTAGTTTATATAATGATTTGGTTCATTATTATTAACTTCCAAATCCTCCTCAATTTCCCAATTATATTTCTTTCTTTTGGGCCCATCTTTTCTGCAAATAAATGAAACTAAAATTCCAGCAATAAATCCAGTTAAATGACCTTCCCATGATACATTTTTATGTATTGGGAAAAGACCCCAAAATAGTCCACCGTAAATGAAAATTACTAACAACGCGACCGCACTTAATTGAGAGTTTTTTCTTAAAATCCCACTGAAAAATAAAAAGCTTGCCATGGCGTAAATTAAACCACTAGCACCTATGTGAAAGGATTCTCTACCAAAACACCAAAGCCATAAGCCTGAAATAAAGTAAAGATATATGAATATTTTTTTTGCAATTTGACTGTAAAAGTTAAAAATAAGTAGGCATAAAATAATTACTGGTAAACTATTACTCAGTAGATGATTAACGTCTGAATGTATTAGAGGGCTGAACAATATACCTATCAGACCATTGAAGTTTCTTGGTAAAACACCATACTCAGTAAAGTCATAATCAAAAATAATTTCAAATATTTTAACGGACCAAATAATTATTAGAATTATTGCAGAAAATTTTAAGGATTTTAAATTTTTTCTTTTCAATTAAATTAGATAGATGAATTAAAGTTTAAAAAGTTTAATTTTATGAAATGAAAGTAAAAAAAAAAAATATTTTTAGTTGATGCATACGCAATAATTTATCGTGCATACTTTGCTTTCATAAAAAATCCTAGAATTAATTCAAAAGGTTATGATACATCAACTGTTTTTGGCTTTGCTAACTCAATTTTTGAAATCATAAATAAACATAAGCCTACACATTTAGCTGTTGTTTTTGATTCAAAAGAACCAACATTTAGACACATCGAATTTTCTGAGTATAAAGCAAATAGGCAGGAAATGCCTGATCCCATAAAAAACTCTCTAGACTATATCTTTAAATTTCTTGATTCAATTAATGTTAAGACTTATGCTAAGCCAGGCTATGAAGCTGATGATATTATTGGAACCATTTCCAAAGCCTTAGAAAAAAAAGAATTTGATGTTTTTATGATGACACCAGACAAGGATTTTGCTCAGCTTGTTTCTAAAAACATAAAAATGTATAGACCATCTAGTAAATGGAAGCCAAGTGAAATATGGGGAGTAGAAAATGTACTTGAGCAATTTAAAATTCAAAATCAAAAACAGGTAATTGATTTGCTTGCACTTATGGGAGATGCTTCAGATAACATACCTGGTATTCCAGGTGTGGGTAAAGTCACAGCTCAAAAGTTTATTTCTCAATTTGGTTCTGTAGAAAACTTACTAGAAAATGTACATAAGATAAGTGGAAAAATTAAGGAAAAAGTGATAGATGGCAGAGAATCAGCAATACTATCTAAAAGGTTGGCAACTATTATTACTGATGTTCCAATTGAATTTGATGAGAAAGAAATGATAGTTGGTCAATTCCATTCTGTCAAACTTAAAGAACTATTTGATGAGCTTGAGTTTAGAAATCTTTCTGAAAAGATTTTTTCAAAAGAAAATCTAAAAGCAACATCTACTACTGAGACAAAACAACCTGATTTATTCACTAATGCTAGCGAAGAAAATAAATCTGAACTTATTAAAATGGATGATTCAGAGTTTAAAAGAGAATTAAATAGTCTTAAAGGTGTATCACATTTGTCAATTGCATTAGATAACCCCTCAGGTGAAAAATCCTTATGTGTTTTCATTTGTGATTCAAACAAAAAATTATTGGTAAATGAAATTAATGTTGGTACAAAAAAGTTTTTAAAAGATTTTCTTGAGTCTAATTTTAGTAGCTCAACAAAAACAATCATTAGTAATAATGTTAAGTTCCTACTTAAAACTATTTTTCAACAACCAAAAAAACTTGAGACCAATTTTTTTGATCTTCACATAGCTGAGTATCTGATAGATTCCTCTGCTAACAGTCAAATAAGAAATTTAGTCGCAAAATACACTAACGCTGATTTTAATGATCACTTTGTTTCAGCTTTTTATGAAACTTACAAAAAACAATTAGATGAACTAAAGAGTTCCAATCTACTTGATCTTTTTCAAGAAATTGAAATTCCATTAATTAATGCTCTGCTTGAAATGGAAAAAAGTGGAATCAAAATAGATATAAATTTCTTAAATGATTTTTCTAAGCAATTAGATGATGAACTATTTAAGCTTGAAAATGAAATAGTAAAAATATCTGGAAAAACATTTAATGTTTCCTCTCCTAAACAATTAGGAGAAGTACTATTTGATTATTTAAAATTAACGGATAAGCCAAAGAAAACTAAATCTGGACAATACTCGACCTCTGAGGAAACATTAATAAGACTGAGGGATAAACATCCGATTATTAATTTAATACTCGAGCACAGGGAAATAAATAAACTTAATAATACCTATGTAAAAGCATTACCAAAAGTTGCTGTTTCTGAAAGAATTCACACCACATTTAATCAAACAGTAACATCAACCGGACGCTTAAGTTCTGTAAATCCTAATATTCAAAACATACCCATTCGGTCTAGCCGAGGCAAGCTCATTCGAAAGGCATTTAAGTCAAGAAGTTCTGACTTCACTTTATTAGCTGCTGATTACTCGCAAATAGAGTTAAGAATAATGGCATCATTAAGTAATGATAATTTTATGATAAGTGCATTTAATAACGATTTAGATATACATTCAGCAACTGCTTCAAAAATTAATAATGTTCCTTTAGACAAAGTAACAAAAGAAATGAGATCTGATGCTAAAGCTGTAAATTTTGGTATAATTTATGGAATATCTCCTCATGGTTTGTCTCAAAATTTAGGTATTGGTAGAAACAAAGCAAAAGAAATAATTGATAGTTATTTTAATGAGTTCAAAGGGGTAAAAAAGTATATGGATTTTTTGATTGAAGAAGCTAGAAACTACGAATTTGCTAAGACAATTTTTAACAGAAAAAGACCACTGAGAAATATAAATTCAAAAAATTATGTTTTGAAATCATTTGAGGAGAGAATTGCAATCAATATGCCAATTCAAGGAACAGCCGCTGATATTATTAAAATAGCAATGATTGATATAAATAATGAAATAGCACTTCAAAATTTAAATTCTAAAATGATTTTACAAGTGCATGACGAGTTAGTTTTCGATGTTGATAAATCAGAAATAAATGAGATGAAGAAATTGGTTAAAGAAAAAATGGAGAAAGCAACAAAGTTGGCTGTACCACTTAAAGTAGATATAGGAATTTCAAATAACTGGTTAGATGCTCACTAACTATTTTTATTGTAGAGTTGATATAAAATAATGATGAAAAGAATTCCTATAAAAGAACTTCCTGCATCTTGAATATTTCCAACTGGGTCCCAACCAAGAATTTTATCGTTAATCAATAGTTGTGTTATAACTCCAAGACACAATAGAGTTAGGGCTAATTTGATTATGCGAATTATGAAGGATTGAATTTTATCAAAAAAATCTAGCATTTTTTAAGTTTAAAATTAATAAAAATACTCAGTTAGAGATATTTCTCTATTCTGCTAGAGAGCATCATAAATAATGCAATTGCAAGAAGTGTACAAATAAAAGCTATCATATTAAAAAAATAGCCCTACTTAAATGCAGGGCTATTTATTAAACTAAAACATTGATTTAGAATTATTTTCCTGTTAATAAAGAAAACAATACAAGTAAACCAACTAAGCCAGCGAAGCCAGCTCCACCTAAACCATTAATAACAGCCATCACGTTGTCAATAACAGTCATACCAAACATTGATCCTCCTCCAAAAAGAATCTCTACAGCAACTCCAAGGCCTAAAACAGTCATGATTAAACCAGTTAAGCCTTTGAAAAAGCCATTAAAATACTTAAATACATTGTCCATAATTAATATACATTTTGATTAATATGGTCCAAACTTAAAACATAATTGTTTTTGTTTATTGAATTATTTGATTTTTTTCTTTTTAACTGATTTTTATTTGAATATTTTAACAAAAAATTTTTTTTTACCCTTAAATAGCTGAAAATGAATACATTAAAGTTTTTTCATATTTTTTAATACGTATTTTAATACATCTTTTTACACATTATGTTGTTAAAAACACATATTTAATATAACTCGTTGTAAATTAACACTTTAAGTATGTTTTTTCTGTTTTTTTATTGATTTGAATCTCAGATTTTAAGATTTCTTAGATAAATCACAGTTTCATGGAAATTTTGTTGGTTTTTGTACAAATAATTCAGTTTCTCAGCAATTAGTTTAGCAGATACTAGTTCGTTGTTTTTGTGGTATGCAATAAATTTATCTACAAGCGGAAAATCACTTTTGCTAGATTTTCTTATGTGTTTTTGCATTGGAGTATCTACAATTCCAGGATGTATGGAAAAAATACGAAGATTACTATTGAGACTTTCATTTTTTAAAACTTGCGATAACAATTCAAGGCCTGATTTTGAAACACAATAAGTCGACCAGCTATGTATTGGTTTTGCAGCAGCTCCTGAGCTGATGCTAAATATAGTTTTTTTAACATTATTAAATTTTTTAATGAACTTATTAAATAAAATAATAGGAGAAATAAGATTACAATTTATTTCAGCTAATAAATCATAATTCTCTTTCTTATCAAAGGGTACAATATTGCCTAAAGTTGCAGCACTGTTCACTAATAAGATTTCATCACAGCAGATGTTAGGAAACTCATAGCTTTTTATGTTTTTTATGTCAGATAAATCAACTGAATTATGAACGAATAAATCGTGAGTTATTTTATTCGAACGTGAAATCCCGTAAACAAACCACCCTTCATTCAAAAGCTGTTGAGTTAACTCTTTGCCAACACCTGAGCTGGAGCCAGTTATAATTGCAGCTTTCAAAGCTATACTTTTTTGAGAGTAGATTCTAAATCATAAATCAAATCATCAATATCTTCAATGCCAACACTTAATCTTATTAATGAGTCTGTTACACCACTTTTTTGCCTTTCTTGCTTGGGTATTGCAGCATGAGTCATAGAGGCAGGATGACCACAGAGTGATTCAACTCCACCTAGACTTTCAGCTAAAGTAAAAAAGTGGGTTCTTGAAACAAATTCTTCAGCCTTCTTCAACGAGCTGTTATTTAGATCAAATGACAGCATACCTCCGTAGTTTTTCATTTGCTTTTTTGCAATATCATGATTTTTATGATTTATCAGTCCTGGATAGAATACATTTTTTATCTTATTATGCTTACTTAAAAAATTAGCAATCTCGATTCCATTTTCACAATGTCTTTGCATTCTCACGTGAAGAGTTTTAATACCTCTTAGGGCTAGAAAACAGTCTTGTGGTCCAGGTACAGCTCCGCAAGAATTTTGCAAGAAAAATAACTGCTCAGCTATATGATCATTATTACAAATAAGTGCGCCCATAATAATATCAGAGTGACCTCCAATAAATTTAGTTACAGAATGCATAACAATATCAGCCCCTAAATCAAGAGGGTTTTGTAAATATGGTGTAGCGAATGTATTGTCAACACAAACTAATATTTGCTTTGACTTTACAGCAAGTGTTATTTTTTCAATATCAATTATATTTAACATTGGATTAGTTGGCGTCTCAATCCAAATTAATTTGGTTTTTTCACTCACAAGATTTAATACATTTTCATAATTAGTAGCATCACAGAAATGAAATTTAATTCCATAATTTTCAAACACCTTAGTAAATAATCGGTATGTTCCTCCGTATAAATCATTTGTTGAAATTACTTCATCACCGGCTTTTAGTAATTTAATAACACTATCAATAGCAGCTAGTCCACTAGAGTAACAAAGTCCGTGTTTTCCATTTTCTAAAGCACTAATATTTTTTTCAAGTGCTAATCTTGTTGGGTTTCCTGTTCTTGAATATTCAAAGCCCTTATGCTCACCAGGTGAATCTTGAACGTAGGTTGATGTTTGATAAATAGGAGTCATAATTGCACCAGTTGATAAGTCAGCAGAAAGTCCGGCGTGTATAGTTTTTGTATTAAATCTCATTTTAATAATATATTAATACACAAAGCTATAAAACATTTGTTTCTACATTTGTAAAAATTAAAATTTTTGAACTCAAAAATATTAGCCCATTCGGCATTACTATGTGCTAACTTAATTTATGCACTTAATTACACATTAGCTAAAGACGTAATGCCAAATTACATTCAACCATCTGGATTTATTTTATTAAGAGTCACAAGCGCTATTATTTTATTTTCTGTTTGTTATATTGTTTTTGTAAAAGAAAAAATTTACTCAAAGGATTTAGCACTATTTTTTCTGTGTGGCATTTTTGGAGTTACAATCAATCAACTATTATTTTTTCAAGGCCTCAATTTAACAACTCCAATTAACGCAGCAATTATCATGACTACTAATCCTCTTTTGGTTATTGTTATTTCATTAATTTATTTGAAAGAGCAAATTACAATTAAAAAAACCATAGGAGTATTTTTAGGAATTCTTGGGGCGACTATACTCATATTAAATAAGGATAGTTTAGATTTTAATAATAATTATATGAAGGGAAATTTATTTATTTTTTTGAATGCAACAAGCTATGCACTTTATTTAGTTTTAGTAAAGCCTTTGATTAAAAAATATAACGCAGTTACAGTAATGATGATGGTTTTTTTATTTGGATCAATTTTTGTAATACCTTTTGGCTTGAAAGAACTCATTAGCGTTGAATGGATGGTTATGCCCAAAACAATAGTTTTGGAAGTATTATTTGTTTTAATTTTTACAACCTTTTTTGCATACCTTTTAAATTCAAGTGCTTTAAAAAAACTAAATCCAACCACTGTAAGCACTTACATATATTTACAGCCTATTCTGGCTTCAATATTTGCAATCTTATTGCACTCTGATCAAATTGATGCGACAAAAATATTTTCAATTACTTTGGTTTTTTTTGGCATATATTTGGTTTCTGTAGACAAACAAAATATTCTTTAATAAATTTGTAAAAAAAAATGATTTTATCAATGACAGGCTTTGGATCTGGTGAGTTAATCTTAAATAATTCACATTTTAATTTTTATATAAAATCATTGAATTCTAAAAATTTAGATATTTCATTAAAAGTTCCATCAAGAATAAGAATTTTAGAGTTTGACATCAGAAGATTAATTTCTAAAAAATTAATAAGAGGAAAAGTAGAACTATTGATAACACAAGATTATGATAGGCAAGAATTATATATCCAAAACAGTGATTTGTTTAAAAGTGAAGTCTCCAAAATTGAAAAGATGAGAAAATCGTTGATTGAAGAAAAAATTATTTCAGAAAACTTTTCTGATAACTTTTGGACAGGATCAGCAAAACATCTACAAATATTTAATAGAACTCAAAATAATAGCTCAAAGTTAAATGCAAATAGCAAGAAAAAAATACTTCAAAAAGTCAAAGAAATTGTTGAAGAGCTTTCACAATTTAGACTTAAAGAAGGAAGCGTTTTAGAAAAGGATCTTTTATATAATATAAATTCTATTTACAACAATCTAGAAAGAATAAACAAGAGGGCAATCAAAAGAAAAAATGAGGTTAGGACTAAATTACAAAATAAAATACTTGCGCTTAAAGAGGTCGACAAGGACAGATTTGAGCAAGAAATAATCTATTATATAGAAAAATATGATATCAATGAGGAGCTAATAAGACTAGACTCACACATAAACCTATTTCAAAAAAATATAAACTCTAACAAACCAGTAGGTAAAAAATTAGGTTTTATTTCTCAAGAAATAGGAAGAGAAATTAATACAATTGGCTCAAAGGCAAATGATTTTAATATTCAAAAAATTGTAATATCAATGAAAGAGAATTTAGAAAAAGTTAAAGAGCAAATCTTAAATGTACTATAATGTCTAAATTAGTTGTAATTTCAGCTCCCTCGGGAGCAGGTAAGACATCAATTGCCAATTGTCTAATTAATAGAATTGAACAATTGTCTTTTTCAATTTCTGCAACTAGCAGATCACCTAGAGCAGATGAAAAGGATTCAGTGAATTATTATTTTAAATCAATAGATGAATTCAAAAATGATATTAATAAAAATTTATTTGTTGAGTGGCAAGAAGTATATAGTGATAAATTTTACGGAACATACCTTAAAGAGTTAAATAGAATATGGAGTTTAAATAAAGTTGTTTTGCTAGATGTAGATGTTTTTGGAGGTATTAATATCAAAGACAAATTTGAAAAAAACTGTCTATCAATTTTTATCATGCCACCATCTAAAAATGAATTATTAAATCGATTGAAAAAAAGAGATTCAGAGTCTCAATCACAGTTGCTAGAAAGAGAACTAAAAATGGATTTAGAGTTAAATCAAAGTTCAAAGTTTGACTCTATAATTAAAAATATAATACTTGAGGAAGCATGCTTGGAAGCTGAAAAAATTATTCGTAATTTTTTAAAATAACATGAAACAAATTGGTTTATTTTTTGGAACATTTAATCCCTTTCATGTAGGTCACAAAATAATAGCTAATTATTTTTATCATCACTCTAGCTTAGAAGAAGTTTGGTTTGTTGTTTCACCTGAGAGTCCTTTTAAAAAAAACAAAAAGATATTAGACAAGAATCACCGATTAAATATAATTAGGCAAGAAATATTAGACGTAAAGTATCTCAAAGCGACGGACATAGAGTTTGATATTATTCAACCATCATATACAATTGATACAATGGTAAAGTTGTCTGAAAAATACAATCACAATTTTTCAATAATTATGGGGGCTGATAATTTAACTCACATTCATAAATGGAAAAATTATGAGGAACTATTAAACACCTATCATTTTTATGTATACCCAAGACCAGGCTTTGAATTCAATGATTCCTACATTAATGTAACATACATTAAAGAAGCTCCAATCATACAAATATCTGCCTCATCAATCAGAAGTTACATTAAGCAAGGAATTGATGCGTCATTTTTGGTACCACATAAAGCCTGGAATTACATTGAAAAAATGAATTTTTATAAAAAATGAAGCTAATATTATTAACAATTATTTTTTTTGCAACTTCTTGTTCTAATATTGATAATAACACCTATTTATCATCTCCAAATGATATAAATGATAAAAAGAAAGTTCAAACAAAAAAATATGTAGGTTGGTGGATCTTTGGAGAAAATATGCATCTTTTTAAAGATTCTAAAAATCTAGAAGAATACGAATTATTTTTTCTCAATGAAACAAGTGAAGAAATTACTAAATTTTACTTGGAAATTGCAGAGCAAGAGTTTTTACCAATTGATATAGAGATTGATGCTTCTTTGTATACGAATGAAAAAAAACAAAAAATTTTAGAGGTTTCAGATTTTTATATCACATTTATTCAAGGATGTGACGAGCAATAAATGT
Source organism: Flavobacteriales bacterium TMED84 (assembly GCA_002172655.2). Classification (GTDB taxonomy): domain Bacteria; phylum Bacteroidota; class Bacteroidia; order Flavobacteriales; family BACL11. The sequence goes on along the minus strand of NHEL02000013.1, from coordinate 52,916 downwards.
TTAGCTAGTCATTATAAATTACATGCATAACAGTTTGACCAATTGCCTTTAGTGTTTTTTTACTGATATTATTTAAGTCATCACCGTGAGTATGCCAATGTTTGTTAAATTTATTTTTTGATGATGGATCAAATTCGATAATATCAATTGTAGGTATAGAAGTAAGACTATTTACATAGTAATGATCATCTAAAAATTGGGCTCCTCTTTCAAAAACAAAAAACTCACCATATCCTATGTCATGTCCTATATTCCAAACTTTTTGTAAAATATTATCTGCATAGAATTTTGAAAAATCTTCCTCATAAAATTTAGCGTTTGGACCACCAACCATATCTAAAAGAATGCCATATTTTGCGAAATAATTTTTTCTGTGTTTGTTTTTAGACCAATATTGAGAACCTAAACACCACGAATCTTGCATAATGGGAAATTTACTATTTTCTGGCTGCCCATAGTCTTCACCGTCAAAAAGAATAATATCGACACCTACTTTAGGTTTTTTAAGTTTAATATTTCTTGCTATTTCAATTAACATTCCAACTCCGCTACCACCATCATTTGCCCCAAGAATTGGTTTGTTTTTTCTGACGCTATCATGATCGGCAATATGTCTTGTGTCCCAATGTGCCATAAGCAAGATACGATTGTTTTTTTTGGGATGAAAAGAAGCGATTATATTTTTTATTTTATGTCTTTTATTATCGTAAGTAATAACATTAGCTTCTTGGACAACTAAAGTATCAGCAATTTTAGAAAGTTTTTTTATTAGCCATTTAGAACAATTTTTTGCACCCTCACTGCTCAAGTATCTAGGGCCAAATTCAACTTGTTTTTGAATATAACTATAGCATGAGTCTGAGTTAAATTTAGGAACATTTACTATATTGTTTAGTTCTAAAGATTTATTTTTTCTAACATTAGTATTTTCCGTGCATGATGATAAAATAAAAAAAATGCAAAGAAAATTTTGTATAAATAATTTATTCATTTAATTCCCAATTAGTACCCTCTCTTGTATCTTTAATTTGAATATTTATTTCAGATAATTTATCTCTAATTATATCAGCTGTTTCCCAATCTTTATTCTTTTTAGAATTATCTCTTAAATCTATAATTAGCTTCATAAGCTCTTTACTCAAATCATTGTTGATATTCTCAACTATTTTTTTAATGCCCAATAACTCAAATAAAAAAATATCAAATATTTTTTTTACAAGTTCTTTTTGTGAAAAGGTCATTGTTATTTTTTCTTTAATTGAGGTATTTATAATTTTTGATAATTCAAATAAATTAGCGATTACAATTGGCGTATTAAAGTCATCATTTAATGCTGAGTAACAATTAGTTTTAATTTTTTCTAAATCATCATTAATAAATCCCTTTTTTTCACAATTAATATTTTTAATGTTTTCATAAGATTTTAATAATTTATTGAGACCTTTTTCACAAGAAACTAATGCATTATTAGAAAAGTCAATAGTACCTTTATAGTGAGCTTGTAAGATTAAAAATCTAATTACCATTGGATGGTATGCCTTATCAAGTTTTGCGTGAGAACCATTAAAAAATTCATTCAGGTTTATAAAATTTCCTAACGATTTCCCCATTTTTTGACCATCAATTGTTATCATATTATTGTGTATCCAGTAATTGGCTGGAGGACATAAATCCGCAGCGTAACTTTGGCATATTTCTGCTTCATGATGTGGAAAAATTAAGTCAAGACCACCACCATGAATATCAAATTTTTCCCCTAAATACTTTTTACTCATTGCTGAACATTCAATATGCCATCCTGGAAAGCCTACGCCCCATGGTGAATTCCATTTCATTATATGACGATTTGAAGCTTTTTTCCAAAGTGCAAAATCTGCAGCATGTTTTTTTTCTGACTGAGATTCTAATTCTCTTGTCCCATCAATATTATCCTCAATCTTTCTACCTGATAAGACTCCATAATTGTATGTCTCGCTGTATTTTTTAACATCCATGTAAACTGACTCGTTTTTAACATAAGCAAACCCATTTTTAATAATTTTTTCAATCATCTCTATTTGTTCAATTATGTGACCTGTTGCACGAGGCTCAATCGAAGGAGATAGGCAATTTAGTTTTTTTAAGCATTCGTGATATTTTTCTGTATAGAATTGGGCTACCTCCATAGGTTCAAGCATTTCACTTTTTGCTTTTTTTTCAATCTTGTCAATACCATCATCCGAATCATTTTCTAAATGACCAACATCAGTAATATTTCTAACGTATCTAGTCTTATATCCAAGGTGTGTAAAATATCTAAAAATAACATCAAATACAATTGCTGGTCTAGCATGGCCAAGATGAGGTTCTCCATAAACTGTTGGTCCACATACATACATACCAACACAATTTTTATCAATTGGACTAAAAACATCTTTTGTTTTTGTGAGAGTATTATAAATTTTCAGTTGTTCTTTCAATTCGATAAGTTTTTAAACATTTCAGAAGTTAGTTTTTCTAGATTAAATTTTGCTTTCCATCCCCAATCAACTTTTGCTTCTCGATCGTCTATGCTATCTGGCCAAGAGTCTGCAATTTTTTGTCTGTAATCAGGCTTAAATTTAACATTAAAATTAGGTAAATAAATTTTTATTTGCTTTTCTAATTCTTTAGGAGTAAAACTTACTGCTGAAATATTATAAGAAGTTCTAATTTTAATATTCTCTTTTTTAGTTGTCATTATCTTTAAAATAGCTTCAATTGCATCATCCATGTACATCATTGGTAATATAGTCTCTTTAGACAAGAAGCATGTGTAATCATTGTTCTTTAAAGCATAATAAAAGATTTCTACTGCATAATCAGTAGTCCCTCCACCAGCTAAGGATCTCCAGCCAATTAGACCTGGCAATCTGAGGCTTCGAATATCAACATCAAATTTATCATAGTAATATTTGCAAAGTTTTTCTCCAGATAATTTTGTTATTCCATAAATTGAGCTCGGATTTAAAATAGTGTTTTGAGGTGTATTTAATTTTGGACTATCAGGTCCAAAAACAGCAATTGATGATGGCCAAAAAATTTTTTTTATAATTTTCTTTCTAGCAAGCTCTAACACGTTTATGAGCGAATTCATATTTAATTCGCATGAAACCAGTACATTTTTTTCTGCAAGTGCAGACAAAGAAGCTGCTAATAAATATATTTCAGAAATATTTTCTTCTTTTACTTTCCTAGTCAACATTTCATTATCAAGAACATCTAGCTCTATAAAGTTTTTATAATGGTTTTTTTCTTTAGCAGGATTAAGATCAGAACGAATAATATTTTCAGCGCCGTACATTCTCTCTAAACTAAGGCAAAGGTCAGTTCCTATTTGTCCAGAAGAACCTATAACTAAAATTTTATTTTTTTTCATAGTTTTACAAATATAGTACTATAATAAAATTTATATATCAATTTGGACCCTAACGCAAATAAGTATTTATTATTCAATAAGCTCAGCTCTCAAGATGCTAAGAAAAAATTAGAAAGTGAAACATTTAAAAGAACAACTTTATCTTTTTACAAGTATGTTAATTTAAAAGATATATCTTTTTATAGAGATTATCTTTACAGAGAATGGGATAAATTAAAAGTTCTTGGTCGTGTATACATTGCCACTGAGGGAATTAATGCTCAGATTAGTATTCCAAATTATAATATTGAAAAATTCAAAGAGCAACTCGATAATGATATATACTTAAAAAATATTTCTCTGAAAGAAGCAATTGAAGAAAAAGATTTTTCATTTTTTAAGTTAATAATTAAAATTAAAAAAAGGATAGTTGCTGACGGATTAAATGAAATTGATTTTGACTCAAGCAAAGTTGGAAATCATCTTAGTGCAGGTGAATGGAATGATGCTATTGATAAAGGGGCGGTAATCGTTGATATGAGAAATCATTACGAAAGTGAAATCGGACATTTTAAAAATGCTATTTTACCTCAATCAGAAACCTTTAAACAAGAACTGCCAATGGTTAAAGAATTATTGTCAGAGAATAAAAATGATAAAATTTTACTTTATTGCACTGGTGGAATTAGATGTGAAAAAGCTTCTGCTTACTTAAAACATAATGGATTCAGAGATGTTAATCAATTACACGGGGGCATAATAGATTATAAAAAGCAGTTAATGGAAAATCCAAAGCTAGAGAATAAATTTATTGGTAAAAATTTTGTGTTTGATGAAAGATTATCTGAAAAAATCTCTGAAAAAGTTATTAGTTTTTGTCATCAGTGCGGAAGTAAATGTGACATGCACATCAATTGTAAAAATATGAGTTGTAACCTTTTATTTATTCAATGTAAAAAATGTAAAGAAAAATTTAAATCCTGTTGTTCAACTGAGTGTAAGAAGATTATAGATCTGTCAGAAAATGAGCAAAAAATTCTCAGGCAAGGATCAATAAATAAAAATAGATTTAATTCTCACAGAATCATAAACTAATATCCAAATTCAAATCTTCAATGATGTTTTTATCAATTATTGACGGAGATTCAATCATAATATCTTTTCCGCTGTTATTCTTCGGAAATGCAATGTAATCTCTAATACTTTCATCACCGTTTATTACAGCACATAATCTATCAAGGCCAAATGCAATTCCGCCGTGAGGGGGAGCTCCATATTCAAATGCATTCATTAAAAAACCAAATTGTTTTGATGCTTCTTTTTCAGTGAATCCAAGAAAAGAAAAAATTTGGTTCTGAAGTTCTTTATTGTGTATTCTTATACTTCCACCTCCAATTTCACTACCATTGAGTACAAGATCGTATGCGTTAGCTTTCACTTGTAGAGGATTAGAGCTTAATTTTTTAATGTCATCTTTTTTAGGTGCTGTAAATGGATGATGCATAGCAGAGTACCTTTTATTTTCATCGTCCCACTCAAATAATGGAAAGTCAATAACCCAAAGTGGCACAAACTTATTTTTATTAATTAGATCTAAACTTTTGGCTAAAAAAATCCTTAATTTACCCAAGACACTTAGTATATTTTTTCTTTCTCCTGACATAAAAAAAGCCATGTCACCTTTATTAAGGTTTAAGTCAGAAGCTAGAGAATACTTGTCTTTTTCTGATAAAAATTTATCTACCGATGATTTTATAACACCATCCTCATTGATTTTAATGTTAAATAGTTTGTCACCTCCAACTTCTTTTTGTTTTATATAATTACTAAAACTATCTATTTGTTTTCTTGAAATTGATGATCCTGATTCAATTTTGATTCCAGCAGTAAATTCATATTTGAAAAAATTAAAAAATTCTGTGTCTGCAATGGTATCTGACAAATTGATAATTTCTAAATCGTATCTTAAATCAGGTTTATCTGTTCCGTATTTTGAAATTGATTCTTCGTACGTAATTTGTTTAAAATCTTCTAATTTTAAATTTTTAATTTTAAAAATTAAATCTTTGATTAGGCCTTCAAAAGTTTCTAAAACTTGACTTTGATTAACAAAGGACATTTCACAATCAATTTGAGTAAATTCAGGTTGCCTGTCAGCTCTTAGATCTTCATCTCTAAAGCACTTGACTATTTGATAATATTTGTCGATTCCAGCAACCATTAAAAGTTGTTTAAATGTTTGTGGTGATTGCGGTAGAGCATAAAATTTACCGGAGTTCATTCTAGAGGGGACAATGAAATCTCTAGCTCCCTCAGGAGTTGATTTAATTAAATATGGTGTTTCTACGTCTATAAATCCTATGCTGTTCAAGTAATTTCTAGCCTCTGAGCTGATTTTGTGTCTTAAAATTAAGTTGTCTCTGATTTTATTTCTTCTGATATCTAAGTATCTATATTTCATTCTCAACTCCTCTCCACCATCAGTTTTATCTTCAATTGTAAAAGGTGGTGTTTTAGAGGGGTTAAGAATATTGAGCTTATCAACTAAAACCTCAATCTCTCCAGTTTTTATGTTTTTATTTTTACTTTCTCTTTCAACAACTTTTCCAACAATTTTAAGTACATATTCTCTTCCAAGACTTTGAGCTTCATCAAAAAGTTGGATGTTATTTTGTTCAAATTTTAGCTGAGTAATCCCGTACCTATCTCTGAGATCTATGAACAAAACGTTACCAAGATTTCTTGATTTTTGAACCCATCCGCTTAAAGTGACAATGGTTCCAACTTTTTCAAGATTTAATTCTCCACAATTAAAGTTTCTAAACACTTTTTTTTGACAAACTTAATAAAATCATAGCGTATATTTGTAAAATGGATTTTAATGTTTTTAGTGATGAGTTCTTCATGAGACAAGCAATTGAAGAAGCAAAAAAAGCAATGAAAAAAGATGAAGTTCCAATTGGAGCTATAATTGTATGTCAAAATCAAATTATAGCTAGGGCTCATAATTTATGCGAGTCATTAAATGATGCTACTGCTCACGCAGAAATGCAAGCTTTTACAAGTGCTAGTAATTATCTCTCAAGCAAATACTTAAACGATTGCAGACTATTTGTTACTTTGGAACCATGTGTAATGTGCGCTGGAGCTTCTTATTGGGTCAGAATCAGTGAAATTATTTTTGGAGCATCTGATAAAAAGAAAGGTTTTTTAACTTTAAACCCTCACATTCTTCACCCTAGCACTAAAGTAAAAAAAGGCATTTATGAAAATGAGTGTAGTCAAATGTTAAAAGATTTTTTTAAAACTAAACGATAATAAGTTTATTTTTGCGCAAAAAAAAATATGTATCCTGAACAATTATGTACACCAATGAGGTTAGAGCTAACTTCAGCTGGCTATAAAGAACTAAAAACCTCTGAAGAGGTAACAAATTTAATGAGCCAAGATGGGACGATTTTATTGATGGTAAATTCCGTCTGTGGTTGTGCTGCTGGAAATGCAAGGCCAGCAGCGATAATGGCAACTAAACTTAATCCAAAGCCTGACAATTTTGCAACAGTATTTGCTGGTCAAGACTCTGAAGCAACCGCAAAAGCCAGAGAGTTTATGCTTCCTTATCCAGCTTCATCACCATCAATAGCATTGTTGAAGGATGGTAAAGTTGTCCATATGATTGAAAGACATCATATTGAGGGCAGAGATGCTAAATTAATAAGTGAAAATCTAAAATCTGCTTTCGAGTCTCATTGTTAAATGAGTTTCAAAATATTTAAAGAACTTACTAAGTTCAGATTATCACTTACTGTCCTATTCTCAGCAATCACTGGATATTTTTTGGCCATAGATTCAGTAAACTATTTCAACCTGTCACTTTTATTTTTCGGCGGATTTTTTGTCACAGCGGGGGCAAACTCTTTTAATCAGATTATTGAAAGAGAATATGATTCTTTAATGACAAGAACAAGCAAAAGACCTATACCAGCACAGAAAATTTCTTTAAATAATGCAATTTTATTTTCAACAATAATCTCAATTTCAGGCTTTATCTTGCTAAATACTATTAGCTTTAAATGTTTCTATCTTGGTCTATTATCTTTCTTATTTTACATTTATATTTATACTCCTTTAAAAAGAAAGTCTTCAGTAGCAATTTTTTTTTGGGGCCATACCTGGAGCCATGCCGTGTTTGTTAGGTTGGGTAGCTGCTGTAAATGATTTCAGCTTAGCCTCCGGAGTTCTTTTTGCGGTACAATTTTTTTGGCAATTTCCTCACTTTATTGCAATTTCGTGGATAAGAGATGAGGAGTATAAAAATGCAAAATTTAAAATGATGCCGGGTAAAAATAAAAGTAATTTTGCTCCAATACTTTCAGTTATATTTACAATTTTGATGATTGTTACCTCTATTATTCCTTTCTTCTATGAGATAATGTACTTTGAAATAAGTAAATATGCTTTTTTATTGATAATTTTTTTGGGTTTATTTTTTCTCTTAAAATCTTTTAAGTTTTTAAATAGTCAGAATGATTCTTCAGCAAAAAAAGTGCTATTGTTTTCGTATATTTATCTGCCGATTGTTCAAATTTTATATGTTATCGACAAATTTTTATTACAATGAATCAAAAAAAATATAATAAATTAATAACTGGTGTTTCAGTATTAATACCTTTAGTTGTAGCACTTCTACTTTTCCTCAAATGGGATGCAGATAAATTAGTATTTGACTTAAGAGCGCCAAATTCTGAACCAATAACATTAATTGAAAATTTACCTATTGCCAAACCACTTAAAAGTTTGCCTCCAGTTTACTCCAGTACGAACGCAGTTACTGCAATACTTCTTGTTTTTGCTTACATTGCAATAAGGAGAAAGAAAGTTAAATTGCATGAAAGTTTAATGAAATTATCAATAGCATTATCTTTATCTTTTCTTGTAATGTATATTGCTTATCACATAACAACTGATCCAACTCCATTTGGAGGTTCAGGTTTGATAAAATATACTTATTATTTTATTTTAATATCACACATATTACTTTCGATTATATTAATTCCTCTTGTCTTGATTAGTTATGTAAGAGCCTTTCAAAAAGCTTTTCCTTCACACAAAAAGATAGCTAGAATCACATTTCCAATATGGCTGTATGTTACGGTAACAGGTGTTATTGTTTACTTAATGATCGCCCCTTATTATTCATAATCAGAACTGAAGATTAAAACATATCCAATTTAAATGGTTCCATAGTCAAGGATTTAGGGTATTCATTACATTAAAAACTACAAATATTTGTATCTTGCAATCATAATTTAGATAATCAAGCATCAATATGAAGAAGTTTATAATTTTTATATCCATTTTATTCACTGTATTTTTCTCGCATAATTCCAAATCACAAACAATTGATTCAGTTTCAACAACAGTACCAATTTTATGCTACGGTGATTTAGCAACTGTAAATGTTTACATAACTCAAACCTCTCCAGCAACTCCTATTAAATTAATGAATTACAGGTTTGCAACACCAACATTTTTAGTTTCATACGGATCTTCTGCTGTTACAACAGGTACCACACAGCCATTTTCAGGTATGACAGCAACAAACTACAGAATGCTTATGGTTGATTCAGTCTCTTTTTGGAGTGCGTTTCCTCCGCTTCCTGGTTCAACAAATCCTTTTGTGCCAAACTCACAGCTTGTTAACCCTACAAACCCAGCAATTCTTGGATTTCAAGATTATACTGTTTTAGGTGTTCCAGTTCTTTCACTCTCCACTTTACAAACAGCTTTTAACGGATGTTTTGGAGATTGTAATGCTGCTCAAAATATAAGTATTTTAGGTGGAACTCCTCCTTATAATATTACAATAACTGGTCCTGGCCTGTTAAATCAGTACAACATATTAGATGCTTTTTCAATTGACACGACATACCAAGGTTTATGTACAGGTACATATACCTATTCTGTCTCAGATGTTAATGGTTGTTTAACTACACCATCAGCAGGCTCTTTTAGTATCGGTCAGCCGGCTCAATTATCAGTTTCTGCGGTAATTTCATCAAATTATAATGGAAGAAATGTGAGTTGCTACGGAGCAAGTGATGGAGAAATAACGGCAGTAGCTAGCGGTGGTACTGCTCCCTATCAATATTCTTTAGATGGATCTTCATATACTTCAGATCCTGTTTTTTCTGGTTTAAGTTCCGGTGTCTACACTGTATATTACAAAGATGCAAATAACTGTTTAGCCTCTGAAAATATAACAATCAATGATCCACCAACTTTATCTGGAGCAATTTCTATAAACCAATCTGTGACATGCTATAGTGCTTGTGATGGATCACTACAATTTATTGTCGATAATATTCAATCAGGAACAGCTCCGTATACTTATTCAATTGATGGAGGTTTAAGTTTTCAAAACTCCAATACTTTCTCGTCATTGTGTGGTGGAACCAATTATAGCATAATTGTTAAAGATGTCAATGGATGTACATTTACTTCCAATATTTTTCTTTCTGAGCCAACTGAAATTTTATTTAATGTCACTTCATCTGATTTTAATGGATTTGGTGTCTCATGTCATGGGGCTGATGATGCAGAGATTATTATTTTCGCTCCTTCTGGTGGTACACCCAACTATGATTACTCAATTAATGGTGGAGCATCATATTCAAATTCTCTGATTTACAACAACCTAACCTCAGGAAATTATGTGGTAACAGTTAGAGATATTGTTGGATGTACATCTGATACAACTGTTGTAATCACAGAACCCAATCAATTTGATGTTCAATACACCTCAACTTCAAATTATAATGGAGTTAATGTTTCATGCTATGGTTCTTGTGATGGATCAATATCAATAGCTCAATCTAATGGAGTTGGAGTGGTGAGTTATTCACTTTCTGGATCTGTCACTCAAACTGCTCCAATTTTCTCTGGTCTTTGTGGTCAGATATCCAATGCTTCATACAATTTAATAGCTATTGATGATAATGGTTGTATTGACAGCGTGGACGTAAACCTAACTGAACCGCAGCAATGGGTTTACTCTGTTGATTCAATAGGTGAGACATGTAATTTATCTAACGGACAAGCTTCAATTAATGTTACTCAGGGAGGAATCGGCACCTTAGCATATCTATGGGACGACCCAAATACACAAATTACATCTTCTGCCATTAACTTAGAAACGGGGACTTACAATGCTACTGTTACAGATATTAATGGGTGTAATTTTACAGAAGATGTCTTTGTTGCTGAGGCAGATATTACACTGTCTTTTGATAGCGTACCACCATGTAACGGATTAAATAATGGTTCAGCAACTGTTATACCTGATGGAACCCCACCTTATCAAGTAATTTGGTTTAACGGATCAACTTCAAACACTATATCAGGATTATCACCAGGCTATTATTCTGTATCTGTCATCGATGGATCAGGCTGTCTAGTTACTGATTCTGTTTTAATTCCCAGTAGTGTTTATGTTGATTTACAACTAGATTCTTTAAGTTCAGCACTAAGTGTTAATTGCTTCGGCGATCAGTCTAGTGGAATAACTTTGAATGCGACAGGTGGTACAGGCTCTAACACTTACCTGTATTATATCCCAAATGCATTTCCTACACCGCAAGCATCTAATGTTTTTAGTGGACTTTATGCTGGCAACTATATTATATTTACTGAAGATGCTAACGGGTGTGCAGACAGCTTAAATGTTACAATCAATCAGCCTGATGAAGTAAACTTTTATACCTCAGTTTTTGATGTAAGTTGTTTTGCAGGTAGTGATGGATCATTGAGTATTGATTCTGTTACAGGCGGGACACCTCCATTTAACTATTTTTGGGACAATGGTTCAACAACTTCTTCAATAAATGGATTAACTGCGGGAGATTATATTATTTCTATAACTGACGCTAATGGTTGCATATCGTCTCCAGCAGCTGATACTCTTACAGTGTCTGAACCAACAATTTTACAAAGTTCAATAAGTATTACTAATCATGCCACTTGTACTGGAGCTCAGACTTTGGCAACTGGTGAACTAAATGTAACCATTTCGGGAGGAACTCCAGGCTACAGCTATTCATGGAGCAATGGTGAAACCTCTAATCAATTATCTTTTTTAATGCCAGATTTATATGTGCTTAATGTTACTGATAATAACGGATGTTTACTAACAGATTCAGCTGAAATTCTTTCTGGTCAAAATCCTCAACTTGATGTATTAGTTCAAAATGTTTCTTGTTTTGGAGCAAATGATGGGATAATTTATACTTCTGCTTTTGGTGGAACATTACCATATCAATATAGTTCTGATGGGGGTAATACTTTTGTCCCATCTGGCACACCTTTTGGTCCATCTGGTCAAGCATCTTATTTCATAACTGTTGTTGATGCACAAGGTTGTACTGATAGTGACTCAATTTATGTAAATGAGCCAGACTTACTATCTATTAATAATATTATTGAGGAAAATGTTTCGTGTTATGATAGTGCAAACGGAAAATTAACTGTATTTCATACCGGAGGTACTACTCCCTTTACTTACTCATGGAGTGACCCTCTAAGCCAAAGCACTATAACTGCGAACAATCTTTCACCAGGTAATTACAATGTTATCGTTACCGATACTAACGGTTGCTCAGACACATCTTTTTCAGCACTGATAACACAGCCAGATAGTCTGTATCTTTCAACAAGTTCAAGCCTTGTAAGTTGTTACGGCGGTGCTGATGGAAGCGCTAGTTTAACTGCTTTCGGTGGCACACCAAATTATAGTTACCTTTGGAGTAATGGTTCAAATACTTCAAGTATAAACAATGTTCCTTCATTAAATTACACTGTAACTGTTACCGATGGCAATGGTTGTATAAGAGCAGGTTCAGTGAATGTCTCGCAACCACAACCAATAAGTAATATTTTTATAAGAGATTCCGTTACATGTATTGGAGGAAATGACGGTTTTGCTAATGCTCTTACATCTGGGGGTACTCCTCCTTTTAGTTATATTTGGAGCAATAGTCAAACTACTAACTCTGTAAATGACTTATTTGCTGGCTTAAATTATCTGCAAATAACTGATACTAACGGATGTGTTTTTAATGATACAGTTAATATACTAGGACCATCTCAATCAATAGAAATAGACTCTGCAATTACATCCTCAATTACCTGCTATGGAGCAAATAATGGGACGATAGCAATAATTGCATCAGGAGGAGATGCTCCTTACTTATATTCAATTGATAATGGTTTTAGTTCTCAATCGAACATAGGCTTCATAAACGTAAGTAGTGGACATCACATATTATATGTTGAGGATCAAAGGGGGTGTGTTGATAGAGATACGGTAAATATCGATGAGCCAGATTCATTATATATTGATTCTACAATCTACACTAACATTGAATGTTATTCTATCTGTAATGGTTCAATTCAGTCTATAAATGCGATTGGTGGAACACAACCATATACTTATTCTGTTAACGGAGGCCTTCAACAATCATCAATGGCATATTTCAATAACTACTGTGCTGGCACATATACAATTGAGGTTTTTGATGCGAATAGTTGTGTAGCACAAGATTTAATTATAATTGACGAGCCCTCTCAGCTTAATGTTCAAATTACAACATCTGATTGGAACAATTACCAAATTAGATGTAATGGAGAGAATTCAGGTTATGCAGATTTTACAATTTCTGGTGGAGTATCTCCATATATCAAAACTTGCATTGAAATTGCAACAGGAGATACGATTCAATCTTCAGCAAGCTCTCACATCGACTCTATTTCTGCAGGACTATATAGATTTATAGTTGAAGATTCAAGAGGTTGTGTATTTAGCACTGACATAGTTTACTATGAGCCGGACCCAATTGTTCACTCATTTGTACCAACTCATGTTAGCTGCAATGGTTGGAATAATGGAGCTTTAATTGATATTGTTAGCGGTGGTGTCGGAACAGCTACATCATATGCTTACTCTTGGAATACAGGAGACAGTATATATTCAATATCCAACTTATCTGTAGGTACATACACCATTACAGTAGTTGATGAAAATAACTGTACCTCAGTCGATTCATATAATATTGATAATAGTTTAGCATTATCAGCTTCAATTAATAATTCACTAACGAGTAATGTTTCCTGCTTTGACTTTTGTGATGGAATTATTTCTTTAAATGTTAGTGGAGGTATTCCAAATATTGATGGTAATGGTAATCCAATTTATACATATAGCTGGGATGATGTATTGTCACAAAACACCATAACTGCGATTGGATTGTGTGTTGACAACAATACAAACAACTCAATATACACATGTATCGTTTCTGACTCACAAGGATGTGAAGATACAGTTTCTTACACATTAAATCAGCCAGAGGAACTTGTTGTATCGGCATCAGTTTTAGCGGATATTTTATGCTTTGGAGGTAGTAATGGTAGGCTAACTGCAAGTGCAACAGGAGGAAATGGAGGGAAACAGTACTTATGGAATAATGCGAACAACTGGAACAATAATCCAATTAATAATAATTTAAGTTCTGCCAGCTATGTTGTTGTGGTAAGAGACAACAAAGGCTGTATGGATACTACTGAAATATTTTTACCTCAACCTAGTCAATTAGTTGTGTCAACAACTCAAAAAAATGTAAGTTGTTTCGATGATGCTAATGGAGAGATTACAGTAGTTGTAACTGGAGGAACACCTACACCAGGAACTCCCCCAACATATAATTATAATTGGTCTCCAAGCAATCAAACAACTCAAACTGCGATTAATTTAGATACAGATATTTACATTGTTACAGTTACAGACAATAATAACTGTAGTGTAGTTTCCAATTCAATATTTATAACACAACCTTCAAATCCATTGTCATTAAATGTAGATTCCACTGACGAAACTTGCTTGTTAGATAATGGAACCGCAACAGCATTTGTTAATGGGGGGACTCAACCTTTTGACTTTAGTTGGACAAACTCTAGTGGAGGTTCAATAACTCAAGGTATAGGTATCAGTTCAATAAATAATTTATCTGCTGGTTTATATAATGTTGAAATTTCTGATAAGAACGGATGTATAATCAGTGGAAGCACTTTTGTTAATGGTGTTAAAAATATATTCCTTCCTGGCAATTTAGATAAGATTGATACTGTTTTATGCTTAGGTAAAAGTCTTTCTGTTGATGTAGAGGAAAAACCAGGTTTTATTTATGATTGGACTCCTGGCCCAAATACTTCTGATGTTAATTTACAACCAACAGCAACCGGCTTACACAATTATATATTAAGTGTAACTGAGCCTGGATGCAATCCTTATGAATTAGAAGTAAATATTAATGTGGAAGATATAAAATCTGAAATAGCTAGCAGAAATAGTGAGATTTCTTTTAGAGCAGACGATGTAATTTCACCAGATAAAGCTGTGAATATTTTATCAGTTGTAAGTGATGAAAGTATAACTATTTCCTCAAATCCTAACTTGGGAATATCTCATGAATGGCAATGGGATCAAGGAACCACTACTGAGTCTTACGTCCAAATTTCTAATGTTGATAAAAATAAATGGATATATCTTAATCTAGATTCAAGTGGTTGTTTAGGATATGACTCTGTATATGTTGCACTTTCAGTTATACCATTTGATGCAATAAGTCCTAACGGAGACATGAAGAATGATAAATGGAACATTTTGGGAATTACTGCAAATAGATATGATCAGGCGGTAATAACAATTTATAACAGATGGGGAGAGGAAGTATATAAAACTTATGGAGGTAGTCAGTTTACGCCTTGGGATGGAACAAAAGATGGTAATGAATTACCTGTTGGTACTTATTATTACATAATAGATTTGGCTAATCAAGATGAACCCATTACTGGACCAGTAACAATTATTAGATAAAAAAATTGATTATGACATTTAAGAAAAGTTTATACCTATTATTTTTAATTGCAATATTACCAATTTATGGAAAGGGACAGCAATTGCCACAGTTGACACAGTATATGATGAACAATTATGCTATTAACCCAGCTGTTGCAGGTATGCAAGACTATTACCAAATTAGAACTACAATTAGAAATCAGTGGGTAGGTATTGAAGATGCACCAACAACAAATATATTAAGTGTTTATGGAAGAAGAGGAGATAATGTAGGTTTAGGTGGAGTTGTATTTAATGATCAAGTTGGCCCGACAAGTAGAATAGGAGCTAATATGTCTTATACATATCATTTTAATTTGAGTAAAAAGACAATGCTAGCATTGTCTTTATCAGGTGGATTTACCCAATTTAAAATTGACAAAATAGGTTGGAATGTTCAACACCCTGATGATCCAGTTACTCAAGGTGATGTAATTGTTGATGCAATTCCTGATGCAACATTTGGATTTAATTTCTATGGAAAAAATTGGTACTTAGGGGGTTCTATTCCTCAACTAGTAAGTTCTAATTTAGAATTATTAGACACTGATTTTGCAAGAGATTTTAATACTGAAATGACAGGTAGTTTAAGTCCACATGTTTACATATTAGGAGCATATCAACATACAATCAATGACTTTTGGAGTGTAGAGCCAAGTGTTCTTGTTAAATATATGGATCCTACTCCAACTCAGTTTGATATTGGATTAAAAACAGAATATAACGATAGGTTATGGGCAGGAATAAATTACAGAAGCAATGGAGATATGGCCGCTTTATTTGGTTATAATATTGGTGAGAGATTTATTGTGGGTTATTCTTATGATATTGTAAATGCTGACATAAATGATTATTCCTCCTCCTCTCATGAGTTTATGGTAGGAATCAATTTCGTTCCTGTAAAAGAGCAACAACTTATTGACTAAATATATAATAAAAAAAAAGCCTCAAATTTTTTGAGGCTTTTAATTGTTGTACTTTAAATAGGGAAAGAGTTGTACAACCCAAAACAAGTATTACGACTTGCCCCAAATTTAGGTTGATTTACATGTCAAAGGGATCAAGTTGGCAATTTTTGTTAACATAAAATTGTTGAATAACTTTTAGGTCAAAAAACTATTCAAAAAATTAGTTATGAAATTAGCAATTCTAGGAACAAGAGGAATACCAAATAATTACGGAGGATTTGAGCAGTGTGCAGAGGTTTTAGCTGCAGGGTTACAAAAAAAAGGATATGAAGTGACTGTTTATAATCCTTCTTTTCATAGCTACAATAAGAGAGTATTTGATGGTGTTACAATAAAAAAGATATACTCACCAAATAAATTAATTGGTAATTCTGCATCAAATTTTGTATTTGATTATTTATGTTTTAAAGATGCTGTAAAATCTGATTATGATATTATTCTAGAGCTCGGACTAATAACATCCTCTCCGTCTATAATTTTTGTGAGACACAGAGGAAAAATTATTGTTACTAACATTGACGGAATAGAATGGAGAAGAAAAAAATGGAACTTTATAATTAGATTCATAACAAGAAATATGGAAAAATTAGGTGTACGGTTTTCTGATTATCTAATTGCTGACAACTTAGGAATTGTAGATTATTTAAAAAAAACATATGATATAAGTGCAAAATATATTGCTTATGGAGCTGATATATTAGATACTCCAGATTCCAAAATATTAAATGATTATAATTTAAAAGCTGGAAAATTCATATTATGTGTTGGAAGAATTGAACCTGAAAACAATTATGAAATGATTTTTAAATCCTATGTAAAAGCTAAATTAAATATTCCGTTGATTTTAATAGGAAACCATCTAACAAAATTTGGTGATTACTTAAAGGACAAATTTAAAAATGAAAATATTTATTTCTTTGGAACAATTTATGACAAAAAGATTTTAGATAATCTAAGATATTATTCAAAATTGTATATTCATGGTCACTCGGTTGGAGGCACAAATCCATCGCTAATTGAAGCTATGTCTGCTAGCGCATTAGTTCTTATACATAGAAATAAATTTAACCTATCTGTTTTAACAAATAATGAGCTAGCTTTTTCAAACTCCGATGAATTAAAAGAACTTTTGTTAGACAGTAAAATTATTTCAGAAAAAAAGAAACATGTTAGTAAAAATCTCAAAATTATAAAAGAGAAGTTTACTTGGGAAAAAATTATTGATGATTATGAAACTTTTTTTCTTAGTATTTTAAATTAAAAAAAGACTTTCTGTTATTTTGTCACAGATAATCTTCCCTTTTCTCTCTAAAAAATAATTATTTTTTTTATTTGATATATATCCATCTTTTTGCCAAGATTGAATATTTCTTAGAAAGAAAACTTTATGAGATTTTTGCTTAATATCTTTAATATTAATTCCTTTGTCGGTGCGCAGTCTTCTAATTATATATTCATTATAAATATCTTTCTTACTTAAAGTTTCACTTTCATAATATTTTGTGTTAGTTTTCAAGTATTTCATATAAAGAAAATTATTTTTTACATTCCACCTTCTTGATAATCCGTTAAATGAGTGAGCAGAAGGACCAACGCCTAAATATTCGCTGCCAAACCAGTAGTTTTTATTATGATTAGACTCATAATTTTTTTTGCAAAAATTTGATATTTCGTAATTAACGAATCCTTTTTTTTCACTTAAATCAGCTATATGGTTATATTGGTTTATAAATATCTCATCAGATGGTTTACTAATTTCATTTTGTAAAATTCTTTTGTGTAAAACTGTATTGGGTTCGATAGTAAGACCATAAATAGATAAATGATTAATATCATAACCAAAACAGATATTTAAAGACTCATCCAGTTTTTTTAAGCCTTGATTGGGCAAATTAAACATAATGTCAACAGAGATATTTTTGATTCGAGAATTAATTGCAATCTCAACAGAATTCTTTGCTTGCATTGAGTTATGGGATCTATTTAATGATTTTAATATTTCATCATCAAAAGATTGAATGCCAATACTTAATCTGTTAATACCCATATTAAAATAATCATCTAATTTTTTTTTTATTAATATCATCGGGGTTAGTTTCAATTGTAATTTCAGTATTGTCAGTAATAATAAATACTTCACTTATGTTTTTTAATATTTTCTTTATCAAGTGAGTGGAGATAATTGATGGAGTTCCACCTCCAAAGTAAATAGAGCTTAATTTTTTATCTTTTAAATAATCTTTTCTTGTTCGAATTTCTTTAATAATCGAGTTTATTAATTCTTCTTCTTTTTTTTTAGAAATTACAAAGTGAAAGTCACAGTATATGCACCTTTGTTTGCAGAAGGGAATATGTATATAAATGCTGCTCACTGAAATAGATTAAAAAATCATCCTTAAATTTGTGATATGAAACAAAATAAAAATTATTTCTCAACTTTAACAAAGGAAGAACATGAAATAATAGTAAATAAAGGTACTGAAAAGCCATTCTCAGGAAAATACAATAACTTTTACCTTCAAGGAATTTTTGTTTGCAAAGCCTGTGAAACACCTCTTTACAAATCAAGTAACAAGTTTGATTCAGGATGTGGTTGGCCTTCCTTCGATGATGAAATAGAAGGTGCAATCTCAAGATTTCCTGACTATTCAGGAGGTAGAGTAAGAACTGAGATTTGTTGCTCTAACTGTGGTGGGCATTTAGGTCATGTTTTTGAAGGTGAGAGATTTACGAAGAAAAACACTCGACATTGTGTTAACTCCTTAAGTATAAAGTTTGTTAAACAAAGCTGAGTAACTATACTTTTTTAAGTTTTATACAAAAAGTAGTTCCATAATTTTCTTCAGAACTTGACACAAAAATTTTCCCATTATGATACTCTTCAACTATTCGTTTTGTCAAAGATAGTCCTAATCCCCAGCCACTTTTCTTACTAGTATAACCCGGCAAAAATATTTGATTAATTTTATTTTTAGCAATACCCTGTCCATAATCTTTTATAAAGATATTAACTTCATAATCATTGCTAGTAACATCAAACTCTATTTTACCATTACCTTTCATAGCATCTGTTGCATTTTTACATAAATTCTCGATAGCCCATTCAAACAATGTTTTATTGGCACTCACAAATATGGAATCTTCAGGAAATTTTTTAATTATTTCAATTTTTTGAGGCAGTCTTTTTTCCAAGTATTCTAAAAAATTTCCTAATAGTTCATTAATCTGATAATTTTTTAGTGCAGGAACAGATCCAATTTTTGAAAATCTATCAGTAATTGTCTCAAGTCTTCGTAAATCCTTATTAATCTCGTTTAGTGTTTCAGTATTAATCTCACTATCCTTTAATAATTCACTCCAAGCAATTAGTGATGATAATGGTGTAGCTAGTTGATGAGC
This sequence comes from Flavobacteriales bacterium TMED84, assembly GCA_002172655.2. Classification (GTDB taxonomy): domain Bacteria; phylum Bacteroidota; class Bacteroidia; order Flavobacteriales; family BACL11. Next base: position 33,226 of record NHEL02000013.1, on the reverse strand, counting down.
AGTTTCTTTTGCCATACCAGCCCATACTTTATTCTGTTCAGATTTTTTAGCAGAGCTAAAAATAATATATGCTATAATAAAGAAAATTAATATAAAGCCTAATTGATAAAATGGATAGTAACGAAGCATGCTCAAAATATTAGAATCTTTATAGTATATAAATTGTTTATCTCCAATAAAATTTACCTCTATTGGAGTGCTATTTTCCTCTTTCATTAATTTAAGTTCTTGCTTTAAAAAATTATTTGTGATTTTTTTTTCTTTGAACAATTTAACTCTAAAAGTTAATAAACTATCTAATTTACTGTATGTTATTAAATTTCTGTACTCTAAAATACTGTCACATTCATCAACTAAAATTAAAGGTATTTTCTTATTCTCCGTGATTACATTAATTGCTAGTGAAAAGTCCCCATCAGATGATATATTAACTAAATTTTTGGTTGCCTGAGCCCATAACTCTATCTTCTTTCTCTCTTCCTTTTTCAGTTCTTTTACTAAGTTATTTGTAAAGATAATTGAAAATGCAGCTATTAATATGGCAAATAATAGCAGCCATTTTTTCCATTTTTGCTCTTTATTATATACTGTCATCCTCCCATTCTATTTCTGGAGCAATATCTTTTTTTTCATCTACAGTATCATTAATATTTTTTATAATCTCATTAATAATTTTTTTTTCTTTTTCAATTTTGTTATTGATTTTTGCTCTAAATTTTATGTTATCGAATTCAATTTTTGTGTCATCAGTAGTTCCTATCATTTTAAGATAAATTGCACTGAGACCTTCATTGTTTGATTTAATCTCACCAATTTCTTTATTTATTTTAGTATTCTTTTTTCTAAATTCGTTTGACATGAGCTCGGAAAGAAGAAGAGTAATATCATAGTTGATCTCATTGTTTAAAGAGTGAGTGCCTGAAACAATTAAACTTAAAGCTGATGATATAATTTGCATTTCAGGTATTGTTATAAGATTATCTTTAATTTCTATCTTATTATCAAGCTTGGAAAATTTAACATCTTTTAAGTCCTCAACATTAACGAAATTAGATAAATTTCTTAATGGTTTAAAGTTAATTAATTCTCCCCTTTCTATAGTCAGATTAGAATTCATTGTTAATCTTTCTTTTATGAACTTCATTCTATCATCCCAAACAGCTGATAAATTAACATTTGCAGTTCCAATTCCTTTAATATGTTTTGATTCTATGAAGCTTTGATTGAAGTTATTAAAAGAATTAAATGCTTGTCTAATATTTATTGAACTGAAGTTAAAATTTGTGGATAGCTTCAATTCATCCTCTATAGTTTTGTATAGCTGCATATCTCCTTCAAACTGACCATTTAATGCAGAGGCTTTTGTATTTTTTAAATTCAAAACTTGGTTGTCAATTAAAAAGTCTGTTGTTAAATTTAATGCGTCAAAACTATTGTATGTAAAGTTTTTACTTGTCATGTTTATTTGAAGATTAACCCATTTAGGTATGACAAATTCAATATCGTTTAATTCAATAGTTTTATTTTTTTTAAATAAATCATCTAAGTTAACATATGTGGAATTTGTAGATCCTTGAAGAAAAAAATTTGTTTTCTTACCCAAAATGTACTCTGGTATATTTAAAATCTTACCATTGAATTCAAAGTCTGATTCTCCGCTTGTAATATAACTTTTATAAACATCAAATTTTTTATGATTTAAATTAGCATCTAAAAACTCAAGATCAAATGTGTTTTTGAAATTATTTAATTTATAAGAAAAGTTTTCAGCATCTACTTTGAAGTTATATTTTGATGCTAAAAATTTATTTTTAAACTCATTGTTGAATGAAAATTTTCCAGAATAATTACAAGCTAAAAATAAATTACCAGTAATACTTTCTACGTTATCTTTTTCAAGTAACATTTCCAAATCACTGCCTCCAATTTTTGTTCTCATATCAAGATTCATAAAAAAATCCTGTAGATTTTCTATGAAAAAATCACCATTAAACTCGCTGCATTTTGTTTTGGCAAAGAAATTATCAAAAGTAAACTTTGTTGAACTTAAATTAGCATATTCACCATTCGAAACTTTTCCGTTAAACTTTATGCTTTGGAGATTTAATTTACCAAATTTTAAACTACCGTCCTCTACAAAATATTTAATATTAACTTTTGGGTTTTTAAAAGATTCATCTTCTTTTATGATGTTACCATTAAAAGATATTAAAGAGTTCAAGCTTATACTCTCAAATAAGTAATCAAGATACTCAGGGCAATTCTTTCTAACATTAATAATTTTTTGGCTCTTAAAATTAAATTCAATTTTAAACGACCTCCAATCATTTATATTTCCAGAGACTGATTCAGATTCTAAATCATCAATTTTAAGCTCATCAAATTTATAATCAATTTGATTTTTTTTAATGTTAACATTTCCATTCAAATAGAGCTGTTTATTATCCAAGTGATTTTTACTAAAAATTAAATCATCACAATACAAATTACCATTTAAATAAAAATTATTGCTTGCTTTGCTTGTAATATCAAGATCTTTGATATTGAAGAAAATTTTATTGTTTTTTTGTAATTCAGAGTATTTGAAATCAGAATTAAAAATTTTAATTCTGTTAAAGATTTTTTTGTTTACTTCAACATCGGAGCTAGTACTATTGAATATATTAAAGTTTGTATGTTGGTCAGATTTGTAAAGGTTAATAATGCCAGCATTTACTTCAATGGTTGAGAAATAGATATTATTAGTCAAAAGCTTGATTAATGGTAAATAAAAGTGGCACTCTTTTGCAAAAAACAAGGTGTCGTTTTCAAAATTAGATTCTTCTTTAACACAAATATTTTTTATCGAAATTGAAATATTTGTTAAATTTTTAAAAGCATATAAATCAATTTCTTCAAAAGAGCAGTCCGCTGAGATAACCTCATTAATACTATTAGTGATACTTTCTTTTATGAAATCGGATTTGTATTTAGTAAAAAAAAATATTACTGCTACAAAAAGAAAAAATAATGTAGATAATAGTAAGAATATTTTTTTAACTACTCCCATTTACAATCTTTTGAGAATATTCACTTCTTTTTCAGTCAAGAATCGATACTTACCCCTGATAGTATTTTTTTTTGTTATACCGGCAAAAGAAGTCCTATCTAATTTAGTTACTGTGTACCCTAGATGCTCGAATATTCTTCTTACGATTCTATTCTTTCCAATATGAATTTCAATTCCTATATTTTTTTTTTGTTTCTAGAAAAGATATTTTGTCGACTTTAACAGGGCCATCTTCTAAAATAAGATTCTTTCTAATTTTTTCAAAATCACTTGATTTCAAATTTTTATTTAATTCAACTCGATAGATTTTACTTATTCTGTTGCTAGGATGGCAAAGTTTTTTTGACAAATCACCATCATTTGTAAACATTAGGACCCCAGTTGTATTTCTGTCAAGCCTTCCGACAGGATACAACCTCTCTCTGCAAGCACCACTAATTAAATCTAAAACTGTATTTCTTTTTTGAGGATCTTTCATTGTTGTGATAAAGTTTTTGGGCTTATTTAGCAACAGATATTTATGCTTTTCGGCTTTAATTACGGAATCATTAAATTTTACAATATCATTAATATCTACTTTATAGCCCATTGAAGTTATGATTTTGTCATTCACTTTAACTAAGCCCAAAGAAATAAATTTATCAGCCTCTCTTCTTGAACAAATGCCAGAATTAGAAATGAATTTATTTAATCTAATTTTTTTAATTTCTCCTCTCAAAATCAATACTTTATAAACTTAGCTCCTTTGCTACCTATTGATATTATGTACATTCCAGAAGCAAGCTTATTTAACTTAATATTTTTCGAATTTGAGTTTTTAGACAGAGTTATCTTCTGAACATAGTTTCCGCTTATATCATATATAAAAGCTGGCTCACCATTAAAAGAACTACTATTATTTATTTTAAGTTCTTGCATATTTTCATCGTAACTTATAACGAACAGATCTGTGAAATTATTATCAATACTAAGTGATTGGTTGCAAGGCAGCAGATTGTAAACGAAATCTCTTGAAAATTCAAGACCTTGAACAAATTTAGGATTCACAGTGCCAAACTGTGCCCATTCGTGATTTGTAAAATTAAGTTCAAGCAATTGATTATTTAGGCATTGATTATTTGCCTTTATATGAATTTCATTTGAGCCACATAAGTTTAATAATGCAGGATTATTTAGAGCTGGACTACAGTTGTAATTAACCACAAGGTCTAAATCACCATGAACACTAACTATAGGTTCCTCATTCGAGTTGATCCAACTTAAATCATGTATGCCGCCTGCAAAGTTAATTACGCCATTGATTTTAGATGAGAACCCAAAATTACCTGCATCTCCTTCTAGAGTGCCTCCAATTGAAGATAGTCTGGATAATATATTTTGAGGTAATTCTTGCTCATTGTCTATGTAAGCATGGTGAATAGCAATAACTCCTCCAGCAGAGTAACCTCCAATAAAAATTGCACTCGTATCTATACCATATGGATTGCCGTTAATATAACTCTCTTTGAAAAATCTTATTGCTGCTCTGGCATCAGCTAGAGATTTTAGTACTGCATCTATCTGAGCGTTTGTTGATAAGAAAAAAGTTAAAATGTTGGATAGTCTATAGTTGACTGATGCAGTAACATATCCTCTTTTTGAAAAATATTCACAAAAATCAACACAGTCAATCGTTGATTTGTCTCCTGCGGTAAATGACCCACCATGAAAATAAAGAACAAGTGGTCTATTTTGCACAATATCTCCAACAGGCGTGTACACATCCATCTCATGCTCACTATCAAAAAAAATGTCAGAGTAATTTGTTGTAGATACAGCAACATTTGAGAAAATTTCATTTATGTATCTCCCGTTACATTGACTAGCTGCATTATTTAGAAAAAACAGAAAGCATATAATTAACAAATATTTATTTTTTTTCATCTTCCATTTTCATTATAACTTTATCAATTTCCTCATCATTAATTCTACTAAAAAGGTGTTTTGGTGTGCCAATTTTATGACCTTCATTAATTATTTTAGATATATTAAAATCCCAAGAACAATTATTTTTCATATTAATTATTTTTTTTAGTTGAACAGAGCTAAAAGGTAAAAAAGGTTCTGAAATTATTGATAATGCAGCAACCATTTTGATTGAAATATTCATTATTGTTTTTACTCTTGTTTCATCATTTTTAATCAACTTCCAAGGTTCAGTGTCGGTTAAGTATTTATTACCAATTCTTGCAATGTTTATAAAACTCATCAAACTCTTTTTAAATTCAAACTTTTCAATATGATAACCGACTAATTCAATTGATTTTTCAGTCTCTTCTAAAATATCTTTATCAATACTCTCTAAATCACTTGTTTTTGGTATGATTCCATTATAATATTTATTTGTCAAAACAATAACTCGGTTAATAAAATTTGCATATATATCAACAAGTTCATTATTATTTCTATTTTGAAAATCCTTCCATGTAAAGTCAGAATCTTTTTTTTCGGGACTTATAGCGCATAAATAATATCTTAACGAATCTTGCTTGTCCTTAAAATCTTTTTGAAACTCATGTAACCATATAGCCCAGTTTTTAGAAGTAGAAATTTTCCTTCCCTCTAAATTTAAAAACTCATTTGAAGGAACATTTTTAGGTAATATATAGTTCCCATGAATTTTTAGTAGTATAGGAAAAATTATGCAATGAAAAACAATGTTATCCTTTCCTATAAAATGAATGAGCTCAGTTTCATCATTCATCCAATAATCTTCCCAGTTTTTATTCTTCTCTTTTGCCCAAGCTTTGGTTGAAGAAATATAACCTATAGGAGCATCAAGCCATACATAAAGAACTTTTCCATCAGTGTTTTTAATTGGTAATTTTACTCCCCAGTCTAGATCTCTAGTCATTGCACGTTCATTCAAACCATTGTCAATCCATGAATTACATTGACTAATTACCTGTGATTTCCAGTCTTTAGAGTCATGTTTTTTCTTTTCATTAATAATACCTTCATTAATCCATTTTTTTAACCATTTCTCATGCTTTTTCATGTCTAAAAACCAATGTGTTGTATCTCTTAGCACAGGACTATTGCCACTAATTTTTGATTTGGGATTTATAAGTTCGTTTGGACTAAGTGCGGCCCCACAATTCTCACATTGATCGCCATATGCATGTTCATATCCACATTTTGGACAAGTTCCCTCAATATACCTATCTGCTAAAAATTGATTTTCTTGTTTGTCAAAATACTGTTTGTTAGTTAAGATTTTGAAAGCATTATTTTCATTAAGTTTTAAAAAAAAATCCTGAGCAGTCTTGTGGTGAGATTCCTCAGAGGTTCTATGAAAAAAATCAAAATCTATTCCAAAGTCTGAAAAAGTCTTTTTGTTAAGATTGTGAAATTTATCAATAATTTTTTTCGCAGTAGTTTTATTTTTTTTTGCTTGCAAAGTTATCGCAGCTCCATGCTCGTCAGAACCACATATAAAAGCTACATCATTTCCTTTATTTTTTTGATATCGCACAAAAATATCAGCAGGTAAATAAGCTCCTGCTAAATGCCCAATATGTATAGGACCATTTGCATATGGTAGTGCAGATGTAACAGTAAACCTTTTTTTCATTTATTAGTTCAGAAAAAATTATATTAGCAAATATAACTTTTAGTTTTAGTTTATAAGATGAACAAAGAACCTTCTTTATTAAAAAAAGGAGATGCTGTCTCAATCGTTTCCACAGCAAGAAAAGTAGTTCAAAAGGATATCCAAAAAAGTATTGACATCTTGTTAGGCTGGGGATTAAAAGTTGTATTAGCAAAAAATATATATAAATTTCACCACCAGTTTTCAGGTGATGATAGAATTAGAAAAGATTCATTACAAGAATTATTAGATTCCAAAGAAATTAAGGCAATCTTTTGTGCTAGAGGAGGTTATGGAACAATAAGATTAATTGATGAACTAGATTTCAAATCATTTATTAAATATCCAAAATGGATTATTGGTTTTAGCGATATTACAATTTTGCATTCAAGCTTAAATATTATGAAGTACTGTTCAATTCATTCTTTTATGCCAATAAATTATGAATTAGTTTCAAAAAAAAATCTTAAAAATTTACATCAAATTTTATTTAAAGGAAAAAATAATATCGAATGCACCCCAAATTCTTTAAACAAAACTGGATTTGTTAAATCTGAAATAGTAGGAGGTAACCTGTCTATATTATACAGTTTGTTAGGATCAAAATCAGATATTAAAACTGATAATAAAATTCTCTTCATAGAAGATCTCGACGAATATTTATACCACGTTGATAGAATGATAATTTCACTAAAAAGAGCTGGAAAATTTAATAATATAAAGGCCATGATAGTTGGTAGTATGACAAATATGCATGATAACAAAATTAAATTTGGAATGAATGCTAAAGAGATAATTAAATATCATACAAAAGAATTTAACTTTCCAATATGCTTTAATTTTCCTGCTGGACATCGAAAAAATAATAGACCTATAGTTCTTGGAAAAATTTCAAAATTAGATGTTAACTCTAATTTAGTATGTTTGTCACAATGAATGATTTAGAAAAGCATTTTGATAGGTTCAGAAAAAATATTATTGGCATTGACGATTATTTTTCTGGGCCTTACGGAAGAAAAAAAATTATATATTCTGATTGGACTGCAAGTGGAAGGCTTTATCAAAAAATTGAAGATGTTTTACAAAATCAAATTTTTCCATTTGTAGCAAACACTCACACAGATACTAATACTACAGGTGCAACTACGAACTATGCATTTGAAAGAGCGTTAGAAATAATTAAAGATGAAGTAAATGCTAATGAAAATGATGTAATCATTTCGGCTGGTGCAGGTATGACTATGCTAGTCAGTAAATTCCAAAGAATTCTTGGGCTAAAAGTTCACGAAAAATTTAAGTCAAAATTAAAAATACGTGAAAGGCCAATAGTTTTTGTTACTCACATGGAACATCATTCTAACCAAACATCATGGATTGAAACAATAGCTGATGTTGTTGTAATCCCACAAAATAAATTTGGAAATGTTGATTTAGAAGCATTAGTTAAATTACTATCTGATTATAGTCATAGACAAGTAAAAATTGCAGCTATTACATCATGTTCAAATGTTACCGGCATTTTTACGCCTTATCATATGATTGCTAAAATAATGCATAATAATGGGGGTGTGTGTTTTGTGGATTTTGCTTGTTCAGCACCATACATTGATATTGATATGCATCCTGAGGATTTAGATGAAAGACTTGATGCTATTTATTTTTCCCCTCACAAGTTTCTTGGTGGACCTGGCTCTTCTGGGGTGCTGATTTTTAATAAAGAGTTATATCAAAATAATGTGCCAGATAATCCAGGTGGAGGAACTGTTGATTGGACTAATGCCTGGGGAGAACATAAATATGTTGATGATGTTCAACAAAGAGAAGATGGTGGGACTCCTGCTTTTCTACAGACAATAAAAACAGCTCTTTGTTTTAGATTAAAGAAAGAGATGGGAATTAACAAGATTTTGCAAAGAGATGAAGAAATAAAAAAAATAGCATGGAAAATTTTTGATAATGAACCTAATATAAACGTTTTAGCAAATGACTTAAGAGATAGACTTCCTATATTTTCCTTTTATATTGATGGTCTACATTATAATCTAGCAGTTCAAATTTTAAATGACAGGTTCTGTATTCAAACTAGAGGAGGTTGTTCTTGTGCGGGCACATATGGCCATTTATTATTAAATGTTGATAAAACAAAATCTAAGCATATTACAAAAAATATTGAAGAGGGTAATCTTAGCTTAAAGCCTGGATGGATTAGGCTTTCATTTCATCCAACAATGTTGAATGAAGAAGTGATGTATGTGATGAATAGTATTTCGGCTCTTGCTCAGAATTTTAACGAGTGGTCAAAAGATTATACATATGTTTCTAAAACAAATGAATTTGAGTATATAGCTGAGAATCATTCTTGCAAGAATAAAAAGAGAGCAGAAAGCTGGTTCGAACTATCTCTTATCTAATTTTTTTTAATTACTTTTTTTACTTTGAAATAATCCGAATCTTTGACAGGAGAGTTTCTCATTGCAGATTTTTTGCATTTATAATCAATTATTAAATCCTCTCTCAAAACATTTATTTCCGTACTAATGTGAGAAAGAGGCTCAACATCACTGACATCAAGCTTATCAAGTACCTTAAAAAAGTTTAAGATTTTTTTCAAATCTTTTTTTATTGCAAAAAAGTCTCCCTCTTTAAATTCAAGTTTTGCAAGTGTGCTAAGCTGACTTATTAGTTCGTTCGATATTTTCATTTGCTTTTAGTTCTTGATTTATCTTATCAAAGACAAAATTATTTAATTTTTTTAAATCATTTTTATCAAAATTTTGGATTTGTATTGGATCAAGATATTTAACTCTAGAAATACCGGGAGACCCTTTGAAATAAGACCAAGGAAATCTTTTTTTATTGTCATATATGACAACTGGAAGTATATCAGTACCACTTTCTAATGCTATTTTAAAGGCTCCATTTTTAAATCTTCTCAATCTAACTTCTGGTTTCGGAATTCCTCCTTCAGTAAAAACACAAACACTTATTTCTTTCTTAACTACTTGCTTGGCTCTGACATAAGCATTATATGAATCTCTTAAATTTTGTCTATCAACGCTTATTGAATTTTTTTTGAAATAATATCCGAAAATTGGAAACTTAGTAATTTCAGATTTTCCAATAAAAATTAGAGGAATATTAGCTGTGGAGTAAATTAAAGCTATGTCCAAGCTAGAAACATGATTTGAACAAATAATGTATGTTTTATTTTTCTCAATTTTTTTTGACAGTTCTTTTCTAACTAAAATACCTGAGAAAAAAAGTAAATATTTCGACCATAATTTTGAGATTTTAAAAATCTGTTTTTTGCTCGGTAACAAGTTTGTGAATAAGAAAAGGGCAGGTAAAAAAAATATTTGAGTAAATACAAAAAACAAAAAAACCCAACTTCTCCATAAGAATGAGAGAAGATACTTTCCAAATCTCATAGTACAAATATAAAAATCTACTATTTTTGAAAAAAGTATATGGCAAGAATTTTAACAGGTATACAAAGCACAGGAACACCACACTTAGGAAATATATTAGGTGCAATAATACCAGCTATTGAACTTTCTTCAGATCTAAAAAATCAAAGTTTATTTTTCATTGCAGATTTACATTCTTTTACAACAATAAAAGACAAGGAATTGTTAAGAAAAAACACATACAGCACAGCCGCTTGTTGGCTTGCTTTTGGCTTTGATACTGATAAAAATATTTTTTACAGGCAATCAGACGTAACCAGAGTATGTGAACTTACTTGGTATTTAAGTTGTTTTACACCATATCCAATGTTGTCAAATTCTCATTCTTTTAAAGATAAGTCTGATAAACTTTCAGAGGTAAATACAGGACTATTTACTTATCCAGTTCTAATGGCGGCAGATATATTATTGTACGATGCGAATATTGTACCAGTTGGAAAAGATCAAAAGCAACATCTAGAAATAACTAGAGATATTGCTAGCTCATTTAATCATAAATTTCCAAATTCTCTTATTGTACCGCAAGAGAAAATTGATAAAAAAGTAATGACAATACCAGGAACTGATGGTCAAAAGATGAGTAAGTCTTATAATAATTTTATTGATATTTTTTTACCAGAAAAAAAATTAAAGAAGCAAATTATGTCAATTATAACTGACAGTATATCCGTTGATGATCCAAAGAACCCAGATAATTGTACAGTTTTTAAACTATATGAAATAATAGCTGATAAAAGTGATGTTTTGGAACTAGAAAAAAAATATAGAAATGGTGGATACGGATATGGTCATGCAAAGAAAGACCTTTTTGAGGTTATACTTGAAAAGTATAAATCACAAAGAGAATTATACAATCATTATATTAACAATCAGAGTTTAATTGAGCAGAAGCTAATCAAAGGCGCTGAAAAAGCAAATGAAATAGCTACAACAGTTTTAGACAGAGTTAGAAAAAATATTGGATATTAATCTATTTAAACTTTTCATAAAGTTCAGTTTGATGGTTAGTTAGCTTAATAGTCTCTCCTTTAATAAATGCAAGGAACAAATTGTTAGACATTATGTCTAATGCATCACCATCAGAGATAAAAAATGTCGCTTCTTTTCCAGCTTCCAAAGATCCTAACTTATTATCAATTCCTAATATTTTTGCAGCATTCAGAGTTAGTGATTTTACTGCGATGCTATAGTCTAGGCCATATGCAACAGATGTGCCTGCAGTAAAAGGAAGATTTCTTGAACCCATTACTTCCATATCTCCCTCATAACTAAAACAAAATAAAATTTCATTTTCGTGCAACAGTTTTGCTTGAGTATATGGTTCATAAATGGATGATCCAGCTTTATTAGGAAGCCGATGTACACGATTTAAAATTACATTTATATTGTTATTTTTTATAATGTTCTTAGCCATCAAAGCCTCTTCTCCTCCAACCAAAACTATTTTTTTGATTTTTTTCTTTTTAAGTAAGTCAATAGCATCAATAATTTCTGTGTAGTAGTCAGCGTGTACATAAAGGGTTTTATTACCGTCAAACAGACCTTTCATACTTTCCATTTTTATATCAATTTTTTCTCCGTTGTTGTTAAAGTATGATGATGCTTTATCTAAATAATCCTCAATTTTTAAAACTTTTTTTTGGTACTCTTTATTTCTTTTACTTTCTCCAGGTTCAGCCCACCAACCACTTTTATTATATGATCTTGGCCAGTTCAAATGAATACCATCATCAGACTTGCATACTGCATTCTCCCAATTATTTCCATCAAGATAAAAAACAGAGGATTGTCCAGAAAACAGCCCGCCAATCGGAGCCACTTGACTGACTAGAATACCATTAGTCCTAAGAGTGCCTATAATTTTAGAATCAGTGTTATATGCAATTTTAGTTCTGACGTGAGGGTTAAATGAACCAACTTCTCTGAAGTCATGAGTTGCACGAACAGCATCAATCTCAGTAATTCCAAGCCTAGAGTTTGGTAAAATAAATGATGGATATATAAATTTACCATGTAGTCTGATGATTGTATCAAATGCTGTCGGATCAATTTTAATTTCGGAACTATTTGCAATAAAATCAATTTTTTCACCCTGAATGCAAATAACAGAGTTTTCTATTTTGTCACCATTTCCCACATAAGCTGTTCCTCCAATTAAAAGTGTTCTTTTTTGACTTAGTGTAACTAAAGGTAAAAATATAAGTATGAAAAAAAATAAATTTTTATTCATAATAGTTTATTGCTCTGTGTTTACAACAATGATATAGATCCTCTTTTTCAAATTTGATTTTTTGTTTTTCACCTCTTGAAGTAGCCATTTTGGAAATTATTCTTGCTTTTTCTTTTTGGTCTCTTCTCATTAATTTCTCATTATAATTATGATCAAATAAAAGTCTTCCATCGACAAATGTGCTCTCAACTTTTGCATAAATTGACAATGGCTCATCGGACCATATAACTATATCAGCATCTTTCCCAACTTTTAGACTACCCACTTTTTTGTCAAGTTGCAAAAGTTTTGCTGGATTGAGTGTTATCATCTTCCAAGCATCTTCTTTGCTTACACCGCCATATTTGATAGCTTTAGCAGCTTCATGATTTAATCTTCTTCCCATTTCTGCATCATCAGAATTTATTGCTGTGATAACACCAGCATTATTTAATAGTGCAGCATTGTGAGGAATAGCATCGTTAACTTCAAATTTGTATGCCCACCAATCAGAAAAAGTTGATCCTCCTGCTCCATGTTTTTTCATTTTATCAGCTACCTTATAGCCTTCTAGTATGTGTGTAAAAGTATTAACAGTAAAGCCCATTGAATCTCCAACATGCATTAGCATGTTAATTTCAGATTGTACATATGAATGACATGTGATAAATCTTTTCTTATCCAATATTTCAGAAAGAATATTTAATTCTAGATCCTCTCTTGGAGGAGGGGTATCTCTTTTTTTTCTTAAGGAAAGCTTGTTGTACTCTTCCCACTCCTTTTTATAGTTTTTAGCTCTAAAAAATGCATCATAGAAAACTTGTTCAACACCCATTCTAGTTTGAGGAAATCTAAATGTATTAAATGCTCCCCAATTACTTTGCTTAACGTTTTCTCCCAAAGCAAATTTTATAAAACCCACATCTGATTTTATCTTCATCTCTTCTGCTGAGCTTCCCCATCTCATTTTAACAAGTGCAGACTGACCACCTATGGGATTTGCTGACCCGTGTAACAATTGTGCTGCTGTTACCCCACCTGCTAATTGTCTATATATATTAACATCACTTGAATTTATCACATCTCCAATACTAACCTCTGCTGTCACAGCTTGGCTACTTTCGTTTACACCTCTAGAGATAGCAATATGTGAGTGTTCATCAATAATTCCAGAAGTTATATGCTTTTCTGTAGCATCAATTATTTGAACGGAAGTAGTGTCGTTAAAAACATCTGAAAGAATAATGTTTTTACCAACAAAAACAATTTTACCATTGCTAAATGCAATATCTGCGCGATTTAAAACACCTGATTTTTCGTTTGTCCAAATTGTCCCATTTTTTAGAACTACATCCTTCTTTTTTGGAAGTTTTTCAAAGCCGTAAGACACATTTGGTTTTAGTTGTTTAGGAGGAACAGAATCTATATTTGAATTATTTGTCCTTTTGTTTTTGATAACTATAGATGAGTCTTTAGTGAGAACAAAATCTATTGTTGTTCCTTCTATTGTCTGAGCTCTTCCTTCACCTACACCATTATTAATCTTACATACAGCTCTGAACGAAATTTGTTCACTAAAAAAAGTAAGTTTATTGTATTTAAGATTAGAGCTCATCCATGAAGAGTCAAGCGATGGTATCTTAAGTTTAGGCTTGTCAATGTCACCATTAATTTCAACAAACAATTCCTTAAGGCTTGTTGAATTAAATGTGTAGTACCCTCTTATATCTTCATTGTTCTTTTCTTTTATTACATTTCTTTCTCCATCAACCCAATTCTCATAAATATTTCCTTCAACAAAAATATCACCAGAACAGATAATAAAGTTGGCTTTTTTACCTGCTTCAATGGATCCAATCAAGTGGTACTTATTAATTAATTTTGCTGGAGTTTCAGTTAATGCTTTTAATGCATCTTCTTTCGTCAAGCCATGATTTACAGCAATACGAAGATTTTTAAAAAAATCTTTTTTGTTTTTTAAATCCGATGATGTAATCGCAAATGGAATTTTATTTTTTGCTATTATATTTAAATTATATGGAGCTAGCTCCCATTCTTTAAGCTTTTTCAAGCTCAACCAGTCAGTATAAACAGGATTTGAAATATCATATGCGTTCGGAAAGTTAAGTGGAATAACTAATGGAAAATTAAATTTTTTTAATTGGTCAATGACAGCAAATTCCTTACCATTTCCTTTAACAATAAAATCTATTTCAAATTCATCAGCAATTGAAAAAAGTCTATAATAATCTGTCTCATTATTTAGAATAAAAATCTTAGGCAAAAATTTATTTTGATTATAACTCTTTAAAGAAAGATTTAATTCTTTTTTGTTTGTTTGTTCGTACCATTGAGCATCCAGTAAAGTTTGTTTAAACAACGCAATGCTTCCCATAAGAGAAGTGGGATACCTTTGACGAGAAACTCCTTTTGAAAAAGAGTAGAATGTAGCTGCTTTATCTTCAATTATTGTTTGGTTTTGTCTTTTGTCAGAAATAATTACTAAAGTCCCGTTTCCTCTAAAAATACCATCATTTTGATGAGAAAGGACCATTCCAAATCCGTTGTTTATATATTTTGTAGCATCATCTCCGTCATATTTATATATGCTTGAAGCATTTACTTCTGGCCTTACACTTTGATTCCAATGATATGGACCAGTTTTTTTACTTTCGTATTGAGGGGTATAACTAAATTTAGTTTTTGCTGGAGCTTCAATGCCAAAATCAGAAATTAGTTCAATAAAAGAGGGATAAATAAAATCTCCATTTAAATCTTTAATTATAGCATTTTTTGGTATTGTGATACTATCTCCAATACTCAATATTTTATCATCTTGAACTAACATCATTCCATTCTCAATAACTTTAGATGAACTTTGGTGGATTTTTGCATTAATAAATGCTATTGGAGATTTATAATTATTTTCAACTCCATTTATTGGAAAAGTTTCTTGACATAAGCAAATTGATGTGCTTAATATAAAAATAAGAATTGAAGAGATTGTTTTCATAAATAAACAGTTGTGAAATTACCAAATTTTTATTGTTTTTTATTTGTTTCTTTGCACTATAAAAAATATTATGAAAACACATCAAGCTAACTTACTAAACAGCATTACTTTAATTATCATGCCAATTTGGGCATTTCTAGCTTTTGAAGCAACACCAGATAAGCCTATTCAATCATTTACTGCATTTATTCCACTAATTTTTGGTGTGATTTTGCTCCTGTGCAATGGAGGATTAAAAAAAGAAAATAAGACAATTGCTCACATTGCTGTCTTAATTACTTTGATTGCATTACTAGGTCTGACTATGCCTCTAAAAGCAGCAATTGCTGATGATAGAGGTGTATCTGTTATCAGAATATTATTAATGATTATTACAGGCATAATAGCTATGACTACATTTGTAAAAAGCTTTATACAGGCAAGAAAAAATAAGTAATTAAAAAATGACAGAGAATGCAGTTATTATTGGACTAGTCTTATCCAATGATGATACTGTAGACCAAAATCTGTCAGAACTTGAGTTTCTAGCAACGACTTGTGGCGCAAATGTTGTTAAGCAATTTACTCAAAAACTTCAGTCACCTAACCCTAGCACTTTTTTAGGTAAGGGAAAACTTAAGATTATCTTAGATTATGTTAATTCAAATGCGATCGATTTATTAATATTTGATGACGATTTATCAGCCACTCAGTTAAGAAATATTGAAAATTATTTTAAAATTAAAATTTTAGATCGGAGCAATTTGATTCTTGACATTTTTGCAAAGAGAGCACAAACAGCTACCGCAAAAACACAAGTAGAACTTGCTCAATATGAGTATTTATTACCCAGGCTTACTAGAATGTGGACGCATTTAGAGCGTCAGAAAGGAGGTATTGGAATGAGAGGCCCAGGAGAAACTCAAATTGAAACAGACAGAAGAATTATAAAAGATAAAATTTCTTTGCTAAAAAAAAGATTGATTAAAATTGATAAACAAAAAAATACACAGAGGAAGAGAAGAGCTAGATTAGTAAGAGTATCATTAGTTGGTTACACAAATGCAGGCAAATCAACAATAATGAATAAGTTAAGCAAGTCAGATGTTCTTGCAGAGAACAAGCTATTTGCCACTCTAGATACAACAGTTAGAAAGGTTGTTGTAAAAAACCTGCCATTTTTACTATCAGATACCGTAGGTTTTATTAGAAAACTACCTCATCAGCTCATCGAATCATTTAAGTCAACATTAGATGAGGTTAAAGAATCAGACTTGCTAATACATGTTGTAGATATTTCAAATAAAAATTTTGAGGAGCATATGAACACTGTTAATCAAACCTTGGATGAACTTGGAGTAGTAGATAAGCCTACAATGTTAATATTTAACAAAGTTGATCAATACAGTTTTATCGAAAAAGATATTGATGATTTGACACCTCCAACAAAAGACAATTTATCAATAGACGATTTAAGACAAACATGGATAAGTAAGCTAAATAAAAATGTTTTTTTTATCTCAGCTCTAAATAAAAATGACATCATAGAGCTTAGAAACTTTTTATATTCATACATAAAAAGTATACATGTAAGGCGTTGGCCTTATGATAATTTACTTTACTGATGGTTTGTAAACTTTTCAAATAAGTTACTGTAAATTTCACTGTTTTTCAAAAGTTTATTATGAGTGCCTGAATCAACTATTCTTCCTTTTTCGAGAATCAAAATTTTATCACAATTTTTGATTGTATTTAAATTATGGGTTATTATTAAGCACGTTCTATCTTTCATAATATTTTGAATAGCCATGTTAACGTATTCTGTGGAATCAGCATCAAGGGATGAAGTTGCTTCGTCAAGTATTAAAAATTCAGGATTTTGAATCAAAGTTCTAGCAATACATATTCTTTGCTTTTCTCCTTGAGACAAGTTGTTTCCTTTGTCACCTACATTAAAATAAAATTCTTCAGGTAGTTTTTTAATGAAATTATATGAGTAAGAATCCTTTGCAGCTTTAATTACGTCATTATTTTTTGCATTTAGATTACCAAGAAAAATATTGTTAAATATTGTGTCGTTGAACAAGAATGGAACTTGATCTACACTTCCAAAAAATTCCCTAACGGAACTTATGTCATATTTACTTAGTCTTTCTTTGTTAATATAAACTTCCCCACTATCAAAATTATATAATCTATTAATCAAGTCACAAATAGTTGTTTTGCCTGACCCTGAGTATCCAACTATGGCAATATTCTCACCTTTATTAATTTTGAAAGAAATACCATTTAAAACCTTATTGTTTTCATGACTAAAATGAACATCCTTAAACTCTAAATAATTAAAATTTTTAATTTTTTTCTTTGAGTTTTTGACGTTAACTTCATCTTTTAAATTAATGATTTCAAATACTCTTTTTGAAGCTGCATTACCTTTTTTTATACTGTAAAAAGAAGATGTGAGAGATTTTGCTGGAGGAATTAATTGAGAAAAAATTAGAACAAATCCAATAAATTCTTGAGCTAGAATTTCAGATTTAGTGTTTAAAACCATAGTCCCGCCAATAAGTAAGACAATTACCAATACAATGGTACTTAAGAACTCACTCATTGGAGAGGACAAGTCTTTTTTTCTTAGTAATGAGTTCATGAGTTGTCTATATTTTTTACTTTCATTTGAAAAAATTGAATGGATATGTTTGCTTATGTTTAATGATTTAATAGTTCTAATTCCTGATAAGATTTCATCTGCCTTACTCATAATTTTCCCCATTTGATTTTGAACTTTTTCTGAATCTTTTTGCAATTGCTTACCAATGTATCCAATTATAAATCCCACAATTGGAAACATTATTATTACAAGCAATGTTAATTTAAAACTTAATGTTAATAAAGCAATTAAAAAAATAATGATTGTGATGGGGTCTTTAAATAACATTTCCAAAGTGCTCATAATTGACCATTCTATTTCAATTAAATCATTAGAAATTCTTGAAAGAAGATCCCCCTTTTTTCTTTTTTCAATCGATTTTATGGGAATTGAAAGTAACTTTTTATTAATTACAACCCGAATATCATTTATAACTCCGTTTCTTATTGGAACCATAAAATATAGTGCTAAATATCTAAAAAGGTTACGGAACAAAAAGCTTATTAAAATTACTAAGCAAATTAAAATTAGTGCTTTAGCACTTCCACTGGATTCAATTGTGTGACTTATTTGATAATAAAAAAGGTTTTTGACACTTTCAATGCTATTTATAATTTCAGGCGGCTTAACTACTCTTTCTTGTGTTCCAAATAAAACACCTAAAAATGGTATAATCATTGTGAATGATACCAAAGAGAAGATTGATGATAGTGCATTAAAACACACATTCAAAATACAATAAGCTTTGTAAACTTTTAGATAGCTTAGAAATTTCAATAAACTTTTCACTCTACAAAGATAATTAATGGTAGGAATAACGTAAACAAATTATTATTATTGCAAAATGCAATCAAACAACAGAGTGAGTAAAGTATCCAGATTAATCCAAAAGGAATTGTCAAATGTTTTTAACATTGATTTAATTAATCAATTTTCTGGAATCATAATTAGTGTAACAACTGTAAGAATCACACCAGATTTCTCTGAAGCAAGAGTTTTTTTAAGTGTTTTTCCATTGGAGAAGCCCAATGAGTTCATTAAAGGAATAAATGATAATAAACTATTTATCAGAGGCAAATTAGGAGGTAGAATTAAAAATCAATTTAGGAAAGTTCCAAAATTGATATTCTTTTTGGATGATTCAGCTGAATTTTCAAATGAAATAGAAGAGCTCATCAAAAAATAAAATGAAACAAGCTTTTTATTTATCAAAAAAATTTTTTAGCTCCAAAAACAAAAGTTCAAGTTCCTATTTTATTTCTAAAGTTTCAAGTATTTCAATAGCCGCTAGTTCATTTTCGTTAATTGTAATAATGTCAATTTTTACTGGCTTTGAAAATTTACTTTCCCAAATGTATAGTGATTTTGATCCGGATATTAAAGTAACATCTAAAAATCAAACCTTTTTCTCAAAACGTGATTTTAATTTCGGAGAGCTTGATTCAAGTCAAGTTGATTATGCCTTAACAATAGAGAACAAAGTCTTAGCTAAATATGAGGATAAACAGTTTCTTACTAATCTAAAAGGAGTTTCAAACAACTATGAAAATGTAACCAAAATAAATGGTTTTGTAAAAGAAATTTATTTCGATAAAAAAAATTCATATAATAATGTTTATTTAGGATTAGGATTAGCAAATAATATTGGAATTCAAAATGAAAGCTTTAATAAAACTTTAAGTTTTTTTTATCCAAATTTTAAAACAAAAACTGCTTTTGGAGTTAAAGCATACAATACTGATAAAGCTATTGTTAATAAAATATTTTCATTTGCATCAGATGTTGACAATGAGTTTGCTATTTCTGAAATTGAATTTGCACAAAACTTATTTTCAAAAAACGGATTAATTTCTGCAGTAGAAATAAAAGTAAAAAACAAGAAAGAGTTAAATAAAGTCATAAAATATTTGAAAAAGAAAAATGAAAATTCTTTTTTTATTAAAGATAAGTTTCAGCAAAGAGATTTTTTATTTAAAATTCTTAACTCAGAAAAGCTAGCTGTTTTTTTTATTTTGGTGTTGATTATTTTACTCTCGAGTTTTACTCACATTGGTTTTTTAAATATGTTCTTCATAGAAAAAAAATCAGAACTTCTTACATTAAATAAAATTGGCTTTTCTAATAAGTTAATTCAAGATGCACTTTTTTTTGTTAGCGTTAAAAAATTTGTAAGAGGACTCATAATTGGGGTTAGTTTGGCCCATTTATTTATCTTCTTACAATTGAAATATTCATTAATTAAAATTAAAGATAATTTAGTAGTAGATTCTTATCCAATCAGTTACGAGCCGTTAATGGTATTGCAATTAATTGTTGTACTTATTTTAATCTCAATTATATACTCTTGGTTACCAAGCAAAGCTCTGTCATCAAATTTTTTAAGAAAAGCTGAATTCTGAGAATTTATCTTTTATGCTTTCTAATATTTCTATTATTTCACTTGGATTCTCAGATGAAACTAATTTAATTCTATGATCTTTAAAATGAGGTATGCCTCTAAAATAGTTTGTGTAGTGCCTTCTTGTTTCAAAAATTCCAAGTCTCTCACCTTTCCATGCAATTGAATGCTTTAAATGTCTTTTACATACCCTTACTCTATCTTCAATAGTTGGCTTAGAAATGGTTTCTTTGTTTTTTAAATAGCTTTTGATTTCATTAAAAATCCATGGATATCCAATTGCTGCTCTTCCAATCATTACTCCATCAATCCCATATTTTTTTTTCATCTCAAGGGCTTTTTTACCAGAATTAATATCACCGTTACCAAATACAGGAATATGCATTCTCGGGTTATTTTTTACCTCACCAATTAATGTCCAATCGGATTCACCTTTATACATCTGTTTTCTAGTTCTTCCATGTATAGATATTGCTTTAATTCCAACATCTTGTAACCTTTCAGCTACTTCAACAATATATTTGCTATTTTCATCCCAGCCTAATCGGGTTTTTACAGTTACTGGCAATGAAGTTGATTTAACAATTTCTTTTGTCATTTTAACCATTTTTGGAATGTCTTGTAAAATACCTGCTCCAGCTCCTTTACAAGCAACTTTTTTCACTGGGCATCCGTAATTTATATCAATTATATCCGGATTAGCTTGTTCACAGATTGCAGTGGCTAATTTCATAGATTCTATGTTCCCCCCAAAAATTTGGATTCCAATTGGTCTTTCTTCATCATATATATCCAGCTTCATAGTGCTTTTTTCTGCGTCCCTAATCAATCCTTCTGAAGAAATAAATTCAGTGTACATAATGTCAGCACCATTTTCTTTACAAATTGCTCTAAATGGAGGGTCACTTACATCCTCCATAGGAGCTAACATTAAAGGGAAGCTGCCTAAATTAATATTTTCTATTTTTACACTCACTCTACAAAATTAACTTAAATAGAATAAATGTAAATGTTCAAGTCTGGATCAATTTTTTTTTAAACTACTTTCATTACTTGTTCTTATGCTAATATCAACGTCTTTTTGTTTACTAGTTTCAAATTTTTTTATAACCTATTATTTTGATGTAAGTATGCAGAATTTGGATTTTTTTTTATCTGATTACAGCTCAAAAAAATCTATTCTAGCACTTAAAATTATACAAATAGCATCTGCATTTGGAATCTTTATATTTCCTGTTTTAATTTTTTTTAAAATTTATAAAATGAGACTAATTTATGATTTGCCAAATCTAAAATTAGTTTTTCTGAGCATTTTAATTATTTTTCTTGGTAATGGAATGGTTGATTTGCTATTTAAAATTAATCAGCTTTTTCCTTTGTCTGACTGGATGATTTCATATGAAGAAAATGCTAAAATAATTACTCAGAAGTTCTTAATAATGGGTTCAGTTAATGATTTACTACTTAACATTTTTGTTATTGCAATATTGCCAGCAGTAGGAGAGGAAATACTATTTAGAGGTCTCATACAAAATAGTTTAATAGAAAATAAGATTAATCATTTGTATTCAATAGTAATTACGGCAATTATTTTTTCTGCTATACACATGCAATTTGCCGGATTTTTACCAAGACTTGGTTTAGGTATATTACTTGGCTATATTTATTTTGTAACAAAGAATATTTGGTATCCTATTATTTGTCATTTTTTTAATAATTTTTTGATTGTTTTTATAAGCTATTTATCACAGAATAACATGATACAAGTTCAACTTGATATTGATAATTATCAGCTAAGTAACTTTACAGCTGTATTGTTTTTAGCATCTATGATTTATTTAATCTTGTATTTTAAGAAAGAAGTTCAAAAAAAGGCTATTTAATAAGTACCTTTTCTTGTCGAATAATTTATTTTCAAAGAATTAGCTTTACGCAGCTCTTGCTTTATGTCAGTTATAATACCCATTTTGACACTTTCATCAGATTTGATTGAAGTAGTCATGTAAGGAATTTCTTTTTCGTCTTTTGCTTCTCTTTCGGACGCAATGAATTCTTGAATTTCATTTAATGTTGCAAAAGAATCATTAAGCTGAATTCTTGGTTTTGACCCAAATGACGCCTGCATTCTTTTTACTGGTGGCCCAACGTATATATAACTTACTAAAGATTTTTTCTCCATTTTCTTTATTTCAGTTGCCTTTGGAATCATTACTTCAACAAAAAGAGTTGTTTCTCTCATCACAGTAGTTACCATAAAGAAAAAAAGCAACATAAAAACTATGTCTGGTAATGCTGCAGTTGAAATAGCTGGAGTTCCTTTATTATCTTTATTTCTAAACTTTGACATATCAGCTTCCTATATTTTTTGGTTCTGCTTCAGAAATCTTTTGAGGATACTCTTTTCTTATTTCTTTTTGTTTTGATTTGTTTAAATCAATGTATCTTTCTCCAAATCTTTGCAAAGCGACTTCATTTCTAATTTCATTGTAAGCTGCTGCTAATTCATTTTGAACTCTTACATACATTTTGTAAGAAGTCCCTCTGTCATTTTGAAGTGAGATTATGGCTTTTTCTGGATTGTCTGATAGAGTAGGGTTTGTACCATTATTATTGATAAATCTTTTAGCTCCATCTTTAAGTTGGTTTATATTCATAGGCTCTCCTTCAACTAAAAGATTATCTCCAGCATTTACCAACACAACATATATATTTCTTGCATGAATTTCAGGTGGAGTTTCTTGTTCTTCTTCAGGAATTGGAGGTAGTTTTCTAGCTATTCCAGTGTCAACATCCATTGTTGTTGTTACAAGAAAAAATATTAGTAATAAAAAAGCAATATCAGCCATTGAACCAGCATTTATTTCCTGTAATCCTCTTTTTTTTCTAGCCATTTACTTCTTGAATGCTTTGGTAAATTCTGAGTAGATTACTCCAATTATTGCTATTGTAGTTAAAATATAAAATGTGTATAAGCCCATTCCAACTCTTTTTGATGATGAAGAGCTTATTTCATATTTTTCATATGATGGTAAGACATTATCAGAGGCTAGCACAAATGATAAAATGACAACAGCAATAAATGCACTAATTCCAATAAGAGTTTTTTTCGAGTTGCCACTTCTAGAAAAAAGTTTTAGAATAGCAAAAGATATAGCAATAAGTGCACCAATAGCAATCAAAGCGTAAGTTAAAAGAATACCAATATTTACTATGCTAACCATTGCTTTATTTTTTTGATAACAAATCTACTAACTTGATTGAGGCATCTTCCATATCATTTACTAGATTGTCAATCTTGGATACTAAATAATTGTAGAAAATCTGCAATATGATTGCTACAATAAGTCCAAATACAGTTGTCAAAAGAGCAACTTTTATTCCTCCAGCAACAAGTGATGGAGAAATATCTCCAGCAGCCTCAATGGCATCAAATGCACCAATCATACCAATAACCGTACCCATGAACCCAAGCATGGGTGCAAGTGCAATGAATAAAGAAATCCAAGACAAACCTCTTTCTAATAACCCCATCTGCACAGACCCGTATGAAACAACAGATTTTTCAACCATTTCGATACCCTCGTTAGACCTTTCAAGACCTTGATAAAATATTGAGGCTACAGGCCCTTTAGTATTTCTACAAATCGTTTTAGCATCTTCCACACCGCCGCTTGATAGTGCTGATTCGACATCATTAATAAGTTTTTCAGTATTTTGCGTTGCGAGATTTAAATATATAATTCTCTCTATTGATAGCGCTAGGCCTAAGATCAAACACAATAAGACAATCCCCATAAATCCAGGACCCCCTTCTATAAATTTTTCTTTTATAATTTGATGGAAACTTTTACTTTCATCTACTTCTGATTCTTGCATAACCTTAACAACTTCTTCTGTTGTTGAATCAACAGACATCATAGTATCTGTGTTTGTTATATTAGAGTCATTGCTATCCTGAGCAAACATTATGTTAGAGAAACATAAAACTGCAAATAGTATTGAAATTATTTTAAATCTTTTTTTCATTGTGTTGTTTTTAATAGTGGAACAAATTTAAAAAAATATTATAATGACGCTAAGTATCTTCTGTTTACTTCGTCCCAGTTTATAATATTAAAAAATGCATTTATGTAATCAGGTCGCCTGTTTTGATAATTTAAATAATAAGCATGCTCCCAGACATCTATTCCTAAAATCGGAGTTCCTCCGCAACCATTTTCCATTATAGGGTTATCTTGATTAGCAGTAGAGCAAGTATTTAATTTACCGTTGTTCACACAAAGCCATGCCCAGCCAGAACCAAATTGAGTTGCTGCAGCTTTAGAAAAAGTATCCTTAAAATTGTCGAAACTTCCGAAACTTTCAACAATAGCATTTCCTACTTCATTATTTGGTATTCCACCTCCGTTAGGGGTTATAATATCCCAAAACAAACAGTGATTGTAAAATCCTCCTCCATTATTTCTAACAGCACTTGACAGGTTTTTTGATTTTAGTATTTCTTCAATAGACTTACCTGCAAGTTCAGTGCCTTCTATTGCTGCATTTAGCTTCGTTGTGTAACCATTGTGATGTTTACTATGGTGAATCTCCATTGTTTTAGCATCAATATGAGGCTCTAATTCGTTGTATGAGTATTTTAGTTGTGGTAATTCAAATGCCATATTTTTTCTTTTTAAATTAAACAATCTTGGAACAAAAGCTAAAGTTGCAATTCCTAAAGTAAAATATGCTAGAAACTTTCTTCTTGTGCTCACAAGACAAAAGTAACAATTATTTTTCTTGAAAGAAGCCCTCGGTTATTAAAAATTCTTTTTGATTATTCTCTATGTTATTTTTTATGTTTTCATTATTTCTCTGATTTTTGTAAACTGACTCACAGCAATTTATTAAGGCTTCTTCGTCATATTTTATTTCTAAAAAATTAAAAGCTTCTGTTAATATTTCTTTTGCGTTAAGAGTAAGATTAGAGTAATTTATTGAAAAAAAATCTTTATTGGATTCATTAAAAAATTTATTGATTGCGATATTAGATAATCTCCATTCGAGAAGTCCTTTATTAAAATCAGTTTTTAAAAAATCCTCAATTTCAATATTATTACTCTTTGCATATTCAATTAACAATCTTAGCTTGTTGTCATTGACACCATACCAATTCCCCTTTCCAATTTTTTCTTCAATTGATGCTGCAACTTCAAGGGGATTTCTTCTAATAACAATAAATTTTGCTTCAGGAAAAGCTTTACTAATAAAATTTAATCTAAAACAATTTACAGGAAGTTTTTCAAGAATATTATTTTTCTTGTGTCTTTTAGCTTGCTTAAAAAAAACACTTCTAATCTTTTCATATTTTTTTGTGTTGTAATCACTATTCTTGAAGTCAAGCACAGAGTTGATATTGTCCCAAATGTTCAGTTCAGGAAAGACCTTATGCCAAAGATCGCGCCTTTCGTTTAAAATATGTGTGTTGGAGCATGAGCCAATAAGGCTAGAAAGTAGTGTTGTCCCAGATCTACCACAACCTACAAGAAAAACAATATTGTCTGGTTTTTTTCTGCCAAATAAGTTAATCATGAATTAAGTATTGCCACGCTAAATCAACTTGGTTCATATTTATTAATTTTTTAGCTTTTTCGTGCATTTGAAGTGATGTTTGACTACAGGTAAAATCAGGATCTTTTTTTGGAACATCTTCATAGCTTGCTAAAATTGCTAATTCACTTCCTGAAAGGACAGAGCTAGTTCTTATTTTTTTTGGAAGTTTATCAAACCCCATCCCAATTTTTGCTTTAGGCTTTGGAATTTCAAAAATTGAATCTTCAGTTGTCTTACCATAAAAATTACCACCATGTCTAGAAACAGCATCTAATTTTTTTGGATCAATTTCAAAATTGTGATTTATAATCTTCTCATTAACATGAAATTTTAATACTTCACATAACACGAGATTACCTGAGCTGGATTTTTTACCTAAAGGAATTACTTTAACTAATCTACATTCCATGTTGATATTGGATTCTCCAATAAGACTAGCATTTACTAAATCAGCTTTAACCTCGGTTAAACCTGCTTTTTCAAATTCATTAACACCACTTGGATATTCACAGCTAGTTAAAGAAATTTGTTGTACTATTTTTGTATTAACAAGTCCTATAACACACTCTTTAGTTTCGATGATATTACTAAGAGTATCTTTTTGATCTTTGCCTTTTGGCTTTCCCGTTGGAGAGAAAACAACTACTGGGGGATCAACACTAAATGCGTTAAAAAAACTGTATGGACTCAAGTTTGATATACCCATTTTGTTTTTTGTACTCACAAAAGCAATAGGTCTAGGAGTAATTGCAGCTGCCAAAATTTTATATATGTCAACATTTTGATTCTTTTTAATGTCGATACTTACTCTTTTCATTTGTGAAGCACAATTTTGTTAGTTAATGTTCCAATTTTTTCAATACTCATTTCAACAATATCATTTTCTTTGAGCCAAGTCTCTTTATATTCTTTATTTTTTCTTTTTTCAGTTCCATTGATTTCTAGCAAACATCCTTTTCCTACCGTACCTGATCCAATTACATCACCAGGAAATATTTTAGTTCCATATGAGACTCTTTCAATAATTTCTTCAAAAGACCAGTGCATAGTTTTAAGATTTCCAATTGAATAAAGCTTATTATTAATTTTACATTTCATTTCTAAATCAATTTTACCATTAGAAATTTCATTTTCATAAATTGCATCTCTTGTAACAACAAAAGGACCAAAAATATTTGCAAAGTCTTTTCCCTTGGCAGGACCTAAGTTTAGCTTCATTTCGCTTGATTGAATATTTCTAGCGCTAATATCATTGTATATTGTAAATCCACCAATAAATTCTCTTGCTTTTTCAGCCTTAATATTTTTACCCTCCTTGCATATTATAATTGCAATTTCAAGTTCATAATCGAGCTTATTTAAATGTTCTGGCATACACTCAACCTCATCTAAGTGACCTAAAATTGAGTTGTGATTAGAGAAGTAAAAAACAGGAAATTCATCAAACTCCTTTATCATTTCAGCACCTCTATTTTTTCTACAAGTTTCAACATGTTCTCTGAAAGCATAGGCATCTCTTAAGCTATTTATTTTTGAAAATGGAGCTAATATTTTAACATCTTCTAATTTTATAATTTCTTTCTTTTTTTGATCCTTTAAATTGTAAGTGTGGTTATTTTGTAAAAAAGAAATGATGTTATCAGATTCGTCACTCAAGTCATAAATTACATTATTAATAACCTGACCAAAAGATATTTGGTTTTTATGTAAATAACGTGCAAGTTTCACTCTTACAAAAGTATTAAAACGAGGTTAATAATGACTTTCATACTATTAAAAAAAATAGTAATTTGCATAAAATATTTTGTAATGCCAAGATATCATAAATTAGGAAAAATTCCTCATAAAAGACACACTACATTTAAAAAAGAAAACGGAGGATACCATTACGAAGAGCTTTTTGGAACGATTGGCTTTGATGGTATGTCTACACTTTTATATCATTTACACAGACCAACTCAGGTTAAAGATATAATTAAGTCTTATTCAGTTAAGCCTAAAGTTGCTATTGAGAAGAATATGAAAGCATATTTGCTCGATGCATTTAAAGCTCCCAAAATTGCAGATTTAATTGAAAGTCGACTTTCAATTTTAGTGAATAACGATCTTAATATTATGTTATCTGCGCCTACAAATAAATCAGAAGATTATTTTTATAAAAATACAGATGGAGATGAAATCATTTTCGTACACAAAGGAACGGGAACATTAAGAACTTTTATTGGAAATATTCAGTTTAAGGAAGGAGATTATCTAGTAATTCCTAGAGGAACAATTTATAAGATAAATTTTGACACGAATGAAAATAGACACTTTATCGTTGAGTCTTACAATCCAGTTTATACTCCTAAAAGATATAGAAATTATTTTGGCCAATTGTTAGAGCATTCTCCATACTGTGAAAGAGACTTAAGATTTCCTGAGGAATTAGAAACACATGATAAAATTGGTGATCATTTAATTAAGCTAAAGAAAGAGCATATGATACATGAATATGTTTATGCAGCTCATCCATTTGGTGTTGTTGGATGTGATGGATACAATTTTCCATTTGCGTTCTCAATACATGATTTTGAGCCAATTACTGGTAGAGTACATCAGCCGCCACCAGTTCATCAAACTTTTGAGACTAGTAGATTTGTCTTGTGTTCTTTTTGCCCTAGACTCTATGACTACCATCCCGAGGCTATACCTGCACCATATAATCACTCAAACATTGACTCTGATGAAGTGCTTTATTATGTTGATGGAGATTTTATGAGTAGAAATCATGTTAATGAAGGCTACATTTCACTTCATCCTGCGGGAATTCCGCATGGTCCTCACCCAGGAGCAATGGAAAGGAGTATTGGAAAAAAGAAAACAGATGAGCTTGCTGTAATGGTTGATACTTTTGCCCCTTTAAAACTAACACAGCTGGCCATTGATCTTTCAGATGGAAAATATCATAAATCTTGGGTAGAATAAATTAATATTTTATGAAGCTAGAGAAAATATTTAAAGAAGCTAAAGATTTTCTTCCATTGCTTGGAACAGATTATGTTGAGTTTTACGTCGGTAATGCAAAGCAAGCAGCCCATTTTTATAAATCAGCTTTTGGCTTTCAATCTTACGCATACAAAGGACTAGAGACAAACAGCAAGGATTGTGTTTCATACGTTTTAGTACAAGACAAGATTAAGATTGTTCTTACATCTCCGCTCAGCTCTAGTTCATCAATTAATGATCATATTGTAAAGCACGGTGATGGAATTAAGATTATTGCTCTTTGGGTTGAAGATGCTGAAAAATCATGGAAGGAAACAACTTCAAGAGGTGCAAAATCTTATATGGAACCAACATTGGAAAAAGATGAGCACGGTGAAGTTGTACGATCTGGTATTTATACATATGGTGAAACAGTTCATATTTTTGTTGAGAGAAAAAATTATAAAGGAGTTTTTCTTCCTGGATTCCAAAAGTGGTCATCATCTTATGAAACTGAACCCACTGGTCTCAAGTACATTGATCACATGGTAGGAAACGTAGGATGGAATGAAATGAATAAGTGGGTCAAGTTTTATGAAGATGTCATGGGGTTTGTAAACTTTTTATCTTTTGATGATAAACAAATAAATACAGAGTATTCAGCACTTATGAGCAAAGTAATGAGTAATGGAAACGGAAGAATTAAATTTCCAATAAACGAGCCTGCTGAGGGTAAGAAGAAGTCGCAAATTGAGGAGTATTTAGATTTTTATGAAGGGCCTGGTGTCCAACATATTGCCTTAGCAACTGATGATATAATATCTACAGTAACCAAACTAAGAATTCGAGGAATTGAATTCCTATCTACACCACCAGAAGAATATTATAAAGCTGTTCCATTCAGGCTTGGGGAGCATAATCATGAACTAAAAGAGGATATAGAAACTCTCAAAGGACTTGGAATACTGATTGATGCAGATGAAGAGGGGTACTTACTACAAATTTTTACAAAGCCCCTTCAGGACCGACCAACGTTATTTTTTGAAATAATTCAGAGAGTAGGTGCGAGAGGTTTTGGTGCTGGAAATTTCAAGGCTTTATTTGAATCAATTGAAAGAGAACAAGCAAAAAGAGGAACATTATAAATAATAAATTATGTCAAAATTAAAAATAGGAGATCAAGCTCCAAAAATAAAAGCTATTGATCAAAATGGGTCTACAATAACACTGGATCAATATAGAGGTAAAAAAGTAGTTCTATATTTTTATCCAAAAGACATGACTTCGGGCTGCACTGCACAAGCATGTAATTTGTCTGATAATTATTCTGATTTAATTAGCAAAGGATATGATGTTATTGGAGTTTCATGCGACAGCGTGAAAAGACATCAAAAATTTATTGAAAAATATAATCTTCCATTTAATCTAATTTCTGATGAGGATAAAAAAGTAGTAAATGATTATGGAGTATGGAAATTAAAAAAGTTTATGGGTAGAGAGTACATGGGAATCGTCAGAACAACATTTATAATTGATGAAAATGGTAAAATCGAAGATATTATTTATAAAGTAAATACGAAAGAACATTATTCTCAAATTTTGTAACTTTGTAATATGAGAAAATTTAATTTAGTTTTAATATTCTCAAATTTTGTAACTTTGTAATATGAGAAAATTCAATTTAGTTTTAATTTTTGTAAGCATCATATCTCTAGATGCATTTTCAGTTGAAAAAGTAAAAGAAAAGTTTAAAATTTACGGAAATTGTGGGATGTGTAATGAAGTTATAACAAAAGCAGCTAAATCAGTTGATGGTGTAATCTATTTAAAATGGAATAGTAAAACTAAAATTGCTAAAATTAAATACGATTCTGATAAGACTAGCTTAGACGAAGTTCAGAAAAAAATAGCTTCTGTTGGATATGATACAGAGAAATACAAAGCTGATGACAAAGTTTACAATAATTTGCATTACTGCTGTAAATATGATCGTGAAAACTAAAATTATTTTATGAGGAAACTTTGTTTTATTTTATTGTTACTGCCTTGTGCTATTTTTAGTCAAACTCACTATATAGACAATACTAATCTTCAAGCAACTGGATTACCTACAGATTTTGATATCACTAAAAGCACTTTCTATAATGCTTATGATACTTGTACAGTAAGCTGGGTAGTGATTAGCGATTCCATGCCTGCCCAATGGGATATTTCATTCTGTTTTCCTGCTTGCTACCCGATTGGAGTTACAAGTGCTCAAGATACATTTATGCCAACTGCTAAAGTTTATCTTAATGGTCATTTTTACCCCAATTTAGTATCAGGTGAAGGCTACATGCAAATGCAAATTACTACAAACTCAAATATTGTTGATACCATTACTTGGTATGGAGTAGCTTCTGAGATTTCTAATTTAGAAAGCATCTTCCTAAAAAATGATCTAGAATTTACTCATATATATGACACAAGTGGTAGACGAGTTGAAAATTTTGTAAAAGGAAAAACTTTTATTGTTAAAACAAGACAAAATACTTTCAAAAGTATATATGTCTTGTAAAACCTTTAGATACTTAAAGATATTTCTAATTACAACCATTTTTTTGCTTGTGATAAAGACGACCTAAATAATAACAATAGTCCTACTAATAACGCTACATCACAAAATTGTGGAACAGTTACAGTTAATGTTGATCATACAACCAATGAAACATTCAGCTCTAATGTTTATGAAGTAACATGCGGAAGTTCCTTTAATACATTTACTAAATATAATGGAGTAGCTAATAACTTAAGGTTAGACTTTGAATTTATATGTATGTCAAATTCAAGTTCAGCAAATCAAACATCTCCGATAATTGAAATCGGTATAAATTATCAATACTCAGATGGATGGGGTGCAGCAGATTATGACAAAAATCAATGTGGGGGTAATTCATTTTATGCAGCTGATTACTGGTTTTCAAATCCAAATGACAGTATCATTATTAATTTGAGTGTAGATGAAATAAATTATACAATCTCCGGTGATTTTACACTTTTTGACCTACCAGGTTCAAAGCCTACAATAAATGTTACATTAGTTGATTTTCCAATAACTATTGAAGATTATAATTAAAATTTTATCCAAAGAGAAGTCTAAATACCTCTTCAATTTTACCAAATTTTGAAATTTTAATTTTAAAATCTTTTGAGTTTAGATTATTATACTTTGAGATGACAATTTGTTTATATCCAAGCTTCTCAGCTTCAGCAATTCTTTGGTCAATTCTGTTCACAGCTCTTATTTCACCAGAAAGTCCGATTTCTCCTGCAAAACATATTTGAGTGTCAAGTTCAATATTTTGATCTGAAGATAATATAGAACAAATAACTGCCAAGTCTATTGCAGTATCATCAATTCTAATGCCTCCAGTTATGTTTAAAAAAACATCTTTTGCTCCAAGTCTAAAACCACATCTTTTTTCAAGAACAGCTAGTAACATATTCATTCTTTTTGTATCAAATCCTGTTGCAGATCTTTGAGGAGTGCCATATACAGCAGAGCTAACTAGAGATTGAATTTCAATCAGAAGGGGTCTTGCTCCTTCAATTGTGCCAGCAACTGCAACACCACTTGTTTTTTCATCTCTTTCAGAAATTAGAATTTCTGAGGGATTAGCTACTTCTCTGAGGCCATAGCTATTCATCTCATAAACTCCAAGTTCAGATGCGGAACCGAAACGGTTTTTCACTGTTCTTAGTATACGATATATATAATTTCTATCTCCCTCAAACTGAAGTACTGTGTCAACCATGTGTTCTAAAATTTTTGGACCTGCTATTGCCCCTTCTTTGTTAATGTGACCTATTAAAAATACTGCGGTTCCACTTTCTTTCGCATATTTTAAAAGTTCTGAGGTGCAAGCTTTTACTTGAGAAACACTACCAGGAGATGATTCTATTTGAGATGAATGAAGTGTTTGAATTGAATCAATCACTAAAATTTCTGGCTCCAAGCTTTCAATTTGCTGAAAAATATTTTGTGTGTTCGTCTCTGTTAAAATGTAGCAGTTTTTAGAGCTTTTATTTATTCTTTCAGCACGCATTTTAATTTGTTTCTCGCTTTCTTCGCCAGAAACATATAAAATTCTTTTTGGTATTGAGCTCAATGCAAACTGAAGTAATAACGTAGATTTTCCAATACCTGGATCACCCCCAAGAAGAACTAGAGAGCCAGGAACAATACCTCCACCTAAAACTCTATTGAGTTCTGAATCTTTAGTAACTAT
>NHEL02000023.1:0-37481 GCA_002172655.2 Flavobacteriales bacterium TMED84 | reverse complement strand
TTGTATGACAAGTTGTACTGCCTCAGGAATTGACATAAAATATCTAGTTATATTCCTGTGAGTAATTGTAACTGGACCACCTGAGTTTATTTGTTGCCTGAACAAAGGGACAACTGATCCAGCAGAGTCAATGACATTACCAAATCTCACCATTGAAAAACATGTATTAGTTTTTATGGAAGAAAAAGCCTGCAGTACCATTTCTGAGAACCTTTTTGATGCTCCCATGACATTTGTTGGTCTTACAGCTTTATCCGAGCTAATAAGAACCATGTTTTTAATATTTTCTTCATGTGCAGCTTTTGCCAAAAAATAAGTTCCAATAACATTGTTATAAACACCTTCTATTGGGTTAAGCTCTACCATAGGAACATGCTTATATGCTGCTGCGTGAAAGATAGTATCTATTTTATATTTTTTTAAAGTTGTTTTTAGTTGTTTATAATTTGTTACTGTTGCAAGTAATGGAACAATTTTAATATTACCATCTTTATTTAATTCTTGATTAATTTTATAAAGATTGTATTCCGAGTTTTCATAAAAAACAATTGTTTTTGGTTCTAGAACTTTAATTTGTCTGCATAGTTCAGATCCTATACTACCTCCAGCTCCAGTAACAAGTATATTTTTTCCAGTAATATTTTTCTCCAACAACTCTTTTTTGGGACTAACAACTGCTCTATTCAAAATATCATTTACCTCAACATGCTTTATGTCATCACTTGTTAAAATATCATCATTTAATTTTTCTATTGATGGTATTTGCTTAACTTCAATTGGAAAATTTGTTAGAATTTTAAGTAGTTCTTTCCTTCTTTCATAATTAATTGATGGAATTGCTAAAATTAATACAGAGGCTTTTTTATTTTTTATCAGCTTGCTAATTTCCTTTATTGAATATACCTCAAGACTTTCTATAAGAGACCCATACTTTGATTTATCATCATCTATAAAAGCAACTGGAGAAAAAATTGATCCCTTTCTTATAGTTTTCAAAATTTGAATACCTGCTGACCCAGCACCATAAATTATTGTTGGTTTTCCATCGTTAAGAAAGTGAAACCAAGAGTAAAGGTAAGCCTTAGAAAGAAATTTATAAGCAATTATTAATATGTTAGAAATACACCAATAAATAGGAATGATTGAATTTGGAAGTTGTGTTTCCTTGAAAAACCACATGAAAAACCCATGAATTAAACATGACATCGTAGTTGCTAAAAAAGTATTCAAGATGAAACGCGTTCCAATATATTTCAGAAGTGTTTTATAGAGATTTAGCCTTTGGAAAATTAAAATAGTTAATATAGGTAATGAGATAAATATCCAATAGCTATCAAAAATCTCTGATGGAAATACCTTGCCCATTCTTAAAACAAATGAGAGATATATTGCAACAACTATAAACAGCGTATCAAGTAAAACTAAAAATATTTGTTTCTTTCCCCTATTTAAATTTAATAATCTAGCTTTCATTTGCTTGAAATTATGATCTGTGATATTTTACTAATTTGCTCCTCAGTTAATGTTGTACCAGAAGGCAAACATAATCCCAAATCAAAAAGTTTTTCAGAGGAGTTATTATTGTAAAATTTATACTTATTGTATAGCGGCTGAAGATGCATTGGCTTCCAAATAGGTCTTGATTCTATTTTATTTTTTCTTAAATCATTAATGATTTTTTCTTTGCAAAAACCATTTTGTGAAGATACTAAAATTGTAGTAATCCATCTATTGGAATAGAAATTGAGTGGTTCTTCCAAAAATGAAATTTCCTTAACATTATTTAAATATTTCTTGTAGAGAGTAAAATTCTTTCTTCTTATTTTTATTTTTTTTTCAATTTGCTCAATTTGACCTAACCCAATTGCTGCTAAAACATTACTTATTCTATAATTGTAGCCTATTTCTTTATGTTGATAGTAAATAGTGTTTTCTTTTGCTTGACTTGATAAAAACTTAGCTTTTTTAATATGTTCAAAATTGCTTGAAATTAAAGCTCCACCTCCTGATGTAGTTATAATTTTGTTGCCATTAAAAGACAATATTCCAAAATCACCTATTGTGCCTAGTGGAATACCATCATAATTTGAACCTAAAGCTTCTGCTGCATCTTCAATTAATGGAATTTCATATTTTTTTGATATTTCTTTGATCTCTTTTATCTTAGCTGGCATTCCATATAAATGAACTAAAATTATTGCTTTGGGTTTCTTGTTGATTTTTAATGAATCATTGATTGCTCTTTCAAGTAAAAGTGGACACATATTCCATGTCTCTGATTCTGAATCAATAAAAATTGGTTCAGCATTACAATAAAGTATAGGATTAGCAGAGCCCACAAAAGTTAAACTCTGACAAATAACAAAATCACCTTTTTTAACTCCAAGTATTTGCAAACTGAGGTGAATAGCTGCAGTTCCAGATGAAAGTGCCACTACATTTTTTGATTTTAGAAATAAACCCAATTTATTTTCAAACTTATTAATATGTGGACCTGCTGGAGCTATCCAGTTAGAATCAAAAACATCGCTTACATATTTTCTTTCATTTCCACTTAAATCAGGAGGTGATAACCATATATCAAAATCTCTCATTAAAAAATTCTAAAAATTGTTGCGAATATAATCTTTAAATCAAGAACAAAACTTCGGTTATAAAAATAGTCCAAGTTTATTTTAACTTTATCTGGAAAAATTACCTCATCATTATATTTTTTTGGATTACTTTTATTCGATAAAATGTACTCTTCATTGTAATATTTTAAGCTTGCAGGTCCCGTGATTCCCGGCCTCAAAGCTAGAATTTTTCTATTTTCACCTTTAAGTTTATCAGCATATCCTTTTACATCAGGCCTAGGGCCAACAAAGCTCATTTGCCCAAAAAGCACATTCAAAATTTCAGGTAATTCATCAATTTTTGTTTTTCTTAAATATTTTCCAATTCTAGTAATTCTATTATCGTCAGAAACAGTGATAGTTATATTATCATTATTTATTTTCATCGTTCTGAACTTTATAATATTGAACGCTTTTGCACCTCTTCCAATCCTTTTTTGCAAGAAAAATATTGGAAATCCTGAATCAATTACAATTAGAAATGAAACTATAAGTAAAATAGGAAAAAATAAAAAAATAGCTAAAGCAGATAGTATTATATCAAAAATTCTTTTTAGAATCATATTCTTTTTTTTATTGCATTAAAAGAGTAATGTATAAAGTTGTAAAGTGAATTAATAATATTTAGTCTCTCATAGTTTCTGTAAACACGCCAGACATCAATTGCAGCAAATAGCTTATTTTTCGTATTTGAATTACTTGATAATCTATATGATGCCAAAACTTTATTCAATCCAAAAGCATATCTTTCATTTTTTAGTATATCCAGCCAAAGAATCATATCATGAGATGTTCTAATATCTTTCATCAATGGAATACTAATATTTTTTGTATCAATTATTACCGTTAAACACCCAATGATTGTATTCTTTAAATACTGATTGTAAGTTATCTTTTCAGGAACAGATATAACATTATTAGTTGGATTACCATTATTATTAATAATATCATATGATGTAAATGAAAAGAAAATTTTATTAGTTTTCATATAATCAATTTGAATTGATAATTTATTACTATACCACTTATCATCACTATCCAAAAATGCGATAAAGCGCCCTTTGGCAGCTTTTATTGCTTCATTTCTAGCCATGGCAGAACCAATATTTTCTTCCAACTCAATTAATTTTATTCTTCCTTCTGTTGACTTTTTCTTTTTAATGAGTTTTACACTTTGATCAGATGAGTTATCATCAATTATTATCATCTCCCAATTTTGGTATGTTTGATTTACAACAGAATCAATACAATCGCTTATATATTCAGCAGAATTAAAACATGGTGTAATTATTGAAACTTTATCTTTCATTTCTAAATATTTCATGTTGCTTTAAGACAACGTAAACTTTATGCAAAAAGTTTATCTCAATTTTTGATAAAAGAAATCGAAATGGATAAATTAACTTTATTATGATCTCTATCAAAGGATGATAAATTATTTTTAAATCACAATATGCTTTTCTAAAGTAGAATTTTTCAACTAAAAAATTCTCTACGTTAGTATTATGTAATATTGACCTAGCTCCCTCGCTAACATATTTTAAATTATTTAATGAAAGATAATATTTATTCATCTCAAAATATAATGCATAGCTAGTATAAAATTTTAGATAATCAGAATTAAATTTAATAACTGAATAATTACAATGATTCTTTAATGGATCAACGATTGCATATGCCACTAACTTACCATTTTCCTTTAAATTGACACCCCAAAACTCATATCTACTATTAAGAACTTTGATTGAATTTTCAAATTCAGTGCTCTTCATTGGTTTAGCTAATGTCTTATATCTTTTCACTGCGTTAATATAAACATCATAGCCCTCGGCAATTAATATTTCTTTTTTAATCTTTTTGACACTGTTTTTTTTTAATGCTCTTCTTATTTTACTTCTTGTATTAACACTATAATCTTCTAAATTAAACTGTTTATCACAAATAACATACCAAAAATTTTTGTATTTAGATTTATCAAAATTTTCAACCCACCTCGCAAAAAAAGAACGAGTGCTAATGATTTTTCTAGTAATATTTTTTCTACTTTCTATAACATTAACATGAGGAGGATCAATAGGAATGATTGCTCCGTTATATTGTTTCCATCGCTCTTTCATTCTACTTTAAAAATTTTTCTTCTCAAGGTAAAGAAAATATAATAGTTTATTTTTAAAATAATACTAGCTTTATCGCTAAGAATATTATCAACTGTTTTTTCATTTTTTTTAGTAAAATAATTTTTCCAATTGCCAGATTTGCCAACCCTTAATAATTCCTTTCTTTTTTTAGAGTCAGTTTGAGAATAGTACGTCAACTCTCCATTATTTATCTTTTCTCTCATGTTTTCAATGCTTGTAAGTTTTTTCAAGACTTTTAGTTGATTTTTATCAAAATCTCCTAAGTCTAGATATTTTGAAATTTTATTTACAGAACCTTCAAAATTGTTAATTAAATCACTATACAAAAATGAGTTTTTTTCATTTGAGAATATGCTATAAAGTTTTCTTAGTTTAAGAACCTCATAAGCTTTTAATTTACCAATAAAGAAAAAATATGTCTGAAAACTCAATTTTAATTTACTTCTTATTTTAAAATGATGAAAATGTGAAACAATAACATCATTGATTTCTCTGTCAATGAAAAAAAATTTAATGTTATTATCAGTTTTCATATTAAAAGTTTTTTTTGATAAATAGTGAGATTTTGTTAAGTAATAATTTGTTTTATAGTCCTCATTTTTAAGAAATTTATTCAATTTGCTTTCAATAATTGATGTTGGAGAATTTACATTATTTGTGTATTTTTCTTTTGTGTCAAAAATGTTTATTCCCTTTATTCTGAGTATTTCAGAGATTATAAAGTGCAACCAAGTAGATCCCGACTTGAAATTTCCATTACAAATAATTAACATTTCTTAATTAGTGGTGTTTGAATAAACAATAATGAAATAATAGTAAACATAATTCTTGAATCATTTAAGCTTCCACTTAAAAGAGAGTTTAAGAAAAGAAAAATTAGCAAATAAAATAGCATTGGGTACATTGACAGATGCTTCTGATGTTCATTCATTTTTATGAAAGATATTTTAAAAGCTTTTATCATTAAAAATAGAAACAATATAAATGAGATAAAACCATATTCATTAAAAATTTCCAAAAATAAATTATGAGGATAAAAATGTTTTGCGTTAACTAAATGGTATGGTTTGATCTTATTTGAATAAGCTTGCCAATTACCCATTCCTACCCCTAGTGGATAATGATAAATCATTTCAAAACCTCTTTTTGTTAAGTCTACTCTTGAAAGAGTAGATTTTGATTTTATTCCATGTTGAGAAAAATTCATAAATACTCTTTTTGAATTTCCAAAATTGTATACCATTTTTTTTAAATCAGATGTATTTAAGTATATAAATAGCAATGGAATTATTAATAAGAAATAGAAAAATATTTTTTTAAAGTTCAATAATAGATACACTAATACTGTTATCAAAAAAGCAATCAGTGGGCCTCTGCTACCTGAAGCAAGAGCAAGTGTAAGGAAAAATAATGATAACAAAATTTTTAATATGATGAATCTCTTATATGGAAAAGTGAATAGAATCAAAATTGAGATTAGCATCCACCTACAAAAAACAATGGGACCACCTCCAAGAACTTCAAACCTTCCATTTTTAAGTTCTGACAAGCTAAGCAAAGATGTAAGAGAAAGAGATAATCCGACAAAAAAAAGCACTAAAAAAAGTTTCTTTACATCTTCAAACTGAAAATTCTTCAAAATAACTAAGGATAAAAGTACAGTTATAAAACAAAAATTTATGAAGTTATCAATACTACCAGAATAAGTTCCAATATCGGTCTCAAAAATTCCATAAACTAGCCATAATATTGGAGTTATTATTATGATACTCAAATAAAAAAAAATTAAGTTCTTATTTGAATCATTAAAATATATTTTGATTTTAGAACTTAGAAATAATATTGAAAGAAAAATAAATGGGACTGAAAAAAAGTATGAAAAATTAAAATCAAAAACTTCTAATCTACTATCATATACTCTGCCAATAGCTAGCATAGCAGATGCTAGTAAAATGTAAATTAAATCAGTTGCTTTATTTATTTTCATTAGTGGAAATTATAAAAGAATATAAAGACATAATTATTAAAAATATTGAAATTATATATGTAAAATAAATTACTGATGTAAGATGATCTTCATTTAAAAAACTAATTAATAAATACGAAATTGTCAAAAATGAAATAAATAAAATAGACATTACTTTTATTTTTGATTTATGTTTATCCAAATTTTGAGAGAAAAAAGTTTGAAATAAAATTGATGCTATAAAGATTAATAAAAAGGGAATTGTAATTTTCTGCAAAAGGGATGAAGTAATAAGAACATCAGAAATTTTAAAAGCACCTCTCATAAATATTATTTCGATAATATAATCTCCATAAAAATTAACAAAAGAATAAAATGATATACCCAAAAATATTACTAGTGCAATTGAAAAATAAGTTCTAATATTATTTTTAACAATAGAGTTATATTTTAGTATTAAAGTATTAAGGTTTGTGATAATTGCGGTAAAAATTGCATTTAAAATAAAGACTGAGTAAGTAAAGTAAGTTATTGTATTAGAACCATCTGTACCCGAAAAAAACTTAGTAGTTATTATCGTTAATGGAACTACATTATTTAATATCAATAAGTATATATTAAAATCAGAATAAGATAGATTTAAGTTCGTACCTCTATTTTCTTTACTCATGGGTAAAACATATGAGAAAGTAAGAGTTATAATTCCTAAAAATCTACTTATTACTATACCAATTACAGAAAAAAATAGAGTTAAGGGATATAAAAAGCAAACTGAAACAAAAGCATTCAAAACTGATGCCTTGGCATATTTTAAAAAATTTCCTTTAGCTTGTAAAATTGTTAAAAAAAT
The DNA here is from genome assembly GCA_002172655.2 of Flavobacteriales bacterium TMED84. Lineage (GTDB taxonomy): Bacteria > Bacteroidota > Bacteroidia > Flavobacteriales > BACL11. The sequence continues at coordinate 29,912 of NHEL02000023.1, read as the reverse complement.
TGTGTTATAAAAATTAAAACATATAACAAAACTCAAAAAAAGTGAAACAAGAAAAAATACAAGTTTGTTTTCAAAATCAAAATAAAAGATTACTAGTGATTGTAAAATTTGAGTGAATATAAAAATGTATATATTGAATTTTTTAACAAAAGAATTTAAATTTTTTAATGAAACTTTTTGATTATCATTATAAAATTTTGTGAACTTAGGAAGCAAATTAGCTCTCAGTGAATTTCCAACAGTAAACTGTGATATAAAATCAGAGGCTGTTTTAATCATTAGATAATTAGCAAAAAGATTAGAGGTTCCAAAAAAAAATGCCAATACTGGTTCTCTAATTAATCCAAATATTTTTTGCAAAACATTAGAAAAAAACAAACTTGAAAAGTCTTTAATAGATTTTATTAAATTTTTTTTTGAAAAAATATTTAAGAAATTATTCAATTTCTCTGAAATAGCAAAATATAGAACCTAATGAAAATGATATGATTGATGCTAAAATTGACCAAATAATAATATCATCCTCAGCTTTATTAATTTTAATAAATGGCTGAACAAAAGTTAAAGAATTTAGATTTTTGGATTTAGTTATTAATTCCTCTCTCATGTGAGATAAACTTATTATTTCATTACTCAAACTTCTATTTTTACCACTTAAAATACTGTAAGAGGAAAGATTATAATTTTGTTTAATTCCTTGAGATCTATTTTCTTTAAGATCCTTAATTTCTAAATCTATGTCTTTAATCAGGTCCTCATTACATTTTAAATATGTTTGATGATATTTTTTTATGAACTCATTTTCATTAATGTAATTTTCAAGACCAATTTGAATTTCTTTTAAAAGATCTTTATCGTATGTGGTTAATTTTATTGAAAACTTGTTTAAAGCATAATATTTTTCATCCATATCTTGTTGATATAATTGCTCAGCTTCTATTTTTCTTATCGCCTTAGCTACGTCTAAATCAACACTTAAAAGCTCAGATAATTGATTGTAGTCTTTATTTTGAGCATTAATATCAATTAAATTGATTAAATCGACAGCAGTTCTTTGACTCATTTCCTGTACTTGCTCCATTCTTTCGTACTCAGAAATTCCTGAACTACAAATAGCCTCAGTTGTATAATAAGGTTTTTTAAATTTTTGAAAAAAAATTATGGAAGCAACTCCTATGGATACAAAAAGAAATAAAGTATTATTATTACGCTTGATAAATCTGATAAAGCCAGCAATTGAGTTACTGACCTGTAAATCGTCTGTCATGATAAAGAGTTATTAGAATTAATTAATACTCCCAGAGATCATGTTCAATATTTAGTATCTCCGCCTTTATTCTATCAGCTTCTAACAAAGCATCAAGACCTATCATATATTCACTAATTTTTCTATCCATAACGCTAGCCTCTTTTGTTATTGTTGATGAAAACATTCTTTTCCAAAACAAATCATCGTAAGTTCTTCTCTCTGCATCATTTTTCATCATATTAAAGACCTCTTTGTTGACTAATACTTCTCTAGCTTCGGGAAAATATACCCAGAAAAGTGGAGTATATGCACCAGTCAATCTTCCAGTAACTTCGTCTTTAGCTTCTTGTAATGGACAAAGACCTAAAATCCTAACACCCATCTCAGATCTTTGTTTGTCAAAATACCATTCTTCTTTTAACCTCCATTTCTTTACACTATTTCTGTCAAAAGGAACTTTATTCAATTTTGTGGTCTTTGCTTCATCAGGATCAGCTCCTTCCGCTACAGCATCCCAATCAATAACCTCAATAATTTCTTCCTTTGCTCCTCCTATTTTTTTGATTTCTTCAGATGTCATTTCTTCTCTAAATTCATCGTCCATTGCTGCATTTCCAAAAGCTCGAATGCTACCTTCTTGTATAGCAGAGTAAATCACATCTATTAAACTTTGTCTATCTTGAATAGTATGTGCTACACCATCATTTTCAGGATAATAAAATGGATGATTAATTTTTTCTCTCATATCTATTTCTCTCCAAATTTTTCTTGACCACATAACATCAGCTTGTCTGAGTGGAGAATATTTGTTGACCTTTTTATTCATATGGTGGTCTTTTCTGTATATAGAATTCATTTCGTCAACGCTTAATACATCTTGCGAATAAGCTGTTGAGCAGAAAATGAATGACATTATTATAATTATAGATTTTTTCATAGTTTTTTATTTAATTTCAAGTACTAGAGGATCTAATCCAACAGGTTCAATATTTTTTGCATCTGTTCTTTTAGCTCTAATATCATAGATTGTTATTGTATTTCCAGATTTTGAATTTTTAATTATTCCTTCCATTTTAGATGTAAACTTTGGTCCTTTTGCTTCAGCTTTTTGTTGTTCTCCCTTATAAATTCCAGACATCCTAAATGATATAACAGAATATCTTACTCCTTTAAAATCAAAATCCTTTAGTTGTGCAAGTACTCCACCGGCGTTGACCATTTTCATTTTATCAATAACTTTACTACCACCAGCCTCAATTGTAAATTGCACGTAAGGCTTTGGTGGAGGAACTTGCTTTACCCTAAATTCCATCTCTCCCATCTTAGACCTTTTTCCATCAATATTTGCATATAATGAAACAGTTGCTTTTCCCTTTTTAGAAGGTCTAGCTATATATTCACCTTGTGATTTCTTAGTTGGTACAAGCTTTCCATTATTAAGTACAGCTGTAATCTCAGATGCTGCAAAACCTGGAACAGATATTTTTAAAGGATTATCTACTTCAAGATATAAAATATTCATATTTACCGGTGACACAACAGCTGTCCTGTTAGCTACCAAATAACTTCCTTTAAATGGATATGTCTTTGTGCCAGTTTCAGTCTTCATAGCAATAAGACCACCCCATTTCTGTAATCCTTCCCTAACAGTTTTTTTTGAAAATATTCCTTTTCCGTTTACAACTCTTACAGTGTCGTAATCACCTATCATCTGATAACTACCTAATCCAATTGAATCATATTCACCAACAAAAATTAACGGATCTTGAGTTGTATCTTTAGCAGAAATAAAAATATCCGCTCTGAAAGAATCTCCTCTTAAAATAAAGCTAGATTGAGGAATCTGAATTGCCTCAGCAGAAGTAAACTTCAAGGATCCAGCATCAATATTTTCTCTTAATAATTTAATTATATCAGCTTCAGCATTTCTTATATCTGATTGCATTTTCGAGAGTAAAGTTAGTGCACCAACAGCAGGCATATCTTCAAAATTATATTGTTCCCAAGACTGATCTCCAACTCCTTTTTGTCCAATTTTGTCGTCAGTATTTAAAGATGAATTGATGTTGGAAGCTAAAACTTCATTTCCATCAGAAATAAAGAGTAAACTTTCTTTAAATGAATTGATCTTATTCTTTAATTCAGTTGCTTTACCTGTAAATACAAATAACTCTCCGGGTGCTTGTCTATTTTTTTTGTTGTATAGATAGGCAATATCCTTTTCTCTTTGTTCAGGCGTTAATTCATTGTAGGGGTTTTCAGTAGAATTCTCATCAATCTTGTCTCCATTTGCATCCAAATAAGCACCTAGATATACCTTTTTATCAACTTTAAGAACAAGCTCATGCTTGAGTTCTTTAATATACTCAACAATCTCATCAGCTGATTTCTTAACCTCAAGAGCTTTATCTCTGAATGGACCTGCTTTAACAGGATTAAGTTCAACTGCTGCAACAAAATCTGAATATGTTTCATCATTTTTTGATGTAAAGCTTTCGGTTGTTCTCTCAATTCCTCTGTTAACTTCAAAAAAAGAATTTAGAACTTCCTTAGAAACATTTAATGCGAGTAGTGCAGTAAGCACTAAATACATCATGTTGATCATTTTCTGTCTTGGAGATAATTTTCCGCTTGCCATTTCTGAAAATTACTTATTAGGGTTCATAGCATCTAGCATCTTAGCATAGACCTTATTAAGTGACTCGAGGTTTTCTGCTAAGCTATTAACTTGTTCTTGGAATCTTTTTGAATCCTCTACAGAAGATTGCAAGTTATTTAAAAACTGATTAGTTGCTTCCATTTGCTGATTAGAAGCCTGTAACTGAAGCTCGTATAAAGAATTTAAAGCATTCATATTTTTCACTCCCTCTTGTATTTGATCATTATAGTCGTTTATTGAAGCTGCAGCAGCAATTGTTTCATTTAATTTTGTCGTTGCATCACCAAAAGATCTTAATCCTTCGTTTAAACCTTCAATTAACTCATTGTCAATTTTGGCTCTTTGCAAAGCTTCATCTAATTGTTGTGCTGGCTTTTTAGCAGAGGGGTCTTCCATGTGAGCGAGTTCAGGGTAAACAAGAGACCAATCATAATCTTCATATTGTTTCTCAAAAGCAGAAAAAAAGAAAATAACTGCCTCAGTAGTTAAACCTATTGTTAGAAACAGCCCAGCGAATGGCCAATTTTGAATCTTGAACAATGCTCCTATAATTACAAGTGATGCTCCCCATCCATATAATTTTGGCATCATTACCTTGTACCATTTAGCTTCTGTTATTTTTGAAATGCTTGCAGCAATACTCATATATTTTAATTTTTATTATTAATTATTCAAAGTCTTTTTGATCTCTTCCAAGAAAGTCAACTGCACATCTAAATCCAATGTAAGACTTAGCAGTATCTTGATATTCATACGATCTTGTACTAGTTTGTATAAAGTAAGAGATATCTTTCCACGATCCACCTCTTGTAACTTTTCTTTTCAACACTTGATGATCATCTTCTTTTGCATCGTAATGGTAATCCTTATTTAGGTCGTGTGAAAAGCTAAAAGCAGACTCATCAAATGCATTTGATGTCCACTCAGCAACATTTCCTGACATATCGTATAAACCATAACCATTTGGATTGTAACTTCCTACTTTTATTGTCTTTAGGCCTCCATCTGCAGTGTAATTACCTCTGAGGGGTTTGAAGTTAGCCAAAAAACAACCTTTCACATTTCTTGTATATGGTCCGCCCCAAGGATAAGGTGAGAAATCTAAGCCGCCTCTAGCAGCATATTCCCATTCTGATTCGGTTGGAAGTCTAAACTCAGCTATGACAGGATCTCCTGATTTATTGAGAAAATCTGTCATAACTTTTGTTCTCCAGTCTGCAAATGCATTGGCTTGCTTCCAATTTACACCAACAACTGGGTAATCATCAAAAGCAGGATGATGAAAATAATTTTTGGAATATGGGTCATTTAAAGAGTATGCATAGTCATGTGTCCATACTAATGTATCAGGATATATATTTATCTCTATCTCAGAAAGAAATTGACTTCTATCTCTTTTTCCAACTGCATCACCCTCTCTGTTCTCTTTAATCGAAGCTTCTTGTAAATCAATAACCTGGTACTTATAAATAAATTTTCTAGTATCAAACTCTCTTTTTCCATCAAATCTCTCATGATCAGACAAGTACATTTCCTCTTCAAGGATTTCTCTTATCTCAGGGTCATTCCATCTAATTTTAGTTTTCCAATTTATTCTTGCTGGCTCAATAAAGTTACCAAATTCATCTTCTTCAATCAAATGTCCCTCAATTCCCGCTTCTCCTAATACAATGTGAGCAATAGAATCTCTTACCCAATTAGTAAATTGTCGATACTCGTTATTTGTGATCTCTGTTTCATCCAAATAAAAAGCTCCAACAGAAACAGTTTTTGCTGATGTAACATTAGCAAATGGCACATCTTGATCAGATGGCCCCATAACATAACTACCTTGAGGAACATATACCATTCCATATGGAGTAGTTGGATTCCAGATACTTCTCTTTTGTACTCCAACGAGCTCTCCGTTGCCAGAGCTACCACAACCAAAAAGAATTATCGAAATTATTGTAATACCAATATATTTTTTCATAACATTAATTTTAAATTATAAGAATCTAGGATTTTTATACTTCGAAACTGGTCTATCATAGTTAATCTTAAAGCAGTAACCGAGCATAAACTCTAAACTATTTTGTTTGATGCTGTTAACAACAACATCATAAGAAACTCCAAATTTTAAGTCTTCAGTGATATTCATTCCAGAAAGAATAATAATGCTTTCACCAAGTCTGTAACTTAGACCTCCCCATATTTTATCATCGTATATCAAGTTTGTGTTAATATCTAACTGTGACGTTACACCATCAGATTTTAAAAATATTGATGGATTGAGAGATAATGCATTAGATACTTGATAGTAATATCCAGAAATTAGGTAATAATGTCTGACCAGCTTTTGTGTTGTAGCATTTTCCCACTCAATTGTTGGTTCAGTAATATTTGAACTTGATAAACCAATGTAAGCGTCTTCATTGTTATAGTATATTCCAAAACCAAGATCAAGAGCAGAACCTTGAGCGTCAACCGTTGGGAGTGCAGGATCACCAGAACTGGCAGGATTTAGTGAAGACCCGTCTAAAGAACTCTGATACATTCCTAAAGATATTCCTGTACCTAATTGTCCATTACCAAGCTCGGTTCTGTAAGCATAACTTAACTGAAGACCGAGATTATCATATTGCCCAATAGTTTCATTAACAATATTTAATCCCAAACCACCATATATTGCAGGAATTCCAGCATCAACACTTAGGTTGGTTGTAACAGGTCTTCCATCGCCAAAACCAATCCACTGTTGTCTATGTAGCGCTGTTGCACAAATTGCCTCCATACTACCAGCAAAACCAGGATTGTTTGCAAGTTTGTTAAACATATTTTGACTAAACTGGGGTGTTTGCTGAGCTTCAACCTTTAGGCTAGCAAAAACAATAAAGCATACAAATATTAAAGTCCTTTTCATACTGTCCTTCACTTATAATGAATGCTAAAATAAACAATTTTTAGTTAAGTGGGCATTTAACTTACACTAAAGATCGAATAAAATAGTTTGAATAAAGTCTAAATAAAAGCTTAAAAAAAACATTGAGTTTAGCTTAATAGCTTGATAACTCTTAACCATGTGTCAGGAACATCTCCATTCATTGCAAGTTCATAATCACTGTAGCTACATGCAAAAAATTGATCGACCTTTAACTTGTTATATCTGTGATCTTTTTTCACCACAATCCACCACCTGTTTGAAAGTTTACTTTTGCAAAAAAGCATGTTGTTTGTATCATTTTCGCTGGTGACATTGTAATATGTTAAGTTTTTTGAAGACGGAGTATCTTCTGATACTCTAGAACGAAATCCTTCAAGAAAATACCAAATAATTTGTGAAATAAGCTTTGCTGTTTGATCATCTCGATCTAAGTTTTGGTTATATTCAAAAATTCCAAATGATTTTAACTTATCACTAATACCAGCGTAAAATAACAATTTACAAATTTCATTACCATTAAGTCCGTTTGGGGAACAATAATTATTTGCCTTAGCGTAAGCGCTAGAAATTGATGAAATATCTAAAGATAGCATGTTAGAATCCCTAAGAATTGGCTCAACACAAGAGATGTTTTTTCTAATATCACCCAAGCGCAAATAAGAAAATTTAATTGTTTCTAGCATTTTAACCGCATGCGGACTAACAAAAAAGGATTGATATGCCAAGTTTGTATAATTGTAAAGATAATTTGGTTTTGCTTTTATTATTTTGCTTAAGTGTGATTGATTTGAAAGTTTATCATCAACGAGACCAATATCAAATTTATTGTCAATGCATGTATATGATATTTTTTTCTTAAACTTAGTTTGTGCTTTATACATTGCATAGACTATGTCATGACCACCTCCAATTAAGATAGGTAATGTTCCATTGTTCAACAATATATAACATACCTCAGTTATAGTGTCAAAATTTTGTTTTCTATTATTTTCAAGTTTCAAATTTCCCAAATCCTTAATCCTGGGCATATTTTCAACGTGTAAATCATATAAGTTTTTTCTAATTTTACAAATATCTTCAGGTCCTTTGTTAGAACTTCCATTATATTCATTAACATTGAAAATTGCTATTTCACAATAGCTTAAATCTGGAAATTTATGATCAATGAATGATTCAATTAAATATCCAATTTGTGTTGATTGCCACTTTTCTTTTACTGAAAAATAATCTGTATTCAAAGGTTCAAAGAATTTAGCTAAATTTAAATCTTTCAACTATTTGATTTTTTATTTAATAGCTGCATGCAATCTTCTCTTTTTAAAGATTTTGGCGTAGTATCTTTTGGTATTCTTAAATTTATTTTTTTACCTTCTTTAGGAACAACTTGAACAAATGGGCCATATCTACCATTTAAAATATAAAAAGCAGGCTCTCCATCAAAAAAATTTATTATTCTTTCTTTCTCTTGCTTGATTTTATTTTCGATGTGAATTTTAGCATCAACTAAAGAAATAATGAGTGGATCATATTCTGAACCTTTTAGAGAATAAAATTTGTTTTTATATTTAAGGTAAGGACCAAATCTTCCAACAGCAGCAATAATTTCCTCATCATTATAATAACCTACTGATCTTGGTAATTTGAACAAATCCAGTGCTTTTTCAAGTGATATATTTTGAATTGTTTGACCCTTTTGAAGTGAAGCAAATCTTGGTTTTTTTTCAGATGTTTCATCGCTTTTTTCACCGATTTGAACCATAGGGCCAAAAGGTCCTAGCCTTGCGATTACTACTTCATTGGTTTCTGGGTGATTACCTAGTGTGCGTTCACCTGATTCTCTTTTTTCGTTATCATTAACATCATTGACTTTTGAAATAAAACCAGTATAAAATTTTTGAATCATTTCATTCCAAACCTTTTTACCATCAGCGATTAAGTCAAATTCATCTTCTACATTAGCTGTGAAGCCGTAATCTAGTATTTTACTAAAATGCCTAACTAGAAATTTTGTAACGATATCTCCAGTATCCGTTGGAAATAGTTTGTTTTTTTCAGCACCTGTAATTTTATCTACTGTTGTCTCATTTACTGAGTTGTCACTTAGTGTAAGTACTTTTGATTTGACAATTTTTCCCTCACGATTTTCCTTTATTACATAGTTTCTTTTCTGAACAGTTGTAATGGTGGAGGCATATGTAGACGGTCTTCCTATACCTAAATCCTCTAACTTTCTAACTAAACTTGCTTCATTGTATCTCGCGGGTGGTTTTGTATAAACTTCATCAGATTTTAAAGTATCTAAATTTAATGGTTCTGATATTTTTGCCTTAGGCAAGAAAGTGTCAGAATCACTGTTTGCTTTGTTAATTGCAAGAAATCCAGCAAATGTTACAACTTCACCTTTAGCTTGAAATAACATTTTATCGTTAAACGAGTTTACTTTATAAGTAGTTCTTTCTATTTTTGCATCAGACATTTGAGATGCAACAGCTCTTTCCCATATTAGTCTATACAACTTATTTTGGTCGTTATCATTATCAATATTTTTTATATTAAAATCTGTTGGGCGTATGGCCTCATGGGCTTCTTGAGCTCCTTTTGTTTTAGTTTGGTAAGTTCTTTTTGTGAAGAAGCTACTACCATAACTTTTTACTACCAAGTCTTTTATTGAATCAACAGCTGTTTTAGATAAATTTGTACTATCAGTTCGCATGTATGTTATTATACCTTGCTCATACAATTTTTGTGCAACGGACATTGTTCTATTTACAGAAAAAGATAGTTTTCTTGATGCCTCTTGTTGTAATGTTGATGTTGTGAACGCAGCCTGAGGACTTCTTTTGGAGGGTTTCTTTTCAATTTTATTTAAAACATGTTGAAATTTAGATGAATTAATTAAGAATTCTCTAACATCTTCAATTTTATCAAATTTTTGATTTAATTCACAACTAAACATTTCACCGTTTTTAGTTTTGAAGCTTGATATAATTTTAAAACTTGATGATGATTCAAATTTATTTATTTCGTTTTCTCTTTCAACAATTAGGCGAACCGCAACTGATTGTACACGTCCTGCAGAAAGTCCCCTTTTAATTTTTTTCCATAAAAGTGGAGATAATTCAAATCCAACTAATCTATCCAGAACTCGTCTAGCTTGCTGTGCATTAACAAGGTTTTCATTTATTTTTTTAGGTTTTTTAATAGCATTTTGAATCGCTTCTTTTGTAATTTCATTGAAAACAATTCTATTTATTTTTTTATCTCTGACGTCGAGTGCCTGAGTTAAATGCCATGCAATTGCTTCCCCCTCTCGATCTTCATCAGTTGCTAACCATATAACATCAGCACTTTTTACACATTTTTGCAATTCCTTAACGATTTTTTTCTTGTCTTCACTTACGACGTAACTTGGAGTAAATCCATTCTCAATATCGATTGCTTTATTGCCTTTTTTTGGCAAGTCTCTTATGTGTCCTACACTAGATTCTACTATATAGTCTTTACCTAGAAAAGATTGTATAGTCTTTTTCTTAGCAGGTGATTCTACAATTAATAAATTTTTAGACAATTTTTTTTTTGCAAAAATAATGCAAGATTTTTTTTATGACCAAAAAAAAATGTACTAAAATTTTTATATTATGTATATAATATATATAAAATATGACATATTGTCAGTTTTACTTATCTTTGCAAAAATTTTATTACTCAATAAATGTTAATTGATCAAAACCTACTCACAAAAAAAAGAACTAAATCTAAAGGCAAGAAGATGTATATTGAAACATATGGTTGCCAAATGAATTTTTCTGATAGTGAAATTGTTGCAGCCATTTTAACTGAAGATAACTATATATCAACGAAGAATATTGAAGAAGCTGACATAATCCTTGTTAACACATGCTCAATTAGAGAAAAAGCCGAAGAAACAGTGAGAAAAAGACTCAAGTTTTACAACAGTGTAAAAAAAAGAAATAAAAACATGATGGTTGGTGTTATGGGGTGTATGGCTGAACGACTTAAAACAAAACTGTTAGAAGAAGAAAAATTAGTTGATATCGTTGTGGGACCAGATGCATATAGAGATTTGCCCAAATTAATTAAAAAGGTAGAAGATGGAAGAAAAGCAATTAATGTTATTCTTTCAAAAGAAGAAACTTATGGAAATGTTAGTCCTGTAAGGTTTTTATCCAATGGAGTAACAGCTTTTGTCTCAATAACTAGGGGGTGTGATAACATGTGTTCATTCTGTGTTGTCCCTTTCACAAGAGGAAGAGAAAGGAGTAGAAATCCAAACAGTATAGTTGTTGAATGTAAAGAATTAATTAGAAATAATTTCAAAGAAGTTACTTTACTTGGTCAAAATGTAGACTCTTATTTATGGTATGGAGGTGGTCTCAAAAAAGACTTTAATAAAGCAAATGACAAAGAAAAAGCTGATAGCATAAATTTTGCCAAACTGTTAAGGATTGTAGCTGAAGAATGTCCTGAGCTAAGGATACGCTTTTCAACTTCAAACCCTCAAGATATGACCGAGGAAGTGATTAAAACCATGAAATCTTATCACAACATTTGCAACTACATACATTTGCCCGTTCAATCAGGTAGTAATAAGATTTTAAAATTAATGAACAGAGGATATACAAGAGAGGAGTATATCAATCTCATAGATATTATAAAAAAACATATCCCAGATTGTGGATTATCAATGGACATGATAAGCGGATTTTGTGATGAAACAGATTCTGATCACGCAATGACATTATCTTTAATGGATTACGTAAAGTATGATTATGGCTACATGTTTAAGTATTCTGATAGACCTAACACTCAAGCCCATAGAAAGTTGGAAGATAATGTTGAGGATGAAACAAAAGCAATTAGGCTTTCAGAAATTATTTCAAAGCAAAGACAACATTCATTGGAAAATAATGAAAGAAAAATTGGCAGCAAGTTTGAAGTATTAATTGAAGGTATTTCTAAAAAATCGGAAAATGATTTCTTTGGGCGAAACATGCAAAACAACGTAATCATTTTCCCTAGGAAAAAAGCAAAAATTGGAGATAAAGTTACAGTTGAGGTAGAAAAATGTACATCAGCAACACTAATTGGTAATATTATTTAAATGGATATAAATTCAATTAAAAGAAATTATGGGATAATTGGTAAAAGTATTGACTTGAATAGAGCAATTGACATTGCAGTTCAAGTATCATCTACTGAGATAACAACGCTAGTCACTGGAGAAAGTGGAACTGGTAAAGAAAATATTCCGAAAATTATTCACTCACTCAGCAACAGAAAACATGAAAACTTTATTTCTGTGAACTGTGGAGCTATTCCAGAAGGAACAATTGATAGCGAACTTTTTGGACATGTTAAAGGATCATTTACTGGTGCTCATGAAACTAGAAAAGGATATTTTGAAGTTGCAAATAAAGGAACTATATTTCTGGACGAAGTTGGGGAACTACCGATGTCAACTCAAGCAAGATTGCTTAGAGTACTTGAAAACGGAGATTATATTAAAGTTGGTTCATCAGAGGTTTCCAAAACTGATGTTAGGATAATTGCTGCTACAAATGTTAATCTCTCACAAGCAATCAAAGACGGGAAATTTAGAGAAGATTTGTATTATAGATTATCTACAATAAATATAAATCTGCCTCCTTTAAGAAAAAGAGGGGAAGACGTACAACTTTTATTTAGAAAATTTGCTGTTGATTTTGCAGACAAGTATAATACTGATCCCATTATACTTGATCATGAGGGTATTAAATTAATACAAGATTATAATTGGCCAGGAAATATTAGAGAACTTAAAAACTTTGTACAAAACTTATCAGTGCTAGAAAAAGAAAAAAACATTTCAAAGTCCAAGGTTGTTGAGTATCTTTCTTCAAAAAATCAAAATTTACCTATTATGAAATCAAACATTGAAGAAAATGATTTCAGTGAAAGAGAAATTTTGTACAAAGTTCTTTTTGATATGAAAAAAGATTTAAATCACTTAAAAAAAATAACAGACGAACTGATTGGTAAAAATAAAATTAACAAAGAAGAATTTGACGAAAACATATTACAGGTTGACAATTTTTATAAGAAAGATAACAAACAAGAAGAATATTTGATTGAGCAAAACCTATCTTTGTTTGAACATGAGAAAAATTTAATTTCAAAGGCGCTAAGCAAACATAGTGGTAAAAGAAAGCATGCTGCTAAAGATTTAGGAATTTCAGAGAGAACTCTATACAGAAAAATAAAAGAACTGAATTTGTAATTGAAAAAATTTCTCTACATACCTCTAATACTTATATTAAGCTCATGCGGTTTTTATACATTCAGCGGAGCTTCAATTAACGCTGATATAAAAAATATAAAGATAGGTTATTTTATTAATGAGGCTGAGAATTTTAAAGCAAACCTTGATAGAGATATTACCCAAAAGTTAACAGATTTCATAATTGAACAAACTGATTTAAGTGTCAATAGTAATAACTATGAGATTGAAATCAATGGCAAAATTATCAGCTATGATATTTCTCCAATATCTATATCATCAAACGATTTTGCTAATCAAAATAGACTTTCTATCTCAGTAAATGTTGATTTTAAAAATTACATAAATGAAAAAGAAAATTATAATCAAAATTTTACTAGATATGTCGACTACAAAAGTGATCAAAATTTAGAGGAAATTGAAAGTGAATTGACTGATCAAATTTTAGAAGAAATATGCGTAGATATCTTTAATAAAACGTTTGTCAATTGGTAGTAGAAGAAATATTTAAAATTATTGAAGTTGAGGAACTTCAAAATGATGAAAACTTGGCTAAAATCGATATATTTTTAAAAAAGCATAGTTTTCATTCAACAGCTTTAATAGCACGACTAATAATTCTTAAAAATATCGGTAGTGTTCGCTACACAAGTGAGTTAAAAAAATGTGCTTTGTACGTACAATCAAGAAAAAAAATTTTTAAAATACTTTTTAAAAACAAAACAAAAGTTTTTGTAGAACCAAATCAAAATTTTAACCAAAAACTCACAATGCTAGAGTGGATTGAAAAAATTGAGGAAAAAAAAGAGAATCCAAGTTTTTTTTCCGCCATAGAGACAGCTAAAAAAAGTTTGAGTGAAAATGATGATTTTATAACTGAAACTCTAGCAAATATTTACAAAGAACAAGGTCATTTTGACAAAGCTATAGACGCATTTGAAAAATTAATTTTGAAATTTCCAGAAAAAAATACGTTATTTGCATCCCAAATTAGTGACATAAATAAAATAAAATAAAATGTATTCAATATTTGCAATTTTAATCATAATAACTTCTGTTCTTTTGGTACTTGTTGTTTTAATTCAAAACCCTAAGGGTGGTGGTCTTTCTTCAACTTTTGGAGGAGGATCAAGTAACCAAATAATGGGAGCAAAAAAGACAACCGATTTTTTAGAGAAGACTACTTGGACATTAGCAATAGTGTTGATTTCATTAACAATGTTATCTAACTTTGCTATAACCAGAAATTTTGATTCTACAAACGAGATTAAATCTCAAGAACAAATTGATGAAGCTATTATACCTCAAAATTTACCAGAGGACAATCCATTAAATTAATAAAACTGACATAATTTCATAAAAATCTTGTTGGCATGATTTTTGAATATATTATTAATAAATTTTAAACAAAAATTAAAAATATGAAATTAAAACCATTAGCAGACAGAGTTTTAGTTGAACCCTCAGCTGCAGAAACAAAAACAACATCAGGTATCATAATTCCTGATACAGCTCAAGAGAAGCCTCAAAAGGGTAAGATTGTTGCTGTTGGCAAAGGAACAAAAGAAAATCCGCTAAGTGTAAAAGTAGGTGATAGTGTACTATACGGAAAGTACTCTGGAACTGATTTAAAATATGACGGAAAAGATTATCTTATTATGAAAGAATCTGACATTTTAGCAATAATTAATTAAAAAAATAAAAACATGGCAAAAAATATAACTTTTAATACAGACGCAAGAGATTCACTCAAAAAAGGAGTCGATGCATTAGCAAATGCTGTTAAAGTAACATTAGGTCCCAAAGGTAGAAATGTTGTAATTGACAAAAAATTTGGTGGTCCTTCAATAACTAAGGATGGTGTTACAGTAGCCAAAGAAATTGAATTAGAAGATGCAATGGAAAACATGGGTGCACAAATGGTTAAAGAAGTTGCTTCCAAAACAGCAGATATTGCAGGTGATGGTACAACAACAGCAACAGTCTTAGCCCAAGCAATTGTAAATGCTGGTTTAAAGAACGTAGCTGCGGGTGCTAACCCTATGGATCTCAAAAGAGGTATTGACAAGGCTGTTAATGAAATAGTTAAGAATATAAACAAAATCTCTCAGGAAGTTGGTAGTTCCTATGATAAAATTGAACAAGTAGCATCCATCTCTGCAAATAACGATAACATAATAGGATCATTGATCGCAGAGGCAATGAAAAAAGTGAAAACTGAGGGAGTTATTACTGTTGAAGAGGCTAAGGGGACAGAAACTAATGTTGAAGTAGTTGAAGGCATGCAGTTTGATCGAGGTTATTTATCTCCTTATTTTATTACTGACCCTGATAAAATGGAAACAGAGCTTGAAAGCCCATATATTCTACTCTTTGACAAGAAAATTTCATCAATGAAAGACTTACTTCCAATATTAGAGCAAACTGCACAGGGTGGAAAACCACTAATGATAATTGCCGAAGATGTAGACGGTGAGGCATTATCTACATTAGTTGTAAACAAACTCAGAGGTGCTTTAAAAGTAGCTGCTGTAAAAGCTCCAGGTTTTGGTGATCGAAGAAAAGCTATGCTTGAAGATATTGCAATTTTAACTAATGCAACTGTCGTTTCTGAAGAAAGAGGATTTAAACTAGAAAGTACTAGTATTGACATGCTTGGAACATGCGAAAAGGTTGTGATAGACAAAGACAACACTACAATCGTAAATGGAAGCGGTGATAAAAATAATATTAAGTCCAGAGTTAGCCAGATTAAATCACAAATAGAATCATCAACTTCAGATTATGACAAAGAAAAATTGCAGGAAAGGTTAGCCAAGCTTGCTGGCGGAGTTGCTGTTTTGTATGTTGGAGCAGCATCAGAAGTTGAAATGAAAGAGAAAAAAGACAGAGTAGATGATGCTCTTGCAGCTACCAGAGCTGCAGTTGAAGAAGGAATTGTTCCGGGAGGTGGAATTGCAATCATTAGAGCAGCAAAAACACTATCTAAAGTAAAAGGAGACAATGATGATGAACAAACCGGAATTAACATCATAGAACGTGCTGTGGAAGAACCAATTAGACAAATTGTAGAGAATGCTGGACTGGAGGGTTCAGTTGTAGTTTCAAAAATCAAAGATGGAAAAGACGATTTCGGATTTAATGCAAAGAATGAAAAATATGAAAATATGCTTAAAGCCGGAATCATTGATCCAGCAAAAGTGGTCAGAGTAGCATTAGAAAATGCCTCATCTGTTGCAGGTATGTTGCTAACTACTGAGTGTGTTATATCTGAAATACCTTCAAAAGAAGATCCACCTATGCCTCCTATGGGAGGAGGCGGAATGCCTGGAATGATGTAAAAAAATAAAAAGCCAAATACTAGACTTATTTGGCTTTTTTTTAATCTACATTATCATGCAAAAAACTATTATTCTTTTTTAAGGTAATGTCTTCACCATTTTGTTCTAAAGTAAAATTGGTTGTATCTTCTTTATCAGATTTAGGCACATTTTCCAATGTTACATTGTTTCTTTTGTAAGCTGGTTGTTCTTCTAAATAAGTTAAGCCTGATGGTGTTCTTAACTTTTTTGAAATTTCTCTCAACCTTTCTTCCCTTTCTCTAGACTCTAAGCTTTTATTAGAAATAGAACTAACATTTTTATCTATTTCAGTTTTAGAGCTATCTGTAATATCATTTTTTTCAAAATTATTATCACTTAAATTATCTTCATTTTTTATTTCATCAATTATAACTGCTGGATTATCGATATTGACTTCCTCTTTTATTAGCTCTGCGTTGCTAATATGATCTGGTTTAATTTCACTATCAAGCTCAAAAATAATTTTATTTTCATCAACGAATGATTTATTATTAATATTATTTTCATCAGAAGTGCTAATCTCTTGAACTAAAACTTCATTATCAAAATTAAATATTTTTGTTTGTAAAATTTCTATTTTTTTATCCTCATCTTCTGCAACTTTTTCTTTTGTAATATAATCCTCAATATTATTAGAGTCCGAAAGATTAATTTTTACAGGATCTTTATCGATCTTTTGCTCAAATCCAGTTGCAATCACAGTTACACTAATTGAAGACTCTAAGTCATTATCAATTCCAACTCCTTCAATTATATTTACATCATTTCCGGCTGCTTGCTGTATTTTGCTTTTAATTTTATTTAATTCAGACATTTTAATTTCATCATCACCTGGACCAGTTACTATCTTTAATAATACCTGCTCAGCACCGAAGATATCGTTATCATTAAGTAAGGGAGAATCTAATGCACCTTCAACAGCTTCAATAGCACGATTTTCTCCGCTGGCCTCAGATTGACCCATCACTGCTGTACCACTATTTTGTAAAACTCTTCTAGCATCATTCAAATCTATATTTACTAGAAGATGTTGTGAAATTACTTCTGCTATTCCTTTAGTAGCTGTATTCAAAACCTCATTAGCTTTCGCAAATGCCTTACTTAATGTTAAATCACCATATACTTCAATTAACTTATCATTATTAATAATTAATAGTGTGTCAACGCTTTTTCTTAACTCAACAAGTCCATCCTTTGCATATTTTTTTCTATTTCCACCTTCTGTTGAAAAAGGATTAGTTACTACACCAACTGTTAAAATTCCTTTTTGCTTTGCAACTTCAGCAATTACTGGAGCTGCACCTGTTCCAGTTCCGCCGCCCATTCCAGCAGTAATAAATAACATTTTTGTATTTGAGTCCAGCAACTCATTAATTCTATCTATACTCTCTTCAGCAGCTTTTTTACCAATATCAGGATTTGAGCCTGCACCTAATCCTTCAGTTAGCTCAGCTCCTAATTGAATTTTAACTGGAACTTGACTTGCTTCAAGAGCTTGAGAATCTGTGTTACATACAACAAAATCAACTCCTTTAATTCCGTTAGAATGCATATAATTAACTGCATTACTACCACCTCCTCCAACTCCAAGTACTTTTATTACTGAAGATTGATTTTTTGGTAATTGAAATTCAAAATTTGTTTTCATCTTTATTATTTTAATTATTCAATTTCTTCATCAAAAAAACCTTTAATTTCCTTAAAAATTTTTAAAAGTGAAGTTTCGCTTTTATTATTATTTTTTTTACTATTTTCATTTGAAGGCATACCTTGAAAGCCTTTCATCACAAGACCTGTACCTGTAGAATACATTGGGCTTGTTATATTATCTTTAGATTCCTTCCCAAGATGTTCATTAGGATAACCAACTCTAGCTTCCATACCAGTGATAAATGAAACTAATTGGTTTAAATTTCTTAATTGCGCTCCTCCTCCTGTTAAAACTATTCCGGTCATTAGCTTATCTTCGTATCCTGAAACTTTAATTTGATGATATACAAGATCAATTATTTCTTTCATTCTTGCACTAATAATTTCAGTAAGATTTTTAACAGATATTTCCTTAGGCTCTCTTCCTCTAAGTCCAGGAATAGACACCATTACATTATCATGATCATCACTATGAACCGCAGAGCCAAATTTTATTTTTAATAACTCCGCTTGCTTTTCTAGAATTGATAACCCAGTCTTAATATCCTTAGTAATAACATTACCGCCAAATGGTATGACCGCAGTATGTCTGATAACTTTATCTAAAAAAATTGCAACATCAGTTGTACCTCCACCAATATCAACAAGAGCAACTCCTTCTCTTAACTCGTCCTCGTCCAATGTTGCCAGTGCTGAGGCAAAAGGCTCTAGTATTAACTCTTTAGTTCTTAGTCCCGCTTTTTCAACACAGCGAATAATATTTCTTACTGCGCCTACTTGAGCTGTTATGACATGGAAATTTGCAGATAATTTTATTCCAGCCATTCCTCTTGGATCTTGTATTCCATCTTCCCCATCAACTGTATACTCTTGTGGAATTACATGAATAACTTCTTCACCAGGAATAGTTATCAACTTAAACATATTTTCTTTAAGCTTTTTCATATCACTAATGTTAATTTCATTTTCGACATCATCTCGAACTATTTCACCTCTATGTTGAAGGCTTTTTATGTGTTGACCAGCAATTCCAACATAAACTTCATTTATGTTATAATGCTGACTTGCTTGATTAATTGCCTCTTTAATTGACTCAACTGTTCGATCTATATTTGCAACAATTCCTCTGTAAACACCATATGACTCAGACTTACCTTGAGCAACAATTTCTAATTTTTTGTACTCATTCATTTTACCTACCATTAGTGATATTTTAGTAGTTCCAATATCAAGACCAACTACTATATTTCTACTTTTGTCTGTGTCAGTCATTTTTTAAACAAATTATTTGATTTTGATACTCTAAATTTATTTCGGAATATTTTTCCCAACCATTTTTTGGTATAATTTTATCATAAAAAGTCATCATTTTTTTAATCTTAAATTCTAGATTATTCAAACTTCCTAATTTAATTTTATGACTTCCAATAACTGGTATAAAAAAAGCTTCGCTTGATTCATTGACAAATACTTCTGAAACTTGATTTGACAGAAATTTATTTGAATTAATTTTCTTTGCTAAATTTAATATTAAATGGTCTTTAATATTTTCTGTATATCCAGTAAATAATAATAAGTCAGCAGTATATTTTTCGGATAAAGGTATTCTCTTACAATTGGAATCTAAGTAATATGATTGATTTTCTGAATTAAAAACTCTCACGACTGGCTCAAACTCATAATAACTCAAACTTACCTCCCCATTCACACTAAAGTAAATTTCAGCACTTTCGATATGACTCATCTTTTCTAATTCATTTTCTAATGAACTTATTTCTTGATGATTACCGGTCAATACAATTTGCTTTACATCATCTAAAATTTTGTTCTGATCAGTATACAAAGTCTCCGCAGAGATTTTAATTTTTTGATTTAATTGCTGATTATATTGAGTTTGAAATTTAAAAACTAAAATAAACAACAGAAAGGAAATTATTAAGCTGATAAAGATTTTAGTATAATTATTTAACAAAGTATTCATTTTTAATTTGTTCAACTAAACTGGAAATATTACCTGCTCCCATTGTCACTAAAACATCAAAGTTGGATTTATTTAAAATATTTAATACCGTTTCTTTTTTTACTAATTCTTTATTTTTATTTCTACACTTTTTTAAAAGTTTAGATGAATCAATTCCTCTTATAGGTTTTTCTCTTGCAGGAAATATGTCAAGTAAAAGTAAATGATTGGGTAAAGATAACACATCTGCAAATTCATTCATAAAATCTCTTGTCCTTGTGTAAAGGTGTGGTTGAAAAATAAGTGTTAACTTTCTGTTTGGATACATTTTGAATAAAGTTTCTAAAGTCTCCTTTATTTCGCTGGGATGATGAGCATAGTCATCAATAAAAACTTTATTTTTTGATTCAAAGTGGATTTCAAATCTTCTTTTAATTCCCAAAAAAGAATTAATTGATTTAACAATATCTTCTTTTTTAACATCCAATTGTATGCAAACTAAAATTGAAGCTAAAGCATTCAAAATATTATGTTTTCCAGGTAAACAAAAAACAATCTCGTTAGTAAAGAAAAATTTAGAATTTGAATTAATAAAATTAAAACTTGAGTTTCTGTTTGTTATTTCATAAGAGCTAATTCTAAAATCAGTATCTTCAGAAAATGAATAGGTAATAATATTAGAAAAATTAATATTTCCCAGTTCTTGGAGTGCTTTATTTTCGATTATTAAAACTCCATCACTAGCTATCTTACTTATAAATTGATGATATGCTTTTTTTAAAGAGGAAGTTTTTGTATAGATATCTGAATGATCCATATCAACAGAAGTTATTATTGCAATATTTGGTGATAGTTTTAAAAAGGACTTATCATATTCATCTGCTTCCACGATTATAAGTTTACTATCAATCTCTCCACCTATTAAATTAGAATTCTCGTTTCTGCTTATACCACCTATGAAGGCTGTTATATTAAAACCTGTATTGTTTAATATATGAGATATTATACTTGTTGTTGTTGTTTTTCCGTGAGTACCTGCAACAGCAACTAAAAATTTTTTTTCACATATTTTTGATAATATTTCTGATCTTTTTTTGACATTAAAATTATTATTAGTAAAAAAATTTAAAAAAATATTATCATTTTTGATTGCTGGAGTATAAACTATTAAGCAACTCTCTTTATCTTTAAACAAATTATTATCTAAAATAAAATCTAAATTTTTCTGACAATATGTAATTTTTGAACCTTGTTTTTCTAACGAAATACAAATATCAGATCTGAGAATATCGTAACCATAAATTATTTTATCTTTATTTAAAAAATATTTGGCTAAAGCACTCATCCCAATGCCACCTATTCCGATAAAAAATATTTTTTTATAATTTTTAAACATCTCTTAATAGTTCTCTTGCAATATCAAAAATTGTATCAGTTGCATGATTTTTTTCTAATTTTTTAATATTAGATGAAAGATCTTTTCTAAGTTCTTTACTCAAAATAAGTTTATTAATTTCATTTACAATTTTAAGATTTGTATCATCATCATTAACAAGCATAGCAGCATTATTATTAACTAACGATTGTGCATTTTTATACTGGTGATTTTCTGCAACATTAGGAGATGGTATTAAAATAACCGGTTTACCAACTACTGTTAGCTCAGAAATAGCTATTGCACCAGCTCTAGATATAATTATGTCAGCTGCAGAGTATGCATAGTCCATATCTTTTATAAATTCAAATAAAGCAATGTTTTTTTCTTTAGCTACAGCACGCTTGGCTTCATTGTAAAATGTTTTACCAGTCTGCCATATTAAATTAATTTTTTTTTCACTGAAAAAACTAATATTTTGTTTGATTGCATTGTTGATACTAAATGCACCTAAGCTACCACCAATCGAAAGTACTGTAAAATTGGATTTTGGTAATTTAAAATAGCTATTGGCCTCAACTTGCTTATGATTTTTAAAAACTAATGATCTTATTGGGTTACCAGTTAAAACAACTTTACTTTCTGGAAAGAAATTATCCATATTTTCATAAGCAACACAAATTTTATCAACAAACTTTGAAAGAATTTTATTGGTAATTCCCGGAAAGGAGTTTTGTTCCTGTATTATTGAAGGTATATTTAAAATAGATGATACAAAAAGTAAGGGGCCGCTTGCATATCCACCTGTACCTATCACTAAAACTGGCTTATATTTAATGATGATAAATAAAGAGCTGATTAAACTTACGATCAATTTAATAGGTAAAAATAAATTCTTAAAAAAATTATTTCTTTGAAAGCCAGAGATTGGAATAGATATAATCTTATATCCGTAGCTTGGAACTTTTTTCATTTCCATTTTTCCTCTTGCGCCAACAAAAATGATTTTCAAATTTTGATTTTTTTCTTTTATTTTATCAGCTATAGCTAATGCAGGAAAAATATGACCTCCACTTCCTCCTCCGCTAATTAAAATATTATTCTTTGTCATACTCTCTATCATTTGAATCTCTACTAATACTCAACACAACTCCTATTGAAAAACAAGTAAATAAAATAGATGTCCCTCCCATACTAATAAGTGGTAATGTCTGTCCTGTTACAGGTAGTATATTTACTGCTACCAACATATTCACAAATGCTTGTATTACAAGACTAAAAACTAAACTCACAGCTAATAAACTTCCAAAGACACTTTCAGTTTTTAAGTAAATAATTATAGATCTATAAAGAAGAATTAGATACAATAAAATTGGCAATATCGCTCCAATAAATAATCCATATTCTTCAATCATGATTGCAAAAATAAAATCAGAATATGAATATGGTAGTAAATCTCTTTGAACACTTTTACCAGGGCCTAACCCTAGAATACCTCCTTTTTTTACAGCAATGAGAGCTTGAGTAACTTGATAATCTTTATTTAATTTATCATCTTTTTCATCAAAAAAACTATCAATTCTATTTACCCAAGTTTGAGATCTTGGAAACAAATCTTCAAGATTTGAATATTTTGTTGAAAGATAAATAGATAATGAAATGAAAATTGAAGATGATACAATAAGTGAAATATGTTTCAAATCTATATTTGACAGAAACAACAACAGCAGAACATTAGAGAAAATTAATGCTGATGTAGAAAAGTTATTAGGTAAAACTAATAAACAAATTGTTGATGCTGGTAATAATAAGTAGAGAAATAGACCTTTAAGTTTCTTTATTTTTAATCTGTATTTACTTATTTGCCTACACAAATACATAATTATAGCGAGTTTTGCAATGTCAGAGGGCTGAAATTGTTGTCCTGCAACTGATAGCCATCTAGACGCACCATTAATGTTTATCCCAAAAAAAAGAACACAAAAAAGCAGAAAAATACTAATCCAAAATAAAAGTAGTCCAATCCTCGCAAAATATTTAAACTTCAAGTTATGTATAAAATACATACAAATCAAACCCAAAAATATCTTTGAAATATGATTAAAAAGATAACTTATCCCCGCTGTACTATAAACTACAAGAACTGATAAAGTAAATAATGAAAAAACAACTCCCCAAATCGTTTTATCTCCTTGTAAGCTTAAATTACTCATAACTGACGAACAGCTTCCTTAAATTTAGAACCTCTGTCTTCAAACGATTTAAACAGATTAAAGCTAGCACAAGCTGGAGATAACAATACACAATCTCCATCGCTTGAAAGATCATACGAAAGGCTAACAGCTTCTTTCATTGAACCAACATTAAAAATATTCTCAACTGCTGACTTAAAAGATTTATTTATTTTTTTATCATCACCAAGTACGATAATAGCTTTCACTTTATTTTTAACTAAATTGAAAAGTTCATCGTAATTATTTCCTTTATCAACTCCTCCTGCTATCCAAACTATACTTCTAGTCATGCTTTCCAAAGCGTACCAAGTTGCATGAACATTAGTAGCTTTTGAGTCATTTATAAATTCAATGTTATTTACTTTTAATACAGACTCGAGTCTATGTTCAACATTTTGAAAATCTTGCAATGATTTACGAATTAAAGAATCACTTATTTCAAAAACTCTAGCTGAAATAGCAGCAGCCATTGAATTATAAATATTGTGCTTCCCTTTAAGAGATAATTGATCTATGGTCATTTTTTTATTTTTTAGATTAATATTTATTTTATTTTTTTTAAAAAAAATTCCATTTTCAAATTCACGTTCTAATGAAAATGGAATTTTGTTAGCATTTGTTTTTAAATCCTTTAAGCATTTATCATCATAATTATAAATTAGATAGTCTTCTTTTTTCTGGTTTTTTGTGATCATAAATTTTGATTTTCTGTATTCATTGAAATTTGAATATCTATCTAAATGATCATCTGAAATATTAAGGATTACGGAAATATGTGGTTGGAATTTATTTATGTTTTCGAGTTGAAAACTACTTACCTCTAATACTATAATATCATAGTTATTTTTTAATGAAAGCTCATGACAGAGACTATTTCCTACATTACCTGCTAACAATACATTTAATGCAGTTTGATTAAAAATATGTTTAAGCATCAAACAAGTTGTAGTTTTACCATTAGTACCTGTTACTGCAATAATTTTCGAATCTGTATTTTCAAAACCATATTCAATTTCCGAAATAATAGGTATGCCCTTTTCTTTTATTTGTTTTACTATCAAACTATTATCAGAAATTCCTGGACTTATAATGATTAAATCTGAGCTAAATAAATTGTTAGAGTGATGTCCCTCCTCATAGTTTATGTAATTTGATTTTAATATTTGTTTTATCTTATTATTTAATTGATTTTTTTCCGATAAAAAAACATGGTTATTTTTTGACTTTGCGAGGAGAGCTGCCCCTAGACCACTAACTCCTCCACCAATTATTGAGATTCTTTTTTTCATCTAATCTTCAGCGTTAGAATTGAAATAACAGCAAACAACAAAGCAATGATCCAAAAGCGTAGAACTATTTTATTTTCGTGAATACCCTTTTTTTGGAAATGATGATGTATAGGAGACATTAAAAAAACTCTTTTACCTACTCCAGTTTTCTTTTTTGTGTATTTAAAATATGCAACCTGAATTATTACAGAAAGATTTTGAATTAAAAAAACACCGCAAAAAATAGGGATTAGTAGCTCCTTCCTTATTAAAATTGCACTAACAGCGATAATACCTCCAATGGTAAGACTTCCTGTATCTCCCATAAATATATCGGCAGGATAAGAGTTGTGCCATAAAAAGCCTACACATGAAGCAACAAATGCAGATAAAAAAATAACAATTTCACCACTATTTGGAATATACATTATGTTCAAATAATCAGCTGCTATTATATTACCTGAAACATAACCAAATACAGCTAAGGTTATGCCTATTATTGAAGAAACTCCTGTAGCCAATCCATCTAAACCATCTGTCATATTTGCACCATTTGATACAGCAGTTACAATAAAAATAACAATCAATACAAATAATACCCAGGCATAATTTTCAAACTCATTTCCTATCCAACTCGTTAAACTTTTATAATCAAACTCATTATTTTTAAAAAAGGGGATTGTTGTTTTTGAGGATTTTTTTGGTGTTTCAGAGAAAACAACAATTGTTTTATTTTGATCATCTATTTTAACTCTCTGCTTCTCTTTAATTGTAATATCGTTATTAAAAACAATAACTAATCCAACAATCAGCGCTAAAGCAACTTGTCCAAAAATTTTAAATTTTCCAGAAAGCCCTGCTTTATTTTTTTTAAAAACCTTTATATAATCATCTATAAAACCAATTCCTCCTAACCAAACAGTTGTGAGTAACATAATTTGCACATATATATTGGTCAGATTGCAAAGAAGAAGTGTAGGAATTAGGATTGATAGAATAATTATGATGCCACCCATAGTAGGAGTTCCTTCTTTATTTTCCTCATCTTTTAAGCCTAGTTTTCTTACATTTTCTTTAATTTGATAATTAGATATAGACCTTATAATTCTCTTTCCAAATACTATAGAAAATAATAATGAAAGTAAAACTGCTGCTGATGCCCTAAATGAAATATATTTAAATATGCTTGCTCCTACTAAATTATATTCATTTTGTAAAAACTCAAATAAGTGGTATAACATTTAACTATATTTAATTATTATTTTTTTATCATCAAATGGAGTTTTTATTCCATTTTTTTCCTGAAATTTCTCATGTCCTTTTCCTGCTACTAGCAAAAGAGATTTCTTTTGAACTGATAGAGTGCATCCTAATTTTATTGCTTGCTCTCTATCCTCAACAATAAAATATCTTTTAATCTCATCATTACTTGAATTCGATAACATATCTTTAGTAATTTCTTCAAATGTCTCACTACGTGGATTATCAGACGTGATAATTACGAAATCACTATTTTTGCTAACAACATCTAACATGACTGATCTTTTATGCTTATCTCTATCTCCGCCACAGCCAAAAACTGTAGTTATACTTTTTTTAGTAATTTTCTTTATTGAGGAATAAATATTACGAAAAGCGTCATCAGTATGAGCGTAATCTAAAATTGATACGAAATTCTTGTTCTTTATAATTTCAAATCTTCCTTCTGCTGCATCAATATTAGAAATCGCAATCAACACCATTTCTTTTTGAAGATTTAGTTCTATGCAAGTAGCATATGCTGCTAATAAGTTATAAGCATTAAATTCACCGCATACTCTCGTGTAGATTTCATTATTATTAATTTTTAAATGCAGTCCATCTATAGTAGATTCTATCACTTTGCATGAATAATCAGTTTTATTTTTTATTGAATATGTTTTTATTTCAGCATTACTGTCCTCAACAATTTTTGAACTATTTTTGTCATCAGCATTATAAATTAATTTTGAGTCAACTTCTAAAGAATCAAAAAATATTTTTTTTGTTCTCAAATAATTTTCAAATGTTTTATGATAATCTAAGTGATCATGACTTATGTTTGTAAAGATCCCAATTTTATATCTTATGGCATAAACTCGAAATTGAGATAAAGAATGTGAACTCACCTCCATAAAACAAAATTTACAATTCTCTTTTACCATCTCTTTGAGCATATAGTTTAAAGTAATTGAATCTGGAGTGGTGTGTGTTGAATCAAATTTCTTCTCTCCGATAATATAATTAATAGTTGATATCAAGCCAGATTTATAACCCAAAGAATTAAAAATTTGGAATAAAAAATTAACTACTGATGACTTTCCATTTGTACCAGTTACGCCAACTACAGATATTTTTTTTGAAGGACTGTCAAAGAAAAAGTCAGAGACTATTGAAATTTGTTTCCTCACATTTTTTACTTTAATGTAAGCTACATCAGGATAATATTCTTTGGGTTCATTTTCACTTACAATAACTGTAGCACCATTTTCAATAGCTTTTTTCTCAAAATCTCTGCCATTTAAATTTGACCCACTTACACTAAAAAACATCCCATTTTTTTTAACAAGTCTGCTATCAGATGCAATATTTTCTATTAGTATTTCAGTTATATTTTTTTTATCAACTGCTGTAACTACTTCAAGTATTTCAGATAAATGTTTCATAAAAAATTTAAAATAACTTCTTGGCCAGCATAGACTTTTTTTCCGCCCTTAATTGATTGACTAACAACTTTTCCTGTTCCTTTTGCAACTACTATTATTTTTTTATTTTCAAGATGAAAAACTGCTTCTCTTTTACTATATCCTCTTAAATCAGGCATAATATTAAGATCCAACTTTTTAATATTTTTATTATGATTTGTAATTGATTTAATTAAAAATTGCGATACTGAAGCTGAGTCATGTTGTATTTGAATTTGATTATAATTTGATATTATGTCTTCTAAATTATTTGATTTAGCAGAATTATATTTTGGCAGAAAAGAAGAAATTTTTTCATAATCTGATTCTTTTTGAAGGTCCAAGTCCATTGCAAAAATTTTATCTGATATTTCTTTAAATACTGGTGCAGCAACATCTCCTCCATAATGATAATCACCTTTCGGATCATTTATTAAAACTATACAAGAGTATTTGGGTTGCTCTGATGGAAAAAATCCAACAAAAGATGTTTGATAAGATTTCTTTTCATCAGAGTTTGAATAGTTTGTCACAGTTGTACCAGTTTTTCCAGAGATTGAATAATTATCTGTCCAAATTTTCTTAGCTGTTCCATACTCAACAACTCCTTGTAATAAAGGTATAACTTTCTCTAATGTTGCTTTTGAGCAAATGGAAGAGTTTAAAACTTCAACTTTATTTTTATAAATGACATTATTTTGTTTCTTTATCATATCAATAAAAGTGGGATTAACCATTTTACCATAATTTGCTACTGCATTATAAAAAGTTAAAATATGCATTGGAGAAAACTGCATCTCATATCCGATAGCCATGTACGGAATACTAATTCCAGACCAACTTCCTTCATTTGGATTGTTTATAAATAAATTATTTGAATATGGTAAATCAAGATTTAGAGGTTCACCAAGTCCAAATTTATACACTCTGTTTATAAAGTCCCAAGGTTTATCCTTGTATGAATCGTTAATTATTTTTGAAAAAATATTTGAGGACTTTATGAAAGCATCTGATATGGTCAACTCACCGTACCCCCCTTTTTTTGAATCATTTATTTCTTTATCATAAAATTTATAAACTCCATTTCCAGTGTTAACAAGATCATCAATACTGAATTTCTTATCCTCAAGCCCAGAAATCAAAGATGCAAGCTTAAATGTTGATCCAGGCTCAATATGAGTTCCTATTGCATAATTATAATATTCATCTAATTGATTATTAATTGTGTCATAGTGCAAATTAGCGATAGCTTTTACTCTTCCAGTATTTACTTCCATAACAACTGCACAGCCCCATGATGCATTATTTTCTATTATTCCATAAGCAAGTGCATTTTCAACTACATCTTGAAAATCAATATTTATTGTTGTTACTATGTCATTTCCAGCGACAGGGTTCATGTTAGCTTCCGATTTTTTTGAAATCCACCTATTTTTACCAATATTTTGTTTTAGCTGAATACCATTTGTTCCTGACAAATTTTTATTGAACGATCTTTCGATACCTACTGGATTTTCATCTCTTAAAATTCCAATGGTTCTACTAGCAAGTATTCCATAGGGCTTTTGTCTATTTGTTCTTTTTTCAATAATTAATCCACCTTTGTTTTGTCCATAAATAAAAATTGGAAGTTTTTTAATTTTTTGAAGATCATTGTGATTAACTTTTTTCGCGATTGGATAATATTTCTTATTATCTTCTTTAGCTCGTAAAAATTCCTTTTTTACTAAATCCTCATCTTTTTCCAATAATTTTGAAAATCTCGCTGCTAGTTCATTAATATTACTGTCAAATATTTCATTTTCAATTACAGAAAAATCAACATGAAGATCGTAAAGAGGCATTGAGATTGCGAGTAACTCACCATTTTCCGCTTTTATATTCCCTCTCAAAGCTTCAATCTCAAAAAATTTTGGCGCATTTGATGATGAGAATTTTTCATCAGACTTTTGGATATAGATAACTCTAAAAACAATGATTATAGCTACAAATGCTAATAAAAAATATGAAATAAAAATTCTGGAGTTATTTTTCTGCATTTTCTAAAATATAGTTTGGCTCAATAGAAGTGAACAATTTAATCTCACTAACTATTTTTTCTATTTCAGTCCTCTTAGTCAGACTGGCTAGTTGTGATTTAGTTGTAATTGATTTTAACCTTAGTTCGTTTATGTCATTCTCTTTTTTTGAAATATCAATAATTACGCTTTGACATTCGAAAGTCACTGAAATATTAATTATTAAAAGTGCTAC
>NHEL02000029.1:0-14196 GCA_002172655.2 Flavobacteriales bacterium TMED84 | reverse complement strand
TTGATGATGTTTTACTCTCAAAGTTAAACGTGAACATACAAAAAAGCCAATCAGGCTCGGGGAGCCCTAATGTTAGGGGTATGGAGGCTAGTAGGCTACAGCTAATATTTAACGGAATTTCTTTAAACAATTGTATTACAAGAAGTGGGCACTCTCAGAACTTAAAATATATAGATTATTTTAACATTGATGATATCTATACATCATCATCTAATAGTGTAAGTTTTGGTTCTGGAATTATGAACAGTGCTATATATATTAATAGTGCTCCAATAAGAAAAAGTGATTCACTTAATTCAAGTTTTTTTCAAGAATTCTCTTCAGCACTTAATAGTTCAAAAATGAATCTTAGTTCTGTTTATAGAATTGGTAAAGTCAATGCCTTTACATCTATATCAATTAACGATTACGGTCTTATAAAAGCAGGTAAAAATAGGGCACATGGATATGATGATTGGGGTGACTTACCTCACATGTTTGAAAACGAAAGGCAAAAATATACTCAAAATCATTCTGTGTATTTAACACAAAGGATTAGTAAAAATGTCTCTGATTTTTCTATTGCGAATATAGACTTGTACAGCTCTCATTTTAGCAAGCTAAATAGAATAGATAAATTAAATGACTTAAAGGACGGAATGCCAAAATTCGAAAAGTGGTATTATGGCCCTCAAAATTATTTTTTATCTAAACTGTCTTTATTAAATTACAAGAGTTATATGTTAAGTGACAAGTTTCAAATAACAGCTGCTTATCAAAATCTAAACGAATCTCGTCACAAAAAAAAATATACAGATAACTTTCAAAGTAACAGGTATGAAGATTTAGATGTTATTGATTCAAAAATGGATTTTAAAAAAAATTTTACAAAAGGTACGTTAAATTATGGTGTCAGTAACAGAGTAGAGATTTTAAATTCGAAAGCTAACCTTACTGATAGTATTTGCAATACTTTTTATAATTCTACAAGGTACCCAGATGGTGGTAGTTATATGGTTGATAACAATATATATGCCCAAATCCAATATGAGATAAATGATTTATTTTCTTTGACTGTAGGAGGTGGACTAAATGATTATTTTATTAGTTCTAAGTTTAATGATACTAGCATAATTAATCTTGGCTATAAAAAATTAGAACTCAACAACTTATCAATAATAAAAAACTTTTCACTAAACTACGCCAAATCCAATTTGGCAATAAACTTTAAGTTATTTGATGGGTTTAGAAATCCAAATGTTGATGATATGACTAAAATTTTCTCAAAAGATGACAAAAATGTTGTTATCCCAAATAACAATTTAAGTCCTGAGAAAGTAAGTAATTATGAAATTGCAACAGCTTATATAACAAATAAATTTGAGCTTTCATTTAATAGTTATTTAAGCTTTATAAATAATGCTATTTCTAGAGAATTTTCACAAATCAATAATCAAGACTCAATATTTTACGATGGTGAAATTATGAGAGTTCAAATGAATAAAAATATTGAAAACATTACAATTTATGGATTTGAAATTTTCATGAAAAGTCTGTTTGCTAATAATTACACAATGGAAAACAAGGTAATATTTACAGCTGGTCAAAAATCTAATAATGACCCATTAGCGCATATTGCACCCATTCAAATAAAGAACAACTTTAAAAAGAAAATTGGCAACTCTTATATTGCGCTGTCACACACATACAATGGTAAGAAAGACAATGAAGATTTTGACTTAAGTGGTATTGATAATTTAGATGAAGCTACAATTGACGGAATTCCCTCTGTTAACTTTTTTGATATTTCATATTTTAATCAGATAAACAAAAATATAACTATTAATTTTTGCATAGAAAACATCTTTGACATACACCATAAATTTTTCTCCTCAGCAATTGTTAACAATGGAAGAAATTATGTCATATCTTTGCAAAAAAAGTTTTAATATGTTAAGGTTTTTATTACTTTCAATATCTCTGTTTTTTATACAAAGTTTATATGCTCAGGTTTGGGAAGATAATCTAAGAAAAACGATTTCTTCTCCATCAATAGAAGACAAAATAAATGCTTTCAACAAGCACAGAGAAAGCATGCCTTATGAAAAGGGGAATGGATATAAGCCTTACGCCAGAGAGCTAGATTTTGTTGAGAAAAGAGTTTCAAACGATAGAACATTTCCTCATTTAGCCCTTTACAATGAGTGGATAAAAGAAAAAGGCAAAAGCGAGAAAGCAAGCAATTCAAATTGGAAGCCACTTGGCCCAACAAACGTCCCAATAATTTTATCCAACGGGAAAAATCGCGGTGTTGGTAGAATTAATGCAATTGCTTTTGACCCATATGATCAAAATATTATTTACATCGGATCTCCAGGTGGTGGGTTTTGGAAATCAATTGATGGAGGAGCTAATTGGATGACAACAAGCGATGACTTACCAGTCCTCGGTGTCTCTTCAATTGCTGTTGACCCAAGCAATACAGATATAATTTATATAGCAACTGGTGATGCAAATGCATCAGACACATATAGTATAGGTGTTTTGAAGTCTGTCGACCAAGGAGACACATGGACTACAACAGGTCTTAGTTATAATGTAAATGCTAACAAGAGAGTCAACAAAATATTAATAAACCCCAATAACACAGATAGTGTTTTTGCTGCAACAAACACAAACATAATGTTAAGCGTTGATGGTGGTATGAGTTGGAATAATTGTGCTCCTTTGGGTAGATGGAGAGATATAGAGTTTATGCCTGGCAATCCCAATATTGTTTACGCAGCTAAACAATCAAGTGGCGGTTCAAACGTATACAGATCCTTGGACGGTGGCAGCAACTGGTCTGTCATTAATAATGGCGTTGCTTCCTCAGGAAAATATAGGCCGCTAATTGCTGTTACACCAATTAATCCGAACGTAATTTATGCACTTTATTCAGCTTCTGATTATAGTTTTCATGGAATTTATAAATCGATTGATGGAGGAGATAATTGGAACCTGCAATCTAATTCGCCTAATATACTTGGAAGAGACACTGACGGTACAGGAACAGGAGGTCAGTCTTGGTATGATCTAAGTTTAGGTGTTTCAAATAATGATGAAAATCATTTATTTGTTGGTGGAATAAACTTATGGGAAAGTACTGATGGAGGTGCAAATTGGACTATTGAAGCGTCGAGCGGAAATGGCAATTATGCATATATGCATGTTGATCAGCATTGTCTAGAATTTCATCCAATAACTAATGTCCCTTATGCTGGAAACGATGGTGGTTTGTATAAGTATTTAGATAATTTAAATAACTGGATAGATATTAGCGATGGACTGGAAATATCACAATTTTATAAGCTAGGGCTTTCTGAATCAAATGCAAGTAGATTAATTGCAGGTGCGCAGGATAATGGAACTGAGATGCTAACAAATGGGGTGTGGGATGCGGTTAGAGGTGCAGACGGAATGGAATGTGCTATTGATCCTTATGACGAAGATTTGCTATATTCTTCATCTCAATATGGAGGATTAAGAAAATCATATAATGGAGGAAATAATTGGGATAATATTAAACCTGTTTCGTATGATGGCGCATGGGTTACTCCTTACAAAATACATCCAAATAATAATAATATGATTGTTGCTGGTTATGATGAAGTATACTTGTCTCTTACCTCTGGTGCGGTTTGGGACTCTATCTCGTACAATGTTAGTGGAGGACAATCAGTTAGAACAATAGCTCTAGCTCCCTCTAACGAAGATTATATTTACGCTGCAACCTATTCTAGATTAATGAAAACAACTAACAGCGGTCAGTCTTGGGCCAGCATAAAGCCAGGACTACCTAATTATAATATCTCTGACGTTACAATTAGCGACAATGACCCCAATAGGCTTTGGGTCACTATGTCGGAATATAGTGCGTCTAATAAAGTTTTTGAGTCTAGCAATGGAGGTGCAACTTGGACAAATATAACAGGTACTAATCTTCCTAACCTTCCTGTTAATTGTATTGTTTATCAAGCCAATGCATACGAAGATCTTTATATTGGCACAGATATTGGTGTATATCATAAAGATAATACTATGAGCGATTGGACAGCATATAAGAATGGACTCCCCAACGTTGTTGTCAATGAGCTTGAAATCCATTATCCCACCAGCAGAATTAGAGCTGCAACTTTTGGTAGAGGTGTTTGGGATAGCCCCCTAAATTCAAGCTCTACGTATACAAACTCTGAAATAGTTAATAATTTAAATATTTACCCAAATCCAGCAAGTAATCAATTATACGTTAAATTAAAATCAACTGATTTAGTTCATTTTGAAATTAGAAGTATTTCTGGAAGAATTATAAAAGAGGGGGCCCTTGTTTCTAACAACTATATAGATGTAAGCAAAATAAACTCAGGAACTTATATTATTAAAATAATAGTTGGTAACTCATTGTATCGTCAAAAAATCAGCATCACTCAAAACTCAAGATAGCTTCCATTTTTTTTATATAACTACGCTTATCCGTATTTGGTGCAAAAACAATACCAAAAGTTATAATCTTTAAATCATTGTAGCTGCTAATGATAATCGGTCCACCCATAAATCCTTTATTAAGCTTCCACAAGCCTCTATAAAAGCCTTTATAAAGAATTGGTTCGTACATATTCTCAATCTTGACATAGGAGCCTAGTTTACTGCCTTTTAATAATCTTTCAGACAATGAGTCTGTTAACATATACAATTGATTTTTTGATAGGACGGGTTTTTCAGGTTTAAAAAATACTAAATGTTGTATGAGTTCATTATTTGACTTATTATCTGTGACAATTGTAACTTTATCGCTATCATATGCCTTTATAAAATTATTGGTAACAACAAACCGTTTACCATACTTTACACTCAAAAGTTCTGAAAGTTTAGTGTTTCGATTGCTTTGATTAATGGCCCTATAAGATTTTAACTCCTGTAAATAAAAATCATCAAAAATCTCATGAATTTTTTGATTAAAATTTATATCGTTAGAATTAAGATACCACACTATTTGATTTTTTGACCAAACATTATTTATCTTTTTTGTCGGATACTTATCACTAAATATGATTATATTTTTGTGTCTTCTTATGATACTTTTAAAATTAGACTCTTTTACATTTAAAAGTTTAAACTGAGGCTCAAATCTAGTTAATCCATAAATCTCACTTGAAAATAATTTTTCAAGTTTTTCTATTTGCTTATTATTTGCAGTGCTAGTATTTGAAACAATAACAATTTCACTAGAATGACCTGTAGAGTCTAGCTTAACAGACTCTGTTGAACAAGCAAAGAAAAAAATTATAATGATTAGTAGTCTCACGTTTGAGGTATAATAATTTCCATGCCGGGCTTTAAATTATCAGAATCAAGGTTATTCATCTCTTTTAACTTCCATATTGACAAACCATCAAATCTACTTGCTATTCCCCATAGCGTATCTCCTGGCTGAACTTTATATAGATTAAGATCCTTGGATTCATTGTCAACTTGATTAGAATTATTTTTAACATATATAACTAACCTATCATTTATATCAATAAGCGATGTTTTGAGATTATTCCACTTCTTAATTTCATAAACCTTAACCCCAAAATACTTTGCGATCTTTCCTAAATAATCTCCATCTTTAACAATATAGTCTACACGTTGCTCATCTATTAATATTTCTTTTTTTTCGACTGAAGCAATAAAATTAATGCATACTTCCTCATTTTGTAAATAATCCTCAACGGCAAAGTTTGGTAAGATTATTCTATTATTATTGGGAACAATATTTGACTTATACTGAGGATTCAGAAATACAAGTTCATCATTGGTTACACATAACATTTCTCTGATACATGAATAGCTCACCTGATCATTTAATGTCAGCGTATCTAGTTCTTTTAATCTCAAGTCAATAGTATCTTTAATTATAGCATGTTCGTTATAAAAATTCATAATATAATTCATTGCTATAAAAGTCGGAACATAATTTCTTGTTTCTGTTCTTAGATAAGGTCTTAAACTCCAAAAGTCCTGCGTTCCTGTTTTATTAATTTTTCTTTTAATATAACCTGGCCCTCCGTTGTAAGCGGCTAAAACTAGATTCCAATCTCCAAACATATCATAAAGTTTTTGAAAATAAATACATGCAGCATCAGTGGATTTATAAGGGTCTTGTCTTTCATCTAGATAAGATGTTACTTTTAAATCATATTCTTTACCCGTTGTGTACATAAACTGCCACAAACCAACTGCTCCAGATTTAGATCTAGCTTTTGGGTTGAGTGCTGACTCAACAATAGACAGGTATTTAAGTTCAAGAGGTAGGTTATATTTATCTAAACGTTGTTCAAAAATTGGGAAGTAGTATTCGCAGAGATTTAACATTCTTGATATTAATCTGCTATTTTTATTTATATAATTTTTAATGAATGAATCTACATGTTCATTGTATTTTAAATCCATGGGAGATTGATTATTCAAATGATCTAACCTTTTTAAAAAAACATTTGAATCACAAATTTGTGTTTGGATAGAATCTTTTTCTTTTTTAAAACACACACCGTAACTTTTTATGCTTAAAAAAATAAAAAAAACTAGTGAGTATCTTATAAAAAAATGCATCTTACAAAATTCTTAATTACTTTTAGGGATTTACAAATTAGAGCTTGCAATTATCAACTTATTATTGTTGATTATGACAACAAACATAAGATTTAGTATTAATTAATATGAAAATTATTTTACGATTTCATTAATGATTTTGCCGGATAGCCTATAAAGATTAAGTTCTGCTATTTTCGCCTTAA
Organism: Flavobacteriales bacterium TMED84; assembly: GCA_002172655.2. Lineage (GTDB taxonomy): Bacteria > Bacteroidota > Bacteroidia > Flavobacteriales > BACL11. Next base: position 7,399 of record NHEL02000029.1, on the reverse strand, counting down.
ATAATGATTGGTTTAATCTATTTTTTGAAATACTTAAATCAACTTGAGCTAATCTAAAATCACTTCTGCTTAGTTGACCTTGAAAAAACTGATTTTTTGCTCTCTGAAAAAATCTCTCAGAAGCTTCATTATTTCTTGTTTCAATTTCAATTAACTTAATATTATTTTCATATTGTTTATAGGTAACGTTAAATTCTTTTTGAATCTCTTTTTTGATAGCTTCTAATTTTAATTCATTTGACTCAATTTCTATTTGTGTGTTTTGAGCAATTCTTTTTCTTGCCATAGCATCAAAAATATCCCATGATAAATTTACAAATCCTGTTAGTCCAGTATTTGATTGATCTAAAATTATACTGGTATTGCTTTCGTTTTGATTGTAGCCATATTGAGCAGAAACACTGACACTAGGAAAAATTGAGGTGTTATTAATTTTTTTATCTTTTCTGGCAATCTCAATCAAATACTGATGAAATAAAATGTTATTGTTATTTTGGCTTGTTAGATCTAATAACTCATTGTAATTTAAATCCTTATTAATTTCAACATAGCTTTCAACTACATAATCTGTGCTTAGGTCTCTATTAAGTATTTGATTAAGCCTTTCTTTTGCCGCTTTTAATTCATAGTCTGAGTTCATAACATTTACGCTGTCTTTGTTTAAATCTATTTCAGCGGCTAGCAAATCTAATTTTGATGCATTTCCAAACTCGTTCTGAATATTAACTCTAAAATACCTTTCTTTAGAAACTTCTAATAATTCATGTAATATTCTATTTTGTTCTTGTAAAAAAGCAATATCAAAGTACTGTTTAGCAGTGTTTAACAATACTTGCTCAATTTTCATGAGTAGTTCTGTAGATTTTAAATCACTTTGTTTTTTTAGTTTTTGATATGTATATACCGATGCTAGGCCCCCAAATAAACTGTAGCTGATTTCTACATTTCCGTTTATACTTTTTGATTCTGAGTCAGCATCATTAATTTCAGGGAAGTCTTCTGTTGCAAATTCAATACTAGAACTACCTGTATTTGCAGATGCCGCACCATTGACTTTAATTTTAGGCAAAAGTCCTAAAACACCTACTTTTTCATAATTTTTTACCTGATCTAACTCTGTATTTTTGATTTTAATATCAATGTTTTCCTCAATTGTTATTGATAAAATTTTCTCCAAACTTATTGAGTTCTGAGCATCTACAGTTCCAAAGATGGAAAGCAAAATAAATGTCCATATGGACTTTAACTTATTAAATCCTTTCATACTCCATTTCTTTAATTGCGGGCTCTCTGAGCTCACTATTGAGACTTTTACCGGTAAAAATCCATTCTTTAGTATATCTAATTTTATTAATGACCTTTAAAAATGCTGGTAGGAAAACAAGTGTCAATAACGTTGCTAAAACGAGTCCATATGCAATAGCTATTGCCATTGGAATTAAAAATTGAGCTTGTAATTGCTTTTCAAAAATTAATGGAGCAAGTCCAACAATTGTTGTTATCGAAGTTAAAATAATTGGTCTAAATCTGGACATACCAGTAGCTGTTAATGCATCCTCAAACTTTAGGCCATCTTTTAGGTTTTTATTAAACTTACTTATGAAGACAAGTGAGTCATTAACTAGAATTCCAATTAATGCAATCATGCCGAAATATGAAAACATTGAAAGCTGAAAGTCATGAATAAAATGCCCCCAGCCTACGCCAATAAAGCCAAAAGGAATAAGAACAAAAACAGCTAATGTTTGTAATATACTTCTAAAAGTAAACAATACAATGGTGAGCATTAATATTAGCACAATTGGTCCAGAAAGTTTTAATGAATTACCTGTCTCTGCTTGAGACCTAATTTGCCCCTCAACTGAGTGTTTAATAGTTGGGTAAATTGTTTTAATATTTGAATTAATAAAGTCCTCTAAATTGGAAGCAATAGTAATAGGATTATCTATTTTTGGGTTCAAAAGGTCAGCATCAATTTGCACTGATCTTTTTCCATCTAGATGATCAATGCTGAGCAAATCTCTTTCGATTTTAATATCAACTAAATCTCCAACAAGATAATTATTTTCCATTATTTTTATTCTCATATTTTCAAGATCATATATTGAATTTCTGTCTCGATTATCGTATCTAATCCATATCTTGACTTCATCCGTTCCTATTTGTAATCTTTGTGACTCAAAACCGTAAAAACCATTTCTTACTTGACTTAAAATTTGAGCTGTTGACAAATTCATTTGATAAGCTTTATTTTTGAGTCTTAGCTTTAGTTCCTTCAATCCCTTTTGATCACTGCTTTCGATATTTTTCATCATATTTAAGCTAACCATATAGTCTTTTAATATTTTTACAGCACTTAGCAGTTCACTATTATTTTGGGAGTAAAGAGCTATACTAATAGGTCTTCCAAATGGAGATTCAATGTCAAATGAGAGTGATTCTGCTCCTGGAATTTCACCAACTGCTTCTTTAAAATACTTGGTTATTTCAGAAGTTCCTATCGATCTTTCTTCAGATGGGATTAATAGTACATTTAAATAACTTTTTTCAGGGCTTTGTGCGGTTGATAGTGTCCATTGATCAGCCGCTTGATTGTTTCCATATGTTTTTTCTATAGCCCTTATTAGTGAGTTGCCATTGTTAAACTCATCGCTTATTTTATTGTTAACATCTAAAATTTTATTTTCAACATAATTAATCCATTTTATAGATTTTTCTTCACTTGAGCCTGGCTCAAACTTTAAATTCACCAAAATACTTTCTCCTTCAATATTTGGAAAAACTGTTGATTTGATCAAGCCTGCACTCATTGCACTAATAGTAATAATCAGTGAACAGACAAATATTAAAATTACCGTTAATGGATTTTTTAAAGTAAACCTCAATAATGGAGCGTAAAACTTATTCTTTATAATATTAAGTGTTTCAGTGGTTTTATTTATTATCTTTTTTAATCTGTAATGAGGCTCAACTCCCCTTAATGCTTTTGAATGAGCAATGTGAGTTGGTAGTATAATAATTCCTTCTATTAAAGAAAAAATTAACGTTCCAATTACAACAAAACCCATTTCAGGAAAAAAATCACCAAGTATTCCTTCTAACATAAAAAACAATGAAAAAGCTACAATAGTTGTTAAAATTGCTGAAGTAACAGCTGGTAACACCTCCAAAGTTCCATTAATTGCAGCATTTATTCTGTCTTCCCCTTTTTCAAATCTTTGATAGATATTTTCTCCAATAATTATACCGTCATCGACCAAAATACCTATCACAATTATCATTCCAAATAATGAAATAACATTTAAGGTAACACCATATAAAGAGGCAAGTATAAACATTCCCGAAAAAGAAATAGGAATAGCTACAGCAACCCATCCAGCCAGACTAGGGTGTAAAAATAGAGTTAAAACTAAGAGAACTAAAACAAATCCAATGACTCCATTTTTGGTAAGAAGTGCGATTCTTTGTTCAATAATAACTGAGTTGTCAACAATTATATCTGCCTTAATATTTTTATTAATCTTATTGAAGTTTTCAAGATAAGATCTAGCTTTAGTAGCAACTATTGTAATATCTTCACTATTAGTATTGAAAACATTAATTACTACGCCTGGAATATTATTGTAGAACTTTCTGTTAGGTATATCCTCCCAAATTCTTTGAACAGTTGCAATATCTTTAATTTTTATTATTCTCTCGTTTACTTTTTTTATAACTATTTCTGAAATTTCATTCGCAGTGTATTTTTTATTATTACTTCTAATTTTAAAATTCTCGTCTTTACTTTTTATAGTTCCACCCGTAATATCAATGTTTTCAGAATTAATCGCATTGTTTATATCTTCAAATGATAATTCAAATTTTTTAATATCATTTTCTCTAACAGAGATTTCTATTTCTTCACTTGGATATCCAGAGATTCTTACTTTTGAAATTCCTTTCATAGCTTTTAAATCGTCTTCTATCTCCTCAGCTGTTTTTTTAAGTTGGCTCAAGGATACATCTCCGTTTATTGCAAATGAAATAGCTGGATTGAGGTCTTCCATTAAAGAAATCGAGGGGGATTCCATATCATCAGGAAAGGAATTAATCCTGTCAATAGCGTTTTTAATATCTTGAACTACCAATTGATTATTAACATCATTCTCAATTTCAACAATAATAGTGCTAGTGTTTTCTAGTGACTTAGATGTAATTTTTTTTATTCCTGTAATTCCATCTATGTTATCCTCTATTTTAAGTGTTACCATCTGTTCAATTTCTAGAGGTGAGGCTCCTGGTAATACTGAATTGACAAAAATTATTTTTGCTGACCTTTCAGGAAAGAAAGTTTTTCTCAGATTGAATAAACTCATCGATCCAAATATTATAATAAGAATCATAATTACATTTGCTGATACTGGATACTTGACAAAATATTTTATGAAATCTCTCATTCTAATTTTTATATCTTATTTCCATGCCATCATAAGCATCTTTTATTGACTCATTTAAAATTAAATCATTGTTTTTTAAACCCCTGATAACAGCATTTTCCTCAGACACTTGGACGATCTCAATTTTCTTGGAAACCAATTTATTACCCACGATTACATACATTTGGTTTTTATCAATTAAATTCCTTTTAACTAAAAATGTGTTTTCAGCTTCACCGACAATGATTTCACCAAAAACATACATCCCATTATACAAGTCATTATCAGTACTCTCAATGAATACACTCATATTTTGAGAGTTTGCATTTATTGTTTTATTTATTCTAGAGACATATCCTAATCTTTCACCTTCAAACTCATCACTTTTTAGTAATACTTTCGCTTTATTTTTTACTAGTAAGGTGTTTTTAATTGATGTGCTTGATTCAAACTCTAAAGTTTTAGGACTGTGATACTTAGCAATTTTTTGACCGAATACAATTGCAGTTCCGTTTTTTATTGATACCTCACTTAAGCTACCGCTAAATTCAGCTATAAATAAATGCTTCTTTAGCCTATCCTCTGTTGCTTTAGCATTAAAATATGTGTTGAAGAAATTTTTTCCTGAAAGGAAATTCTTAAGTTTTTTATTTTCAATGTTTGGTAGTGGAGGTAAAGGAGTATTAAATCTGATTTCCTGCATAAATTCATACCATGAATTGTAAGACTTTGGAAAATCAAACTTTATTTCTGAAACTATTTTTGAAACTTGATTTAATAAGGTACTTTTTTGACTATTTAAATTACTTTCTATTTCCTCAAACTTTACAAAACCTAAGGTGTCTCCCTTAGAAAATTTGACTCCTGATTTAAAGTTTGTGCTGTAAAATATACCATTAACCTCTGAAACTATATTTATTTCATTGCTCGAAGACAGCTTTCCGTAAACAGGTATCGTTATTTTATTGCTTTCTAATTTTACATTTTCTACACTTACTAATCTTGTAGATTCTGTCAGCTTGTTTATGCTTGTATCTTTTTTAAAGCTCATTATAAGCTTTACGAAAAGAAATGATGCAAAAATTATTACTACTGCTCTTATGATTTTTCTTTTTGTTTCACGCATATTTTGGTTTTATATTGATGCTAAGCCTATTTTTAGGGTTTGCAAATTTACTTTATTTATTTGTCATAGTAATTGATATAGTAACTTTGAGAGTCGTAAAACATATAAAATCTATGAATAAAGCGTTATCTTTGTATAGTTATTTTAACAGATGTTTAAGCAAGGGTCAATACTATCTAAAATTAATACACCAAGTGATATTAAAAATTTATCATCAGAGAATCTAGTAATATTATGCGCTGAGCTTAGAGATTACATTATTAGTGTTGTCTCTGAAAAAGGTGGTCATTTAGGGGCTAGTTTAGGAGTAGTTGAGTTAACCGTAGCTTTGCACTATGTGTTTAACACCCCTTATGATCAGCTAGTGTGGGATGTTGGCCATCAAGCTTATGGTCATAAAATTTTAACTGGCAGAAAAGATAATTTTCACACAAACAGAATCTACAATGGAATAAGTGGGTTTCCAAAAAGAAGTGAAAGTATTTATGACACTTTTGGTGTAGGTCATTCATCAACTTCTATATCAGCTGCACTTGGAATGGCTAGCGCTTCAAAGCTCAACAATATAAAGGACAAACAACATATCGCTGTTATTGGTGATGGATCTATGAGTGCCGGACTTGCCTTTGAAGGCTTAAACAATGCGGGAATAGAAAAATCTAACTTATTAGTGATTTTAAATGATAACTGCATGTCGATTGACCCTGCAGTTGGCGCATTGAAAGACTATTTAACTTCTATATCTACTTCTAAAAACTATAACAAAACCAGAAAAAAAATATGGAAATTGTTAGGGGAAATGGGGAAATTTGGACCTAATCCACAAAAAATTGTAAAAAAACTAGAGGGAGCGATAAAATCAACTATACTATCTGAAAGCAATTATTTTGAATCTTTAAATTTTAGATACTTTGGTCCTGTAGATGGTCATGATGTTGAACAACTATCAAAAGTTTTAAATGATTTAAAAGATATTGACGGGCCTAAAATTCTCCACTGTTTAACGATGAAAGGTAAAGGATATACTCCTGCAGAAAAAGGAGATACAACTAAGTGGCATGCGCCAGGATTATTTGATAAAAAAACAGGCAGTATAATCAAAGGGAATGGCAATAAAACGGCTCCTAAGTATCAGGATGTTTTTGGAGAAACAATAATTGAATTAGCCAAAGAAAATGAAAAAATTGTTGGAGTAACACCTGCAATGCTGACTGGATCTTCTCTTAAAAAAATGATGGAGGCCATGCCTGACAGAACTTTTGATGTCGGAATTGCCGAACAACATGCTGTAACATTTTCAGCAGGGCTAGCCACACAAGACATCATTCCTTTTTGTAACATATACTCAACTTTTATGCAAAGAGCATACGATCAGGTAATTCATGATGTTGCTATTCAAAACTTAAATGTTGTGTTTTGCCTTGACAGGGGCGGACTCGTTGGTGCTGATGGAGCTACGCATCACGGAGCTTTTGACATTGCATACTTCAGATGTATTCCCAATATGATTGTCTCTGCACCAATGAATGAAATAGAGCTAAGGAACTTAATGTATACGGCTCAACTTCCTAATCAGGGGCCCTTTTCTATTAGATACCCCAGAGGGAAAGGTGTTACGGTAGATTGGAAAAAATCTTTCAAAGAGTTAAAAATAGGCGAGGGGGTTACAGTAAAAGAAGGAAGTGATGTTGCAATTTTATCAATTGGCCATGTAGGAAATTATGTTATTGAATCTTACGAAAAATTTCACAAAAAAGGAATAGATGTAGCGCATTACAATATGATTTTTGTGAAGCCGCTTGACGAAAAGCTTTTGCACAAGGTGTTTCAAAAATTTGAAAATATAGTAACAATTGAA
>NHEL02000011.1:0-7592 GCA_002172655.2 Flavobacteriales bacterium TMED84 | reverse complement strand
GCAATCCAAAAGGGACCAACCCATAAAGTTGAGATCAGAAAAGATATTGTATAAATATCCATTCTATATTTCTAAAGAGTGTAGATAAGGTTAACTTCTAAATCAAATTCATCATATATCATTTTATCTCCAATATTCTTAATGAAGCTTTTTGATTTGTATTTGATACCATATTTAGTTCGATCAATTTTGAGTTTCGCATTAGCCTTTCCATTTGTCATAATTGATTTAAACTTGATTGGATTGGTAATACCCCTTATTGTCATATCACCTTCAATTTCATAAGTATTAATACCAATTTTTTTTACATTTCCCATCACTAGCTTGGATATAGGATATTCTTCTGAAAAAAAGAAATCTTCGTCTTTTAAATGACCTTCAATATTTTTCTTTGAATCTCCGCTAAGGTCAGTGCAATTGATGGAATTCATATCTATAATTATTTCACCACCTTCAAATACTTTATCATTGAAGTGTAAATGAGCGCTTAGTATATCGATTTTTCCTTCATGACTTCCAGTCAACTTTGCGCCTTTCCAGTAAACAGTGCTTTCTGTTAAGTCTACATTAGCATGAGATTGTGAGTCATTTTCGTGTTTGTGTTCACTTTTACTTTTTTTGTCTGCTCTGCAACCACAGTTTTTACACGCATTGGTTGTTAATGAGGCAAACATTATTGAGAATATTAAAATGTAATTCTTCATTTGTATAATTATTTTAATACAAAGTTATACAAAATTACTTAAAATACTAAAAGATAGCAAAGAATTAAAAATCCAAATACTATTATAACGCTCAGAAGAAAATTTATGATTGATTTTTTTGATTTTGCGAAACTTGATTTTGCATATTTAATTTCATTATCTATCTTCTTTTTTGAAAGATCAATCTTAGCAACGAAGAATACAGTAGATAAAATAAAAACTAAAAGTATTAAAATTATATTTCCCATGAACTAAATTTTTTAAGCGCAGCTTTTATAAATTCATCATTAATTGATAAGGTTTTATGGTAAAAGTAATCACCCATCAAGTTTCTGCCAATAGAAGCTGTAATTAATAAATTTAGGTACTCCGATTCTATTTTTCCAAGTTTTGTAATGTATTCTTGTAATTCGTATTTTTTTATAAATTCGTTTCTAGCTTCATTTACATTGAATTGGGAATAAAAGTTTTCTTCACTTATTTCAACACCCTTTGATCTAATTATTGAAGCATAATCAAAGCAAAAGTCTCTCAAAGAGCCATTTACAAGCGCTAAATTAATAATTGTAAAATTTAAACTTGAATCTATAGGTACTATAACATCAGGAGTAATTCCACCGTTAGACAATACTTTTCTTCCTTTTGTAGTTAAAAATTCCTTTTCAGAGTTTAGTGAATCTAGGCTCTTGTAGGGTTTTTGGATGAATCTACCGGATGGTGTAAAATATCTTTGTGTCGTTAATCTTATAGCTCCACCATCTTTTGTTCTTATTTCTTCTTGAACAAGTCCTTTGCCAAATGATTTTCTTCCAATTATTATTCCTCTGTCATTATCCTGTATTGCACCAGCTAAAATCTCAGACGCAGAGGCTGATCCCTCATCAATTAAAACAATTAAATTAGTTTTCTTGAGCTTTCCAAATGAGTCAGAAAAATAGTTTCTCCTTTTTCTTTTGTTGCCTTTAGTGTACACAAGAAGAGTCCCTTCATTAAAAAAATGATTACAAATATTTATAGAAGCATCTAGATATCCTCCAGGATTACCTCTTAAATCAAGAACTAGATGACTCATTCCCTTAGAAAGCAAATCTTCAACAGATGAGTTAAATTCATTAAAAGTTGTTGCAGAGAAGCGATTAATTTTTATTATGCCAACACTTTCATTGATCATAAATTTTGAGTCTATGCTAACTAAAGGAATATCATTTCTCTTTATCCGATAGTCTATTTGTTTGCTAATACTCGGTCTAAGTATTTTAATATCAACAAAAGTTCCTTTTTCTCCTCGGAGCTTTTTAACAACATCAGAATTAGATATTGAAGGATAACAAAAATCAACATTGTCTACTTCAATTATCTTGTCACCAGCTTGTATTCCCAAATTGTAAGATGGGCCACCAGAAATCGCAGCTACAACTACTACAGTGTCTCTAATAATACTAAATTCAATACCAACACCGCTGAAACTACCTCTCATATTTTCATCAACTTGTTGAAATGATTTTTTTGAAATGTATGTGGAGTGCGGGTCAAGCTCTGAAAGCATTTTCTGAAAAATCTGTTCGTTTATTTTTTCAATATTTATTGTATCAACATAATTATTTTTTATAAGTTCATTTAAATAATTAAGTTGACTGTAATCGTCATTTTTTATTAAATTCTTTCCCAGAAAAATTCCAAAAATTAAGAAAATAGAATATACAATTGGACGATATGAGGAATAATTATTCACTGAGCTCATCTAAAGTGATTTGTTTAGTCTCAATACCCATTTGACTTAGAAACTGAAGAGATGTTTCATCTTTGTACTTGCTGATATAAACTAGTCTTTTGATTTTAGACTGAACAATCAGCTTACTACATTCCTTACAAGGAGATAGTGTTAAATATAAAGTGCTATCTGTACAATCATGAGTTGACGCAGCAGTTTTTAAAATTGCATTGGCCTCAGCATGCAAAACATACCAATTAGTTATTCCATTTTCATCTTCACAATCATTATCAAAACCTGCTGGTGTTCCATTATAACCATCAGAGATTATCATATTATTTTTAACAATTAAGGCTCCAACTTTTTTTCTTTTACATTTAGATAATTTACTCCACTCTATTGCCATTCTTAGATAGGCTTTGTCGTATTTTATCTGTTTATCTAATTTAATACTCATTATTTTGAACTTTAGTACCCAGAGCCGGGGTCGAACCGGCACGAGTTTCCTCATTGGTGTTTGAGACCAACGCGTCTACCAATTCCGCCATCTGGGCTTAATTCAGCTTACAAAAGTAATATTGTCTTTCAAAATATCAACACATAAAATTTAAAATTATTATACTAATTGTAGTATATTTGCTCCCCTTCTTTTAAATATGCAAAGCAAAGAGCTAATCAAAATTATTGGATGTCAATCAACTCTAGACTTGGCAAGAAAAATTTCCAAGTCATTAGACATGGAAATTTGCAACACATCAGTTGTAGAGTTTAGTGATGGTGAATTTGAACCATCATATGACGAAACAATTAGAGGTTCTCATGTGTTTTTAGTTCAATCCACAATTCCTCCTTCCGAAAATTTAATGGAATTGTTATTAATGGTTGATGCAGCAAAAAGAGCATCTGCATACAAGATTATAGCTGTTATCCCATATTTTGGTTACGCAAGACAAGACAAAAAAGGTAGGCCAAGAGTCCCAATTGGAGCTAAGTTAGTTGCTAACTTATTAATGGCTGCTGGAGTAGATAGAATTATGACCATGGATTTACATGCAGATCAAATACAAGGTTTTTTTGAAGTACCAGTGGATCACCTTTACGCATCTACTTTGTTTGTTCCTTACATCCAAGAGTTGAATCTAGATAATTTAATTATAGCATCACCTGACATGGGAGGTACCAAAAGAGCTAATACTTATGCTAAGTTTCTAAATTCTCAAGTTGTGGTTTGCTATAAACACAGAGAAAAGGCAAACGAGATAAGTAAAATGATGATTATTGGAGATGTTAAAGGAAAAAATGTAATTCTTGTTGATGATATGGTAGATACGGCAGGGACCCTAACCAAAGCGGCTGATTTAATGATAGATAATGGAGCGAAATCAGTAAGGGCAGTATGTACTCATGGGCTGTTTTCATCAAATGCTTACGAAAGAATCAATAATTCTAAATTATCAGAAGTGGTGGTAACGGATACTATCCTAAAAACACATAGTTCTGAAAAAATAAAAGTGATCACAACTGCAGAAATTTTTGCAAATACTATTGATGCGGTTATGAAAAAGAAGTCGATAACTAAAAATTTTTTAATCTAAAATTAACAAATGAAAACACTAGCAATTAGCGCAAATTTCAGAAAATCTGTCGGCAAGTCAGATTCTAAAGCACTAAGAAATCAGGGTATGGTTCCATGCGTTCTATACGGGGGAGAAAAGCAGGTGTGTTTCTATGCAGAGACCAATGCATTTAGAAATCTAGTTTATACTCCAGATGTATATTTTGTTGAGCTTAATATTGATAATAATAAATATAAAGCGATAATGCAAGATATTCAGTTTCATCCTGTAACGGACAAAATATTACACATAGATTTTTTAGAAATTTTTGATGACAAAGAGTTAACAATATCAATACCAGTTACTTTGAAGGGACTGGCAATTGGAGTAAGAAATGGAGGTAATTTATTACATAGAAGAAAAAAAATAATTACCAGAGGATTACCTTCAAATTTACCAGATGCAATTGAAGTCAACATTGAAGAACTTAAAATAGGAGATTTTATATACATTAAGGATCTAACAAGTGATAATTATACTTTCCTAGCTCCTGACAGTTCAGTAGTCGTTGGAGTGAAGACTGCTAGAGGAGCCTTAGAGGATGAAATTGAAGATGGTAATGAAGAAGAGAGTGCAAGTGATACATCACCGGGCGTAGCTTCTGAATCTGAAAATAAGACCGATAAAGAGTCTGCTAAAGAAGAATCCTCAGAAAAACAATAATAGTTTTTAAATGAAATTCCTAATCATTGGACTTGGAAATGTTGGTTCCGAGTATAATAATACCAGACATAACATTGGTTTTTCAATATTGGATCATTTAGCTTCAGAACTCTCATTTTCTTTTGTTGAGGAAAAATACGGGTATTATGCATCATCACGATATAAGTCTAGGACCTTACATTTTCTTAAACCTACTTTGTTTATGAACAATAGTGGAAAATCAGTTAAGTTTTGGAAGCAGAAGCTTAAAATTAATTTCGAAAACTTATTAGTAATAACTGATGATTTAGCTTTGGATTTTAGTAAAACAAGATTGAAGGCTCGTGGCAGCGATGGAGGTCACAATGGGTTAAAAAGTATTAACGATTATTTGCAATCAAGTAAATACCCTAGATTAAGAGTAGGCATAGGAAATGATTTTAAAAGAGGTAATCAATCAAATTATGTACTTGAAAAGTTTTCAGATTTTGAAACATCTGAAATTAAATTTATCAAAGAAAAATGTCACAAGATTGTTGATTGTTTTGTAACTCAAGGTATTAACTCCACAATGAATAATTTTAATTAAAATAACTGATTTGTATTTCTATTATTTAAATTTGCGTTAGATATGGTATCGTGGCCGAGTGGCTAGGCAGTGGTCTGCAACACCATCTACAGCGGTTCGAATCCGCTCGATACCTCAACAAACCCACTTTAACAGTGGGTTTTGTATATTTGTAACAAATCATAAAGTGGTAAAAAATTTAACTCTTGTCTTAATTTTCATTGGCAATATTTGTTTTGCTCAATGTGACTACACATTGTTAAATATTGAAAATATAAATTGTTATGGGACTAATACAGGTTCAATCGGTATTTCAGTAAATGATAATAATTCAACTTTTTGGTGGACAAGTAGTAATGGTTATTATTCAAATAACCAGACAATATCAAATTTATACTCTGGAAGTTATGCAATTCATATAATGCAAAATCAAGTACCAGGAGATACATCAACAGCATTAATATGTTATAAAATTGATACAATTATAGTTGAACAAGCCCTAGCTATTAAAGCAATATTTGAGATAAGTAATTTGTGCATAATCACTGATTCCGCGGATGTTTCAACCAATATAATTGGAGGTACTCCGCCGTATACCACTCAGTGGAGTAATGGTGATACCAGCAGAAATGCTCAAAATTTAAAGCAGAATAATACATACACTCTTAACATTGTAGATGCAAATTTTTGTTCAAGTGATCAGTTTTTATACATTCCAATTAAAAATTCAATTGGCTCGTATATGTCCTCAACAGGGGCTATATGTAAAGATGATGAAAATGGTGATGCAAGAGTTTTTGTCACCAACGGAAGCCCTCCATTTGAATATGAATGGTCAAATGAAATAGTTTTTTTTGACGAAGACAATTCTGCTTCAAGAATTAAAATGCTTTCACCCGGCTGGTATTCAGTTCAAATTACAGATGCTTATGGTTGTAAATTAGTTGATAGTATTGAAGTAAAAACTAATCCAAAGAAATGTTTAAAATTTTACAAAGTATTCTCACCCAATGATGATATTTATAATCCTATTTGGAATATTCAAAACATTGAAATGTATCCCAATGCAGTAATTGAAATCTATTCAAGAAGTGGAGAGCAAGTTTTTAGAAGAAGAAGCTATCAAAATTCTTTTGAACTAGGATTTTCAGGAAACGATAAAAATGGTGATCCGTTGCCTTCAGCGACATATTATTACATAATTGATGTGTCTGATGAAGATCAAATATTAAAAGGAGCAATTACAATTGTAAGATGAAAAGATATTTTTTTATTTTTTCTATTTTATTTTTAACTGGAAAAGTTTTTTCACAGCAAAGACCAATATTTAATAATCATTTTGAAAGTCCTGATATTAATAATCCTGCTTTTTCTGGATCTAAAACATATAATCCACTAGTGATTCAAGTTAGAAAGCAGTGGCTGGGATTTCAAGATGCACCATTTTCATCAAATATTTCTTACAGTGGTGCAGTAAATAATAGATCTGCTCTTGGAATTAATTTTGTTCATGATGTTACTTTACCTTCTCAACAATCTGAGATGCAGTTAAATTATGCTTATCATATACCATTAAATGACAATAATTATAATCTCGCATTCGGCATAGGGGCAAAACTGCTTTATTATAGATTGAAATTTGATATCTCTGATATTCCTCCCGGACAAGATCCTGCATTTAATGTTGATTTAGTTGATGAATTCACTGGAGATGCATCAGCAGGAGCTCTATTTTATTCAGAAAATTTTTATTTCTCATACTCACAGACAAATATTCTTGAAAGCGCCTTTAACACAGACGATGGTAAAGGCTTTAAATTAAATAATGGTTACAGAAATCATTATTATGACGTTAGCTATTCTTTTAATATCATTGATAATGATTGGCATTTACAGCCTTCCATTATGATTAATAGTAACAAAAATAGAACACTATATAATTTTAATACAAGACTACATCATTTGAAAAATAAATGGATTGGAACAAACTATAGGTCTGATAATACTATTTATTTTTCTTTTGGATTTGACTTTAACGATATTTCAATTAGTTATTGCTATGAACACTCATTTAATGGAAATATTATGTTACATAATTATGGTTCTCATCAATTAGGTATAACTTATAAGTTTGTATCTGAGTTGAGTGAAAGACACATTAGCTTTTGGGATTACTAATAATTTATGAAAAAAATTAATCATATTGGAGTGGCAGTCTATTCTTTAGATGATTCAGTGGAAATTTTTAAAAAAGTATTAAATATCAACCCTTCAAAAAAAGAAACTGTTGAAAGTGAAGGGGTAGAAACAATCTTTTTTAATTTGGGAGAGTCAAAAATTGAGTTAATTTC
>NHEL02000032.1:0-45058 GCA_002172655.2 Flavobacteriales bacterium TMED84 | reverse complement strand
ATCTCCTGCACTTCTTAAGTGAGAGGACCATGACATTTCAGATACATGTAATAATGCTTCAATACCAGCTTGAATCTCAACAAATACACCATAATCAGCGAGAACAACAACTTTACCTTCTATTTCATCTCCAACTTTTAAATTACTATCTAGAGACTCCCATGGATGGCTACCTAACTGCTTAAGGCCAAGCTGAATTCTACTTTTATCTTCATCAAAGTCTAGTATAACTACTTTTATTACTTCATCGAGATTCACTACCTCTTCAGGATGAGATATTCGTCCCCAAGATAAATCAGTTATATGAATCAATCCATCTATACCTCCCAAGTCAACAAAAACTCCATAGGACGTAATGTTCTTAACTGTGCCTTCAAGAACTTGTCCTTTTTCCAGTTTGGACATTATTTCTTTTGTCTGAACCACTAAATCAGCTTCAATCAGCGCTTTATGAGATACTACAACATTTCTGAAGGACTCGTTTACTTTGACAACCTTAAACTGCATTTCTTTGCCAACGTACTCTTCATAATCCCTTATTGGCTTGACATCAATTTGAGAACCTGGTAAGAAACACTCTATTCCAAAAACATCTACAATCATTCCACCTTTTGTTCTACTTTTTATTTGACCATTAACTATTTCCCCAGTTTCTAAAGCAATATTAACTTTTTTCCAAGCTTGTAATATTCTTGCTCTTCGATGAGATACTTTTAACTGACCATAGCTATCTTCTTGCTGCTCTACCAAAACTTCGACTGAGTCTCCAATCTTTAATTCCTTGTTGTATTTAAACTCGGATGCATTTATTACACCATCAGATTTAAAATTAATATCAACAACAACAACTTTATCATTGATTCTTACAACGGAACCATTTAGAACTTGCTTATCTTCAATTACTGGTAAGGTTTCTAGATAAGTCTTAGTTAAGTCTTCTATTTCTTTAGATGTATATGTGATTTCCTCATGAAATTGAAAATCTTTTTCGCTTCTGTGACTTTCTGAATTATCAGATGATTTTTTAGCTTCAACTATAGTTTCATTTGCATCATTGATTTTGTCAATAGTTTCAGTTTCAATATTTGTGTTTGAGGACTCTCTAATTTCATCAACGACTGTTTCAAGTTTCTCATCTTCTTTTGTTGAGATATCATTAATTTTTTCATTATCAATTTTTGGGATTGACTTTTCGTCAGTTGACTTTGTACTTAGCTCTTCAGGCTTGTGAGATTTCTTTGCCATAGGTTTTTCTTTGTATCTTTTGGTTATAAGGATTACTGAATCCAAAAGAGTAGTTGTACATTTATATCCTTAACAAACAGTTTTTGCGGGTGCAAATGTATTAAATTATAGAGATAAATCAGCTATTTCTTGAGCAACTTTTTGCATTAACCATAATGGAGTTGAAGTTGCCCCACAAATACCAACTGAAGCTTTTTGTCTAAACCAGCTAGATTTTATTTCTTTTGTATCAGATATAAAGTAAGAATTTGGATTTACTTTTTTACATGACTCATACAACATCTTTCCATTAGAACTTTTCTTTCCACTCACAAAAATTATAACTTGATTTTCATTTGAAAACTTTTGTAGTTGAGGTTCTCTGCCAGAAACCTGTCTACATAATGTATCTTTTACAATAAACTTTAGCTTTGAATCTGATTTCTTCTTTATCTCATTAATAATCTCAGAATATGATTTTGGACTCTTAGTAGTTTGGGAATATATTGATATTGGCCTAGAAAAATCAATTTTATCTATGTCGTTGAGGCTTTCAACAATAATTGCATTTCCATTGGTTTGCCCAATCAGTCCTGTAACCTCAGCATGCCCTTTTTTCCCATAAATAACAACTTGACCATCTATTTCTTTTATCTCTTTGTAACCATTTTTAATCTGATTCTGTAATTTTAAAACTACGGGACAAGACGCATCAATTAACTTTAAGTTATTTTTCAAAGCAAGCTCATAAGTTTCAGGTGGCTCTCCATGTGCTCTAATCAAAACGCTTGTATTTTTTATTTCTTTTAGCTGATTATGATTAATAATAATTAATCCTAAATTTTTTAGTCTCTCAACCTCCATATCATTGTGAACAATATCACCTAAACAATATAATTTGTCTTGGTTTTCTAAAATATCTTCAGCCATTTCAATAGCATACACGACACCAAAACAGAAACCAGAATTCTCATCAATTGTGATTTTCATTTTTTTTTCTAATTATATTAAACGCTTGATTTTTCAGTTCTTCAAAATTAATATTTGTATTATTTAAAACTATAGAGTCTTTAGATTTTTTTAATGGTGAATTTTCTCTCATCATATCTTGATTGTCTCTAAATTTTAGATTTTCAACAACTTCATTAAAAGTTGATGGTTCATCTTGTGCCTGTTCAAATCTTCTTTTTGCTCTAATATGTAAATCTGCTTCAATAAAAAATTTTATCTCTGCATCAGGAATCACAACAGTACCTATATCTCTTCCGTCCATAACAACATTTTTATTTGAAGCAATTTCTTTTTGTTTATCTATCATAAAATCTCTAACTTTTTTTGACTTACTGACAATACTTACAAATTCTGAAACATATTTTTTTCTTATGTGCTCATCACATCTAGCTCCATTTAAAATAGTCTCAGAAATATTTTTTTTGTTGTTATAATTATATTCAATATTACAATCGTTTATTATTTGCTCAATTTTTTTTTCACTTTCCTCAAAGTTTGAACTATCTATAGAGTTTTTTAATAATAGATATGTTATTGATCTATACATTGCACCTGTATCAATATATTTCATCTTAAACTCCTTAGATATTGACCTTGCTAAGCTACTTTTTCCAGAAGAGGAATAACCGTCAATTGCTATATTAATCTTCATTTCCATTTGGCACAAAGCTACTCAAATTCATTTTAAGGCTAAAAACATTAGAAACGGAGCTAATATGGTTTGATGTAATTGCATAATCTAATTTAAATGAAGAAAATTTGATTCCAACACCAGATGAAAAGCCTGCTAGTTGAGGTATGTTTCTAACCATCATTTGGTATCTTTTTTGAAAATTGAAACCAAATCTAAGAAAGAGATTTTTTTTAAAAGGATTTAGTTCTCCTCCTATATTAACATGATAAAACATTTTCTTTAATATTGTTTCATCATCGCGATAACTTTGACTAGCTTGTACTGGGCCACTTATATCAAATCTTTGTAAATCGTGCAATGATATATAATAGGTAAATGGTAAATGATTTAAAGACTTACTCATTCCAATTTTTAGTGATGTTGGTATTTTTTCTTTAATATCAGTAAATCCATTAATTTGTCTTCCTAAGTTATTTAATGATAATGAAAAAATTAACTTTCTCTTTTTGTTATTATATGTCAATGAAGTATTTGATGCAATAGCCAAACCACTAAAACTTTCATAATTTGAATTAAGTAACTCTAAACTGAGACCAAGAGTTAAGTCTTCAATAATCATTTTACTGATACCAGTAAAAAATATAAGGTCATTAGCATGAAATTCATTTGTTTGAAAACCATTAACATCGTATCCTTGAAAATCACCATAATTTAAATTCCTAACACCAAAATTATACATACCAAAGTTTTTTAATTCATTTGCATAAACGAATGAGAAAAATGTGATTTGATTAGATAAACTCAAATAATCGAAGGCAATATGGTTTATTTGAGATTGATTTAATAATGACGTAGTCTTGTAGGTTAAAGAAATATCATCTGATTTAGTAATCACATTTCCACCAAGACTCAGTGAAGTTGCTGAAAAATCAGTATTGAAGAAAGAGAACTCTTGAGAAAAAGAATTATAATTAAATATTAAAATAATTAAAATATGTAATAATCTCATTAATTGATTAATTACAGATCAATGTAATTTTTATACTTTTCTTTTTCAAGACATAAATTTGAAATTTCATTCATACTAGAAATATAATAAAATTTCAAGCCTTTCAAGTATTCTGCTTTGATTTCATGAACATCTTTTTTATTTTCATCTGATAATATAATATTTTTATATCCTGACCTCTTAGCGGCTAGTATCTTTTCTTTTATTCCTCCAACAGCTGTAACTCTTCCTCTTAGTGTTATTTCACCAGTCATTGCAAAACTTTTTTTTATTTTTCTTTGACTAAAAATTGATAACAAAGATGTAAAAATAGTTACGCCAGCAGACGGACCATCTTTAGGAGTTGCCCCTTCAGGAACATGAATATGAATATCCCAATTCTCAAAAACAGAAAAGTCTATTTTAAAAGCTGTGCAATTAGATTTAAGATACTGAAGTGCAATTGTTGCGCTTTCTTTCATGACCTTGCCTAGATTACCAGTTATTGACATTTTTCCTTTTCCTTTACTCAAAATTGACTCAATAAATAAAATATCTCCACCAACCTTCGTCCATGCTAAGCCAGTGACAACTCCAGGGATTTCAAAATCATCAGACTTGCTTCTAAGGTATTTTGGAGGGCCAAGAATTATTTCTATTTCAGATAAGTTTGGTGATTTAATGTACAACTGATCAGTTGCAATTGACTTAGCAACGTATCTTGCAACTTTTGCAATAACTTTTTCTAAAGTTCTAACTCCAGATTCTTTGCTATAACTGTCTATAATTTTTTCTATTATTTTGGTAGTTAAATTAATGTCAGATTTTTTTATTCCATGATTAGAAATCTGCTTAGGAATCAAATGACGTTTTGCTATTTGAATCTTTTCTTCAACAGTATAACCGTTAATTTCAATAATTTCCATTCTATCTCTCAATGCTGGGTGTACTTCAGCAAGTGAGTTTGCAGTTGCAATGAACAAAACTTTTGATAAATCATAGCCAATTTCAAGATAATTATCATGGAAGCTTTCATTTTGCTCAGGATCTAAAACCTCCAATAAAGCTGATGAGGGGTCCCCATGCATATCTCTGGTTAACTTATCAATTTCATCCAATACAAAAACAGGATTAGATGAATTAGTTTTTTTTATAGATTTTATTATTCTTCCTGGCATTGCACCAATATAGGTTTTCCTGTGACCTCTTATCTCAGCTTCGTCTCTTAATCCACCCAATGAAATCCTCGCATATTTTCTATTTAATGAATTTGCTATTGATTTACCCAGTGAGGTTTTTCCAACTCCTGGTGGACCAAATAAACAAATTATTGGAGATTTCATGTTCTTTTTGAGCTTTAGAACAGACAAATATTCAATTATCCTGTCTTTTACTTCTTCAAGTCCAAAATGGTCTCTGTCTAAAATTTTTTGAGAATTCCGTAAATCAAAATTATCATCAGTGTATTCATTCCATGGTAAATCAAGTATTAATTCTAAATAACTTCTTTGAATGGAAAAATCTGTCATTGAAGGATTCATTCTCTTTAATTTCTTTAACTCTTTATCAAACAAATCTTTAACCTCATTTGACCACTTTTTCTTTGATGCTAATCTAGATAATTCCTCAATTTCTTTTACGGAACCACTTTCACCAAGCTCTTCTTTAATAGCTTTTAGTTGTTGATTTAATAAATACTCTTTTTGTTGTTTGTCAAGATCTATTTTTACTTTGGATTGAATCTTATTTTTCATTTCCAAAATCTGTAATTCTTTGGTAAGATACTTAAGAACTGAATTTGCTCTTTTTTCAAAATCAGTCTCCTCCAATAAACTTTGTTTTGTTTCTAAATCAATGTTCATATTAGATGAAACAAAATTTATTAAAAAAGAGGAACTTTTAATATTCTTTAACGCAATATTAGCTTCTGATGGAATATTTGGAGACTCCTCTATTATTTTTAATGCAAGATCTTTGACAGAGGAAACTAATGCATCTGAGGTTTTGTTCTTCTGATACTTTTTGTCATTAATTTCCTGTACACTTGCAACTATGTATGGTTCTTCTTCTACAATATTCTTGACTTTAAATCTTTTTCTTCCCTGTATTATTGCAGTAATGTTTCCATCAGGCATTTTAAGAGTTTTTAATATTTGGGCTACTGTTCCAATCTGATTTAAGTCTTTTATTGTTGGAATCTCAATGAGGGGGTCCTTTTGAGATAGTACTCCAATTTTGTTATTTGAGCTTTCAGAGTCATTTATTAACTTAATAGATTTGTCTCTACCAATTGTTATAGGTATTATAACTCCTGGAAATAAAACAGTATTTTTTAAAGGAAGTATTGCCAGTGTATTAGGTGTTGATTCTTTACCAATTTTTTCCTCATCTTCATTACTCATTAGTGGAAAGAAATCAGTTTTTGAATCATCCTGGTTAGTACTAAAATATTTATTTAAATTAATCATATAAACTATTGATTTCTATTGCTGTTTTTAAATGCATTAAAAAGTCTATTTTTCATTTCTTCTTCAATTTTTTCCTTAGCTACATCATATCCAAATGAGTAACCACATATGATTCCTAACAAAGTAGCTTCTCTAACATTTGCTCCTTTTTGTAAAATTTTCATTATTTTCTCATAGATTGTTTTAGATGATTCATTTATTTTTTTTGAATCATTAAGCAAATTTTTAAGTTCAACTTGATCGCACTCAAGTAAATGACAAATCTTTTCAATCTCTTGATGATTTAAAATTTCATATATATTTTTTATAAATAACAAAAGCAAAGATTATGCCATTAAAAAAAAGAGGAAATATTGACAGCTGCTCTAATAATTTCTATAACGTTTTGTCATGTCAAATAGTGTTTCATATAAGTTGGATTGATTTTCATCAAAACATTTATTTCTTCTTTTCATAACTCTAATTGATGTTTCTTTAAACATATTAAATTTATGCTCTGTGAAACCATTGCTACCTCCCCAACTAAAAGATGGAATAAAATTTCTTGTAAATCCTGGGCCAAATAAATTAACTCCGACTCCAATTACTGAACCAGTGTTAATCATCGTATTGATTCCTGTTTTTGAATGATCCCCCATAATCATTCCACAAAACTGGAGACCAGTATCAATAAAGCTCTGAAATTCATAATTCCAAAGTTTTACATTTGAATAGTTGTTTTTTAAGTTAGAATTATTTGTGTCAGCACCTAAATTACACCATTCTCCAATTACCGAATTACCTATAAATCCATCATGAGATTTAGACGAATAACCAAAGAAAACACTATTATTGACTTCTCCTCCAATCTTACAAAATGGTCCAATGGAGCATCCCTCATATATTTTTGCTCCCATTTTGACAACAGATGATTTATTAATTGAAAAGGGGCCCCTAATTGAAACATTTTCCATTATATCGCAATCTTCATCTATAAAAATTGGTCCATTTTCACTATTCAATGTTGCATTTTTTAATTTAGCATTTGGATGTATATAAATATTTTTTTTGTCTCCAAAAACTTTAATTGATTTACGATCTAATAAGGAATTATCCTTTTTTTCTATTAATTTAAAATCATTACAAATTTCACTGGAGTTGATAGTAAAAACATCAGTTAAACTATTAACTCTAATTATTTTTAAGGAAGTTTTTCTTTTGTATAATTTTTCTAATTTGAATTTTTCTGAAACGAATGCTATTAAAATATCATCTTTATATAAAGCTTCTCCATTTTTTAGTGAATTTAGTTCAACAATTAAATTATTATTTGGAATAATAGTTGAATCTATCCATAGATTATTTTTTGCTATTAACTTTGGGTAACTATTATTTAAATATTGTTCACAGGAGCAACTAACATTATCATAGTATTGACTCCATTTTTGCTTAATGGTGAAAATTCCTATTCTGAACTCCGAGATAGGTCTGGTTAGACTTAATGGATAAAATTTTTTGGGATTTTTGTCAAATAAAATTACATTCACTTAAAATAATTGAATGATACTAAAGTAATACTTTTAAATTATTTTTTAAAGCCTTGATACTTAGTTTTAAATTTATCAATTCTACCAGCAGTATCGACAAGTTTAGTTTTACCAGTATAAAAAGGATGAGAATCAGATGAAATCTCCATCTTTATTAGTGGATATTCTTTCCCATCTTCCCACTTAATGGTTTCATTACTTTCAGCACATGATTTTGTCAAAATTGCAAAATCTGTTGATATGTCTTTAAAAACACACGCTCTGTAGTTTTCTGGATGGGTATTTTTTTTCATGTTTTTTTAAATGGTGTGCAAAAATAATTAAATTTTCTAAAATTTAATATTATCTAATAACTTATTAGTTGATAACACTGCGTCAGCAGAATTCATTAATAATTTTTTTTCAGTGTCATCTAATTCTAAATTTATAATCTTTTCAATACCATTTGAACCAATAATAACAGGAACCCCTATACAAAGTTTACTTAAATCATATTCACCATTCAAATAAGTAGAGCAAGTAAATACCTTGTTTTGATTACATATTATTGATTGAACAATAGATGAAACTGCAGCCCCAGGAGCATACCAAGCAGATGTTCCGAGTAATCCTGTTAAAGTTGCACCACCAACTTTAGTTTCATTAACTAAGTTTTTTAACGCATCACTTGTTAACAATTTTCTGACTGGAACACCTTTGTACGTTGCTATTCTATCCAATGGTATCATTCCAGCATCAGAATGTGCTCCAATCACTAATCCTTCAACATCAGAAGCGGGACAATTTAATGCTTCAGATAATCTATATTTAAATCTGGCAGAATCTAATGCTCCTCCCATTCCAATAACTTTATTTTTATTTATTTTAAATTCTTTGTGCAGTAAATATGTCATAGTATCCATAGGATTACTTACTACAATAATTATACAATTAGGAGAGTATTTAAGTAAGTTTTCGGTTACATTTTTAACAATACCAGCATTTATTCCAATTAACTCTTCTCTAGTCATTCCTGGCTTTCTTGGAATTCCAGATGTTATAACAGCAACACTACTGTCCTTTGAATGTGAATAATTATTGGTGCTACCAATTATTTTTGTGTCAAAGTTATTTAATGAAGCTGTCTGCATTAAATCCATTGATTTTCCCTCAGCAAAACCCTGTTTAATATCAATTAAAACAACTTCAGAGCAAAAATTTTTGAGTGCAATGTATTCCGCGCAACTTGCTCCAACTGCGCCAGCACCAACAATGGTAACTTTCATTTTTCTTTTTTAAACATCAATATTAGCATATTTCGCATTTGCTTCGATAAATTCTCTTCTTGGAGGTACTTCGTCGCCCATTAACATTGAAAAAACCCTATCTGCCTCAGCAGCACTATCAAGTGTGACTTGCTTTAATGTCCTGTACTCTGGATTCATTGTTGTTTCCCATAATTGATCAGCGTTCATTTCACCAAGACCTTTATATCTTTGTATTGAGATATTTACATCCTGGCCTTTTTTCATTTCCTCAATCAATCTTTCTCTTTGATTTTCATCCCAACAATACCTCATGTCTTTACCTCTTTTTAAAAGATATAATGGAGGTGTAGCTATGTATACATAGCCATTTTCTATGAGTTCTTTTAAATATCTAAAAAAGAAAGTTAGTAGCAATGTTGCAATATGTGATCCATCTATATCAGCGTCAGTCATGATAACTATTTTATGATATCTCAATTTTTCAATATTTAATGCTCTCTCATCTTCTTCGGTTCCGATTGAAACACCGAGAGCCGTAAACATATTTTTTATCTCTTCATTTTCAAAAACTTTATGTTGCATAGCCTTCTCAACATTTAGTATCTTTCCTCTCAGAGGCATTATAGCCTGAAAGTGCCTATTTCTTCCCTGCTTAGCAGTTCCGCCTGCTGAATCGCCCTCAACTAAAAATATTTCACATTTATGAGGATCTTTTTCTGAGCAATCTGCTAATTTTCCTGGAAGACCAGAACCTGATAATACATTTTTTCTTTGAACTAATTCTCTGGCTTTTCTTGCAGCATTTCTTGCCGTAGCTGCTAGTATTACTTTTTGAACAATTAATTTTGCTTGCTTTGGATTCTCCTCCAAATAGTTTGCCAACATTTCTCCTACTGCTTTATCAACTGCACCAGTAACTTCTTTATTTCCTAGCTTTGTTTTAGTTTGTCCTTCAAATTGAGGTTCCATAACCTTTACAGAAATAACTCCTGTCAATCCCTCTCTAAAGTCATCTCCACTGATTTCAAATTTTACCTTGTCAAGCATACCTGAACTCTCTGCATATTTTTTAAGTGTTCTTGTTAGTGCTCGTCTAAAGCCAGCAAGATGTGTACCTCCTTCGTGTGTATTTATATTATTGACATATGAATGTATATTTTCACTGTAGGAACTATTATATATCATTGCTACTTCAACTGGCACGTCATCTTTATTTCCATCCACATAAATAACATCATCGAGAATTGGATCCCTTGTGGAATCTAGAAATTGAACAAACTCTTTTAAGCCACCCTCAGAAAAAAACTTTTCATTAACAAAATCTTCAGTGCCTTCAATGGTTCTTCTTTTATCTGTGATACTCAAATGAATGCCTTTATTTAAAAAGGATAATTCTCGAAGTCTAGCCGCTAAAATATCATAATGATAAATTGTATCTAGAAATATTGTATCATCTGGCTTGAAGTTCACTATAGTTCCAGTCTTATCAGAAGTGCCAATTTCTCTTACGTCATATTTAGGAACACCAATACTATACTCCTGTTCAAAAACTTTTCCTTCGCGGTGAACTTCAACTCTTAGATGAGTTGACAACGCGTTAACACATGAGACACCAACTCCATGCAAACCCCCGGATACTTTATATGAGCCTTTGTCAAATTTTCCACCAGCGTGCAAAACAGTCATTACAACTTCAAGTGCTGATTTTTTTTCTTTTTCATGAATTGCTGTAGGAATACCTCTACCGTTATCACCAACGGTAATAGAATTATCTTCATTTATATAAACATCAATGTGAGAGCAATGTCCAGCTAAAGCCTCATCAATTGAGTTATCAACTACTTCATATACTAAATGGTGTAAACCTTTTTGGCCAACATCACCAATGTACATAGCCGGTCTTTTTCTGACAGCCTCAAGACCCTCTAGTACCTGAATATTACTAGCACCGTAATTTTGAGTTGAATCTGGTTTTTCAGTCATAATTATTCTTGTTTAATACAAATATAACTTTTAGCTTTTCCTAGAGCATTTTTTATGCAAAAAAAAGAATAGAGTTTATTAACAATATATTTAACAAAAACACTAAAATTTGTAATTGAATCCTAATGACATGTTAAAACCAATTTGTTTGATATTTCTAAACACTTCTGTCTTAGAATTCAAAATATTATTCAATTTGATGTTAAAATCAATTTGATTGTTTAATGAATAATATGAATGAATATTGAAATTAATAATTTTCTCAATTTCATACTCACTATTACCAATGAAAGATTTTTTCGGAGATTGATAATTTATTATTGGACTAACTATTATTTTATTTTTTAGGTTTATTTTTGAATAGAGATTAGCATAAACATCAGAAATATTTGAAAGATTTTGAATTGTCCGGTACTGGTATGATAAATCAAAATTCAATTTTGTAAAATGATTAATCATATTTGAATATTTTATCGTTGAACTGGATTGCCATAAGTTAGTGTAGTTATACTCAAAAGTAGCACTTGGGGCGGTTACAATATTTTCATAGTTCATAAAATTTTCATAGTATCCGAAATCAGAGTAAATGTTAATGAACTGACCTTTCGATAGTTTATTAAAAAATTCGAGATATATAAGCTTTGATTCTGAATTTTTAATGTGGGTATCATCAATATTTAAAAGTGGGTTAATAAGATAGTTATTAATTAAATAATTTCTTTGATAGTCATTTTTAGTTCCAAAACTAACTTCTGATATTTTTGGAACAAACACTTTACTTATTTCAATTATTGGAAAAACATCAAAAATCTTTTCATTTTGAGAATAATCAAATCCAATACCAAAGTTGACATCAAAAGAAAAGATCTCAGCATCTACAGATGGAGTAAATGTAATAACTAGCTCATTGGATGATGAATATTTACCAAACCTATAATCATCTAAAGTCATATCAAAGTAACTGTCCATCTGATATATTTTTGTTGAAAGCTGTGATTCAAATTTTAAAATATTCTCATCTGATTTGTAATTATTAATTTCAGAAAATAATGACTCATATGAAAAACTTGTAATATGACTTATTGAATTGCGGGACAAAATTTTGTCTTTAACTTTTACATCAAAAACAGCGTGATTAAAATTAAATGTTGATTTTTCGTTATAAGCATTAGTTATTGATTCATCAGTGGTATTCATACTACTGAAAAAATGAAAATTAGCAGTTATGTCATTTTTCTTAATCTCAGAATTTACGAAAGCGTTAAAGAAAAAATTATTTTTTTTAATATGTATTTCATCAATAATTTTATATCTAATTCTATTATTTGATGATGCAATTCCAAAGAACAGTTTTTCTCTTATTTTTTTTGAAAAATTAAGGTAAGCATTAGAAGAAAATTTATTTCCTAATGAAAGTTCAATTTTATTTAAATTATTATACAAAAACTTCTGGTGTTTAACTAATGCTGGCTTGAGTGGTCTTATATTAGGCTTAGCTTTAATTTGCATACTTATGAAGTCATAGTCAAAGGTGTTTTTGATTTTGCTTGTATCAACATAAACAGCCTGATCATCTAGTCTATTAGCATCAGTTACGCTTGGATTATATTTCTTACTTACATTAATTTTAGTGTCTTTCAGATTTTGACCAAAAACTATATTAGAGAAAAGCAAAAAAATTAAAATATTTCTAATCATTAATTTTGTTATTATTCAATTTCAAATAATTTATCGTAATCATAACTTTCAGTGTCTAACAAAAACCTATCCTCTGAAATATTTTCTGTTTTTGTTTTCAGTTCAATTTCTTTACTAATCACCTCCTCTAGCCTTTTACTTGCTAGAATATAAATATCGTTGTTTGATTCAAAATTATTCAATATACTTTCAAGAGTTGCTTTAGCTTGAAAAGCGTTTCCTTGATTAACTAAAATATCTGAAAGCAATATGAATGATTTTGCGATATAATAATCATCAAGATAATTTTCGCTGAAGTCATAGATCATACTTTCACATTTCTGAAAATTTTCATCTAGAAATTCATAGAAAATAAGCATATATTTTGCCTCAGATGCCTCAGTTTTGTTTAATAATGAATCAGCATTATAATAAAATATACGAGCTTTGTTATAATTTGAATTGCTATTACTATATCTCGCAATCATCATGCTTGCTTTTCCTTTGACCCAAGTATCTGTTTTTTTTATTTTTAACACCTCTTCTGCATATTTCATAGATTTTAAATTTATTGAGTCTTTATATATCAACATTAGCCTAATTTTAGATTCTCTTTCAGTTGAATTATCATTGGCTATACTGGCTAGTTCAATGTAAAACTTTTCTGAGCTCTTGTATTGTTTTTTTGAATAATAATTTCTAGCAAGAAATTTACAAGACTCTTCTAAAAAAGCTTCATTTCTTTTGTCGAAAATTCTTAAAAAATATTTTTCTGCACTTAATGTGTCATTCGTTAATAGAAAACATTGACTAAGATTGAAAATAACATCATCAACAAAGAAACCGTTTTCATTGATCTTCAAATAACTTTCGAATGCTGATATTGCAGATTGATATTCTCTATCATTATATTTAATCATAGCAGCACTGTATAATAAAGAATCTTGCTCACTTTTGCTTATAACAATACTTGGGATAGTACTTATGTATTTTAGATAATCATCAATATTTCCTGTCAAAATATATGAAGATTTAAGTGCACTAATTGAGTTTAAAAGACTACTAGTTTGGTCATAATTTTCTATAACTAATTTAAACGTTTGCATAGCTTTATCAATTAAACCTTCATTAAACTCAATATTACCTTTGAGAAGTATGGACTTGGCTACTATTTCATTATTTGCTTGACTTTCAATTATTTTTTGAAGGGTTTCTATTGCTTTATTAGAACTTTGATTTTGATAATTTAATTTAGCATCATCAAACAGACTATGGAAGTAATATCTAGAATTAGGAAAATTTTGTATGATTTGTTGCAGTGATTCTCTTTGCTTTTCAAAATCACTTAGAAGAGAAGAACAAATAGAGTTTTGATATAATGCATAATCTACGTCAAAGTCACTTGTTGATGAAAAATTAGAATAGTAGGAAGATGCTAGGCTATATTTTTTTTGCATGAACATTGCATCGGCAAGTCTTAATGTGGCATCAACTTTTCTTTTTTCATCTCTTGATTTAGCAATAAAGAGTTTAAATTCTTTTTCTGAGTTTACGAAGTCTCTTAGTTTAGTGTAATTATAACCTAAATTATAGTATGTTTTTTCATGGAATTCTTCAAAGCCTGGAAAGCTGAGCATTTTTATTTCATTAAAATGAGAAATACTTTGTTTAAAATTATTAATCTGATAATAACTATCAGCTAGCCAATATTTTGAAAGATAACTTATTGTAATATCATCAGAACTTTTCGATTCTTCTAAAAAAACTATTGCTTTTTTAAAATCTTTAGTATTATATGACTGAATTGCTAATTGGAGTGCAGATTTATCAAATTGTTTTCTCTCATAATCACTTAAATTATTCTTGGCTAATAAATTTTCATAAACTTTACCGTAATTCTTTGAATTAAAATAAAATTTCAAAGTTAAATCCTCAATTTCTTTGTAATAAATTGAGTTAGGAAATTTTTGAAGAAAATCTGAAAGAGTTTTTAATACATCATCATTTTTTGAATTTACTTCAAATGCTAACTTAGTTAGGTTGTAATATGATTCCTCGTATATTTTTTTGTCAATATCGCTTTTAACACATTGTCTAAATGCATTGAGGGCATATTTTTTTTTGTCAACTTTAATATAAGACTGTGCTAAAAAATAATTTGATTTTTGGGATATTGTATCATTAGCGACAATAATTTTTTCCAAAAATTTAATCGCATTCATGTAATCTGAAAGCTCAAAATACAAGTGCCCAACTTGTAATAGTTCAAGACTATTATTGATTTCATCATACTGCATATATTTTTGATAATAAACTGCTGAATTTTGATAATCTTTAAGTTGATAATATGATTCTGCCATTATTCTATAGACCTCTGATTTTCTTGTTGGGATTATATCATTCAAATTGATTGAAATGTAGTCTAGTAATCTTTCAAATTTTTCTTGTTTAAATAGAATTTGAACAATATAATATGGAGATATTGCTGAGAATTTTTCTTCACTTGCTAAGGACTCAAATCCATTAAGGGCTGATTCATAAATAGATTTTTTATATTGAATATGTGAAAAATAGTAAGTTGAGCTAGGCTTGTAAACAGATTTTTCACTCATTAATTTTTTAAATATTAATGACGACTTATCATATTCTTCCAGAACAAAATAAGAATATGCCAGCTGAAATCTTTCTTTGTTTGTGAGTTCTCTAGCAATTTTTAAATAATTATTTATACAATTAGAGTGCTCTGAACTATTGTATTGGAAATTTGCTAATGAAGAGTGAACATCATCAATAAAAATTGAGTTTTTAAAATTTTCAATGAAATAAATTTTTAAATCCCTTGACTTTTCTAATGAAATATTTTCATAACATTTAGACAAGTAAAATAATTGTTTGTCACTCTCCTCTAAATGTTCTAAAATATTTATCGCTTGGATATAGTTTTTGCTTTGATAAAGATCCAACGCAATTTGCAATTGTTGGCTTTTTGAGGAAAAATTCAACAAAAGAGATAGAACTAATAGAAAGCAAGCTTTTTTCAATCTTTAAATAAAACTAAAATAAATATAATGTAGGTTAATAAAAAAGACTCTTTTTTTAGTTTTCAACATCATTTTTTAACAATTAGAAATGTTAGCATAAAATTTAAGAACTTATTTTTTTTTATTTGTAGTATAATGTATCTATTAAAAATAAAAGGCACTGAAAAAATTCCAGATTTTGTTCAAATCAGAGATGAAAAAATGACTTTAATAGCTTATTTCAGACTCTCTCAAATTGATAAAGGTATTGAGAAAAATAATTTAATGAAATATAAACAAAAGATTATTGATGGCATCAATAAAACTTCATTTGGTAAAATCTATAAATTATAATATATGAGTGAAAATATTATTGAAATTAAAGGGGCGTCAATTTCAATTAATGAGATTAAAGTTTTAGAGAATTTTAACTTTGAAATGAAAAAAGGAGAATTTGTTTACATCATAGGTGAAACTGGAAGTGGTAAAAGTACTTTTTTAAGATGTTTATACTGTTCACAAAAATTTTTAGAGGGAACAGCAAAAGTGGATAATTTCAATTTGAATAATATCAACAAAACAAAAATTCAGAAACTTCGAAGAAATTTAGGTATAATTTTTCAAGACTTTAAACTTCTAGAAGACAGAAATATACATGAAAATTTAAAATTTATATTAAAATCAATTGGTTGGAAAAATAATGATGAAATCGATGATAGGATAAGAGATACCTTAATGAAGGTTGGTCTTGAGGAGAAATCAAATAAAATGCCTTATGAACTCTCTGGAGGGGAGCAACAAAGAGCAAGCATTGCTAGAGCAATTGTAAACAAACCGAGCTTGATAATAGCGGATGAACCAACAGGTAATTTAGATCCAAAAAAATCAATTGAAATTGTAAACTTGCTTAAAGAAATTAATCTTAATGGCTCATCTGTAATTATAGCTACTCATGACTATGACATTATAAAATCTCAAGCAGGAACAATGTATGAATGCTACAACAAAAAATTGAAGAAAATAGACAATTTGAGTTAATGATTTTAAAAAATTATAATCTAAAGACTTTAAACTCCTTTGGTGTTGATGTGAAAACAAAATACTATTATGCTCTTCAAAAAATCGATGACATAAATTTTTTATTCAACCAAAGAAAACAATTTTTAAAAAAAATATTAGTCTTGGGTGGAGGAAGTAACATATTATTTACCAAAGATTATGACGGGTTAATCATTCACAACCAAATAAAAGGAATTGAAAAAGTTGAAGAAAATAAAGATTTTTTAACGTTGAGAGTAGGTGCTGGAGAAAATTGGCACAAATTTGTTTTGTACACATTAAAAATAGGTCTCTCTGGTATTGAAAACTTATCATTGATTCCTGGCTGTGTTGGTGCAGCTCCCATACAAAATATAGGAGCATATGGTGTTGAAGTAAAAGACTTTATAACAAAAGTTGAATTTTATCACCTCAAAGAAAAAGAGTTTGATAAAAAAAATAAAATTGAATGTAATTTTGGCTATAGAGATTCTATTTTTAAAAAATCTCTAAAAAATAAAGTAATCATTACTCATGTATATTTTAAGCTGAATAAGAAATTTAATAAAGTTATAAGCTATGGTACTTTGAAAGAATTAGCACAAAAAAAATCAACTGAGCTTAAGGCTGAGGATATTTCAAATTTTATAATTGAAATCCGAAATAGTAAATTACCTAATCCAGAGAATATTGGCAACGCAGGAAGTTTTTTTAAAAATCCAATTGTAAGCTCAAGTAAAATTGAAAGATTAGCCAAAGATTATCCTGAAATAATTTACTTTAAAATTGATAATAATAAGTATAAAGTATCCGCAGGATGGTTAATTGAAAATATTGGATTGAAAGGCTACAGAAAAGGAGATACTGGTACTTATGACAAACAAGCTCTAGTGATAATTAATCACTCTAATGCTTCTGGAAAAGAATTACTTTTATTTTCAAATTTTATCTCCGAAAAAGTTCTTAATACTTATGATATTAAATTAGAAAATGAGGTCAATATTTATTAAGACTTCATTTTTATAATTAAATTTTCATCTAATTTTTGTAAAAACTCTTCTGTATTAACATAATGTGATTGATTCAAATCCTTTGCATGTATACAAAGAGCTAAATCTTTTGTCATAACTCCAGATTCAACTGTTTCAATACAAACACCTTCTAATTTTTTACAAAAAACAATAAGATCATTATTATTGTCTAGTTTACCTCTAAATTCTAAACCTCTTGTCCACGCAAAAATAGAAGCTATTGGATTAGTGGAGGTTTTTTTTCCAACCATATGTTGCCTGTAGTGTCTTGTAACAGTTCCATGAGCAGCTTCTGATTCCATTATTTTACCATCAGGAGTAAGGAGTGTTGATGTCATCAACCCTAAAGATCCAAAACCTTGAGCTACAGTATCAGATTGAACATCTCCATCATAGTTTTTACATGCCCAAACAAAATTTCCATTCCATTTCAATGCTGCTGCAACCATATCATCAATCAATCTATGTTCGTATGTAATATTAAGTTCTTGAAACTTAGATTTAAATTCACTTTCAAAAACTTCATGAAAAATATCTTTAAATCTACCATCATAAGCTTTTAAAATTGTATTTTTTGTGGATAAATATAATGGCCATTTTTTGTCGATTGCTCTATTAAAGCATGATCTCGCAAAACCATAAATTGATTCATCCGTATTATACATACACATTGCTACACCACCACTTTCATCAAAATTGAAAACATCCCAACTTTTTGTTTCTCCATCAGAGCTTGTGAATGTCATCTTTAATTTTCCTTTTCCACTTATAACTTTATCAGTTGCTTTGTATTGGTCCCCATAAGCATGTCTTTCAATACAAATTGGATGTTTCCAATTTGGCACTAATCTTGGAACATTAGAACAAATAATCGGTTCTCTGAAAACAGTACCACCAACGATATTTCTTATAGTTCCATTAGGGGATCTCCACATTTCTTTAAGTTGAAATTCCTCAACTCTTTGTTCATCAGGAGTTATTGTTGCACATTTAATTCCAACTTGATACTTTTTTATCGCTTCAGCGGCATCAACTGTAACTTGATCACTAGTTTTATCTCTGCTTTCAATGCCAAGATCAAAATACTTAATATCTACTTCGATATAGGGCAATATTAACTTGTCTTTGATAAATTTCCATATTATTCTTGTCATTTCATCTCCATCAAGCTCAACAATTGGATTCTCTACTTTTATTTTTTTCATAATATAGTTTGTTTAATAGCCAAAAACTTTTTCCAAAGTTAAAAATTCCACTTTACCATACTTGGAAAGTAATTCAAAATTAATCGACTTTTTATCAGCAAGAACTAAATAAGTATAATTCTGATTTGATATTTTTTCATTGTGAAAATTTGCCACATCATCCATTGAAAAGTTTTCAATGTTTTCAAAAATATTTTTTCGTGAATCAGAACTAAGCCCCATCTTTTTGGCTCGTTCAATATAATTCATAACGGCTGACTTAGTTATTCTTTCTGTTCTTATCTTTTGAACGATACCTTCCTTAGCAGCATTTAAATTCCCCTCAGATTTAGGCATTTCTTTTAATAAGTTCATCATTCCCTTCATCGCCTCCTCTAACTTATCAGCCTGTGTACCAATGTATGAAAGCTGAAAATGAGAATCATTTATTTTTCTTGGGGTTGTAAATGTGCTATAAACTGAGTAAGCGAGAGCTTGTGATTCTCTAAGTTCTTGAAACATAACTGAACTCATCCCTCCTCCAAAATACTCATTATGAAGTCTTGATATTGGAATCAATGTCGTATTTAACTTCTCATTTTTTGAAATCACAATAACCTCCGCTTGCTTCATGTCATAATCTAAAAAGTAGACTGTTGTGGTTTTTCTTTCAATTTCTCTAAACATTTTTGCATCTGCAATATCATTTAGGTTAGATTTATTTTTATGTAATATTAATAATTGCTTCTCCACATCAGAAATATCTCGGGGTCCATAATACTTTACAATATGTTTGGAAGTGTAAACATCTCTGACTTTATTAACTAAATCAATTGATTGAATATTATTAATAAATTCATTTGTTAATTTGTTAGTAAAAGGAGAATTTTCACCATACTTAGCAAAATTAACCATTGCGTTAAACAAAATTGTTTGTTTATTAAGCTTTGCGTCACTTCTTTTTTTCAAAATATCTTCTTTGAGCTTTTGCAATGCCTCTTCATCTGACTTAAAATTGTTAAGAAAACTTTCCAAAAATTCAATAGTCTCTTCAAAATTTTCATCAAGTCCCGAAATACTAATTTTAACTTGATCGTCACTACAGTTAAATGACATCTCAGAACCTAACTTATATAAAATCTCTTGCTTTTGCTTAGAAGTTATTGAATCAGTTCCCAAGAACTGTAGATATTCAAACGCAATTTTATTTGATGGATTAACATTTGTGCCAGCCTCAAATACATATGTCAGCTCAAATCTTTGATTCTCAAAATTTTTCATGTAATGAAGTGGGACCTCATCTACTTTACCATAGCTAATATCTTTTTCAAAATCAATAAAGACTGGCTCAATCTCATTTACTTCCTCAGATAATAAACTGTTGAGAAAATCTGTTTTGCTTTCTCTATTTACACTAACTGGAGTAATCTTAGGCTTAGTAACTTTTTCAACTATATCCTCACCTTGCTCTTTATAAACTACAGCATAGTTGTCTTTGTAGTATTGATTTGCAAAATCAATAATATCCTGCTTAGTTAATTTTGACATTTCATCAATCATTTGGATATATTCACTCCATTCTATTCCGAGAGTAAATGCTTCAACATACTCATTGGCTCTCCCTTGATTATTTTCATACTTCTTGATTTGCTCTAGCTTCAAATCTGAAATAATCGCTTTCATGAGCCAATCAGGAAAATTTCCATTTTTTAACTCCTCAATTTGATTAACTAATAAGTCTCTAACTTCATTCAAATTTTGATTTTGCTTAGGGCTACCATAAAAAACATGAGTTGAATAATCTTCTAAAATAAATGGAAATGATCCTCCTCCAATAATTTTTTGACTTTGATTTAAGTTTAAGTCAATTAAACCAGCGGTTCTGTTGGACATGATCATATCTGTCATTCTGAGCTTATGAATGTCTTTTGATGATGCACCTGGAAATCTAAACGCGATATATAATCTTTCAGCTTGTGGACCTACAACAGATCTTTCAATAATTTTTTCAATTGGTTTCTCTTTAATAACCTCAAAATTTGGAACTTCTTTCGATTCAAATCCTCCAAAGTATTTATCAATTAATTCAATCATCCTCTCAGATTCAAAATCTCCAGAAATACAAATAGCCATATTATTTGGCACATAGTATTTATCATAGTATTTCTGAATCTCTTTTAAGGAAGGATTTTTTAAATGCTTAATTGTTCCAATTGTTGTCTGCTGTCCATACTGATGGTTTGGAAAAATAGCATCGAGCATTTCGTAAAATAGTTTTCTTCCATCATCATCCAAACCTCTATTTTTTTCTTCATATACAGTCTCCAGTTCAGTATGAAATAATCTAAAAATTGGATTTCTAAATCTCTCTGACTCTAGTTTCAACCACTTTTCAATTTGGTTTGAAGGTATGTCATTAATATAAACTGTTTTCTCATTTGAGGTATAGGCATTTGTTCCTTTAGCTCCAATTCCACTTACCATTTTATCATACTCATTTGCTATTGCAAATTTTGCTGCTTCATTTGATAATGAATCGATTTTGTTCCAAATTTTTTCTCTTTCGCTAATATTTGACATCGGAACTTTTCTGTACTCCTCATATAAATCCTCAATTTTATCAAGTAAAGGTTTTTCTTCAGTAAAATTGATTGTTCCATATTTATCAGTTCCTTTAAACAGCATGTGTTCTAAATAATGTGCTAAGCCTGTTGCATCTGAAGGATCATGTTTACTACCAGCTCTTACAGCGATTGATGTTTGTAGCCTTGGAGCATTTTTATACTCAGTTAAAAAAACTTTAAGACCATTTTCAAGAGTGTAAATTTTTGTTTTTAATGGATCTTGATCCAAGTTAAATGATTGAAGTTTATATTTTGAGTTCATTTTAAAAAAATTATTATTTGTAGATTTAATTAGAAATATTGAAAGTAATGCAATAACTAAAATTGTTGTTAAAATGTTCTTATTTTTCATAGTTTTAAATTTTTAGTAGTCATAATCTAAATCAAATTTTGACCTCAAATCTTCTAAGCTAGGATTTTGACTAACCATTTCTTTGAATTTTTCTGAGTTCGTGTATGGTTTTCTATCTTTTTCATCTAATTCAGTAACTTCAAAATTGATTTGAATATTATCATTATTTAGTTCCTTACTTAAATAGGTTTTAATAAAATTTAATCTACTGATAGCTATGTCTTTCTGTGATGTATTTGAAACATAGACTTCTATTCTATGATTATCTTTTAATTTTGGAGTGAAGTTTGAAAGTGCAATCATTAAATTAGTGTCTTTGTCTTCCTCAAGGTTTTTAATAAATTCTGACCATTTTGATTGAAGAATTTCCTGAGATAAAATTACTTCATTTGAACTGGAACTATTTTGTTGAATTTTACTATCGTCTTTTTCTGACAAAGCGTTAATTGATAAAGTTCTGGATTTTGCCTGATCTGAGCTATCTGGTTTATTTGCGGAATTAACAATGGGATCTAAAGTTCTTTCATACTCAGTAATTTTCTCATGTACTGATTCATTTTTTTCTATGTTTTTGCCAACTTGTGTTAGTTTATTATCTGATTCTGAGGAAATTAACTGATTGATTTTATAAAGTGATAGCTCTATCAATATTTTTTTATTGGACGAAATATTATAATTTATGTCTGCTTTGTTACATTCATCCAAGCATTCTACTAATATTTTATAACTCATATTTTTAGACTGATTAGAATATTTATTTATTATGTCTGATGAATACTCAATAAAATTTTCATTTTTTGAATCTTTACTCATCAACAAATCTCTAAAGTGCTGTGCTAGAGATAAAATAAATTGCCTAAGTTCATATCCGCTGTCTAATATTTGATCAAATTTTTTTATTAAGTTATCTATCTGATAATTTTTCATAAAATCAACCATTTCAAAGAATGAGTTGATATCAATTACATTCAGATGACTATTGACTTCGGAAAGGGAAAGATTCTTATCAGTCACAGTCACAAGTTGATCAAACATAAACATAGCATCCCTCATCGATCCATCAGATTTCTTTGCAATTGTTCTTAATGCTTCATTTTCGTAAGTAATTTGTTCGATTTTTGATATTTCAACTAACTTTTCAATAATAGATTCAACACTTATTCTTTTGAAATCAAATGTTTGACATCTAGACAAAATTGTAGGAATAATTTTATGTTTTTCTGTGGTTGCTAAAATAAATTTAGCATGCGAAGGAGGTTCTTCAAGTGTCTTTAGAAAAGCATTGAAAGCAGATTGGGAAAGCATGTGGACTTCATCAATTATGTAAACTTTAAACGTCCCATTTTGTGGGGGTATTCTGACTTGATCTGTTAGTGACCTAATATCTTCTACAGAATTATTAGAAGCTGCATCAAGTTCAAAAATATTGTAAGTATAATCTTGATTTTTTAAACTGTTATCGCGGTTATTAATTTCTTTAGCAAAAATTCTTGCACACGTAGTTTTACCTACACCTCTTGGACCACAAAATAAATAAGCTTGAGATAACATTTGGTTGGAAATAGACTTTTCAAGAGCTCTCGTTATTGAATCTTGTCCAAAAACTTCTGAAAACTTATTTGGTCTGTATTTTCTTGCAGTAACCATTTACTAATTGATTTAAAACAAAACTAATATTAATAATTATAAAAGTTACCAAAAAAACATCATGATTTTTGGAAAAAATAATTTGCTCAATATGATATCTTTCATTACTTTTGCAAACCTTATTAAATTATTATGAACAAATACGAAACTGTTTTCATTTTAAATCCCGTTTTATCTGAGTCTCAGGTTAAGGAAACAGTAGAAAAGTTTTCTAACTTCATTAAAGGACTTAAATCCAAAATTACTTATGAAGAAAACTGGGGTTTAAAAAAATTAAAATACCCTATTCAAAATAAAAGAACTGGGTTTTATCACATGTTTGAACATGAATCTGACCCTCAAACAACTAAAGAATTAGAAGTCGAATTTAAAAGAGATGAGAGAGTTTTAAGATGGTTATCTGTCAAACTTGACAAACATGCTGTTGATTATGCTGAAAAGAGAAAGAAAAAACAAACAAAAAGTTAATTATGGCTAGAGAATCAGAAATTAGATATTTATCGCCTGTCGATATAGAAAAAAGATCACAATCAAAATATTGCAGATTCAAAAAAATGGGAATCAAGTATGTTGACTACAAAGATCCTAATTTTTTAATGAGATTTTTAAATGAGCAAGGTAAAATTTTACCAAGAAGAATAACTGGAAATTCACTTAAGTTTCAGAGAAGAGTCGCCGTTGCAATTAAGCGAGCAAGACATCTCGCACTTCTGCCATATGTTGCTGATAATTTGAAATAATTTACAATGAAAGTAATACTTAAAGAAAATATTGAAAAACTTGGCTTCAAAGACGAAATAGTGGATGTTAAAAATGGGTTTGCTCGAAATTTCTTAATACCAAAAAACAAAGCGGTTATTGCAACCGAAAATGCAATTAAAGTACTAAATGAGAATTTAAGTCAGCAAGAATCTAAGCTAAACGAAGAAATTGAAAATGCTAACAAAACTGTAGAAGAATTGAGTAAACTTAGCATAGTCATAAAATCTAAACTTCAGGAAGATGGTAAAAAATTGTTTGGCTCTGTATCATCAAAACAGTTAGTTAATGAAATTGGCAAGCATGGTATTGAAATAGATAGAAAATTCGTAAAACTAAGTTCTATCAAAGAGATTGGCTCATACACCGCTGAAATAAGACTTCACAGAAAAGTCAATTGCTCACTAGAATTTAAAGTCGTTTCTGACAAAAACTAGTTGTATCTTAACGCTTCAACAGGGCTAAGCTTAGATGCTTTTACAGCAGGATAAATCCCAGACATTATCCCAACAACAAAACAAAGCAGAACGGATACTAATGTCCACAAGGTTGGAAAAACGAATGCTCCTTCAATTAGCACAGAGACAACGTTACCAATTGCAATTCCCATCAGAATTCCAATCGCTCCGCCAATTTGACAAATTAAAATTGATTCAGTTAAAAATTGATTTCTAATAATTCTTGAGTTAGCACCTAATGATTTTCTTAAACCAATTTCTCTGGTCCTTTCTGACACAGACACTAACATTATATTCATCAACCCAATTGATGCTCCAAAAAGAGTCATTAAACCAATCAATGTTGTAGAGAAAGTTATAAATTGTATGTTTTGTATCAATCTAGCTGCTAAATTGTCACTTTTAACAATTTTGAAATTATTATTTTCTATGGGCCTTAATTTTCTGATTTTACGAAAATCAGCTGTTACTTGACCAATGATATAATCTAAAGAATCTGTATTTTTTGAAATTATATTAATCTCATAATTCATTCTGTTTGCAATAAACTTTCTTCCGATATCAATTGGCATAAGGATTATATTATCAGCATTAAAACCAAAGCTGGTTCCTTTTTCTTTTAATGAGCCTATTACCTTAAATTTAGTTCCAGCTATTGATACTTTTTGATCAATTTCATAACTTTCATCAAACAGTCTTTCTTTAACAGAACTTCCTATTAAAACAACATTTGATCCTGTTTGTATTTCATTTTCAGAAAAGTTTCTGCCTCTTTCAATAAAATAACCTGATGTTAATACATAATTTTTATCTGTGCCAACCAGGGTTACATTTGGATTTGTTTCTAAGTTATTTCTTCTTATTTTAAATGTTCTTGACAATGTTGAGCTTACTGAAGCAGCCTTTTGATATTTTTCTGTAATTTTAAGAGCTTGGCGATAATTTATTTTTTCAACTTTCTTTTTTGATTTACCAGAAACACTTGCTAAATTTTTTTGATTTTTATCCTTAATTTTAAAAGTATTTGATCCCATTGTGATAAAATTACTTTCAATTGATGTTTCAATTGATTCAATGGCAGTAATGATTCCCATTATTGCCATCATTCCAATGGAAATAATTGTTACGGTTAAAAAGCTTCTTAAAAAGTTTTTTTTTAAAGAGTCATATGCAATTTTTATATTTTCTAAAAGCATTCTTATATAAAAGTATAAAATTAAAAATTATGAATATTTTACGATATCAAGAGCTTGTTGAATGTTGAGGTAAATTGTTAAATTTGTATTAAACAAAAAAAGTAATCTTAAAGAAGAAAAATTTGTCAGCGTATAGTAATTATCAACTTGAAATTCTAAAAAGAAAAGAATTTGGATTGTCACCAAAACCAATCGAATCCTCGGAGATTTTAAATGAAATTATTGAGGACATCAAAAGAAATGATTCTAAAACAAGAAAAAAAAGCTTAAATCATCTGATTTTTAACACTCTTCCTGGAACAACATCCGCAGCAAAAGTTAAAGCTGAGTTTCTCAAGGATATAATACTAAATGTTGAAAATGTTGAAGAAATTTCTATTGAATTTGCATTTGAATTACTTTCACACATGAAAGGAGGCGCATCAATTAGAGTGTTGTTAGATATTGCTTTTTCTAAAAATAAAATTTTAGCAATAAAGGCATCTCAGGTTCTTAAAACTCAAGTCTTTCTCTATGATGCAGATACAAATAGACTAAAAATTGAATATGAAAAAGGAAATAAAATAGCAAAAGACATACTAGTAAGCTATTGCAAAGCAGAATTTTTTATTAGATTACCTGCACTGCCAAAAAAAATTGATGTTGTTACTTATGTGGTTGGAGTTGGAGATATTTCTACTGATTTATTATCACCTGGAAATCAAGCCCACTCTAGATCAGATAGAGAATTACATGGCAAGTGTTTTGTTTCTAAAAAAGCTCAAAATGAAATTAAAGAGCTTCAATACCTTCATCCAGATAAAAGGGTGATGTTAGTAGCTGAAAAAGGCACAATGGGTGTCGGCTCTTCAAGAATGTCAGGTGTAAATAATGTTGCTCTTTGGACAGGAATTCCATCAAGCAAATATATCCCATTTGTTAACATTGCACCTATTGTAGCTGGAACAAATGGGATATCACCAATTTTTTTAACTACTGTAAGTGTAACGGGAGGTATTGGTATTGATTTAAATAACTGGGTAAAAAAATTAGATATAGATGGTAACCCAATTGTTGATGAAAATGGAGATTTTGTTTTGCAGCAAACTTTTTCTGTGGAAACTGGTACTCATTTGGTCATTGATACTGAAAAAAAGAAACTGTTTTCAGGTAAAAAGGAACTTTTAGATATCTCAAGCTCATTAAGTCCTCAAAAAATTGAATTTATTCGAGCAGGAGGATCTTATGCAGTAGTTTTTGGAAAAAAATTACAATCTTTTGCAGCATCAGTTTTATCTGCCGAACCTGCGCCAGTTTTTGCAAAATCTAAAATTATCACAAACAATAAATTTGGTCAAACAGCTGTTGAGAAAATTTTTAATTTTAATAAAATTGGAAATTATCAAAATCTAATTTTAAAATCAGGTTCTGATGTTAGAGTTAAAGTAAACATTGTTGGATCTCAAGATACCACTGGATTAATGACCTCACAAGAGCTAGAATCAATGGCT
This sequence comes from Flavobacteriales bacterium TMED84, assembly GCA_002172655.2. Classification (GTDB taxonomy): domain Bacteria; phylum Bacteroidota; class Bacteroidia; order Flavobacteriales; family BACL11. The sequence goes on along the minus strand of NHEL02000032.1, from coordinate 17,501 downwards.
GCAACGACGATATCTTCAGAAATTGACGGGGCTTATCAATCCGGATGTCATACTGCATCAGTTTGGGATTTAAAAGCTCAAGAAAATATTCCTAAATTAATGAAATTCATGAAAGATTTTGGACTAATTACTGCTAGAGATCCTAATAATAATTATCACCCCATGACAGATGTTATTCATAAAGTTTTAAATGATATTACTGTTGATGATTGGTCTATCATAATTGGAGGTGATTCTCATACAAGGATGTCTAAAGGAGTAGCTTTTGGAGCTGATTCAGGAACTGTTGCTCTTGCACTTGCAACAGGAGAAGTATCAATGCCTATACCTGAATCTGTAAAAGTAACATTTAAAGGCAAAATGAATGATCATATGGATTTTAGGGACGTGGTGCACGCTACGCAGGAGCAGATGTTAAATAAGTTTAAAGGAAATAATGTTTTTCAAGGAAGAGTGATAGAAGTCCACATCGGAACTTTACCATCCGATCAAGCCTTTACGTTTACTGACTGGACAGCTGAAATGAAAGCTAAAGCATCAATTTGCATTTCAGAAGGTGAAACACTAATTAAATCATTAAACATAGCCATTCAAAGAATAGAAAATATGATTAGTAATGGCATGGATAATAATCGAGGAGTTTTAAAGGGCTTAGTAAGTAAAGCAAAAAGCAGAATCAATGAAATTAAAGACGGTATTAACCCTCCACTATCTCCTGACTCAAACGCAAAATATCATGCTGAACTAACTGTTGACTTAGATACAATCAATGAGCCTATGATTGCTGATCCAGACGTGGAAAATGAAGACATATCCAAAAGATATACACATGATACAATACGACCTCTTTCTTATTACAAAGGACAAAAGAAAGTTGATTTAGGATTTGTTGGCTCATGCATGGTTCATAAAGGAGATTTAAAAATTGTATCACAAATGCTTAAGAACTTGGAAAAAGAACACAAAAGTGTTAAGTTCAATGCTCCCCTTGTAGTAACAGCCCCAACCTACAATATCATAGATGAGCTCAAAGAAGAAGGTGATTGGAGTATATTGCAAAAATATTCAGGATTTGAATTTAATGACTCAAATCCAAAATCAAGTGCAAGAACCGAGTACAAAAATATGATGTACTTAGAAAGACCCGGATGCAACTTGTGCATGGGTAACCAAGAAAAAGCAGCCAAAGGGGATACTGTAATGGCAACATCAACTAGACTTTTCCAAGGCAGAGTTGTTGAAGATTCTAAAAGAAAAAAAGGTGAGTCTTTACTTTCCTCAACTCCGGTTGTAGTTCTATCAGCAGTTCTTGGTAGAACTCCAAAAATTGAGGAATATATTGATGCTGTTGAAGGAATTAATTTAACAAAATTCTCACCACCGAAATCTTCACTATGCTCATAATAATTCAAAATTTTTATAATCAGGTATATCACCAATCAATTCTATTTTATTTTTAGAATAATCGACTTTTAATACAAATTTTGACAGACCATTTGTAATTGACAGAAATGGAGCTTTCAAAGAGTAATTATATGATGCGACTTGATTTAAAACTTCTTTTGTTAATGGTTTACCAAATGACTTACACTCAACAATTAAAACAGGTTCAGCAAAATTATTATACGCTACTATATCCATTCTTTTTTTTTGCAGATTATACTTGGTTGATTTTTCAATACCAATTAATCCTTCTCTATAACCTTTTTTCATAATGAGATACTTTACAAAATTTTGTCTAACCCACTCCTCTTCAGTGAGCACCACATATTTTTTTCTGATATCGTCAAATATGTAAAACTTACCATGTTTTTCTTTAATTTTAAAATCTGATATTTTATAGTACAAATCAGGATACATCATAAAAGTAAATTTAATTGAATTATAGAAATATTTTAAATTCCATCACAAAAAAAGAGTTTGCTCAAGTATACTTTTTAATGGGAGATGAACCTTACTTTATTGATAGTATTACCAAAACAGCGATTGATACAATAATTCCAGATGAACATAAAACATTGAATCAAGCTATTTTTTATGGAAGAGATTCTGATGTAAATATTATTTTAAACGAGTTAAAACAGTACCCTTTTGGATTTCAAAAAAGACTAATTATTGTAAGAGAAGCTCAACATTTAAAAAACATTGAGTACTTAGAAAATTATTTTGAGAAACCACAAGTATCTTCAATATTAATAATTTGCTACAAAAACAAAAAACTTGACAAAAGAAAAAAAATTTATAAAATTTTGGAAAGCAATCATGCTATTTTTAATTCCCAAAAAATATACGATAATAAAATAGCTGATTGGATTAAAAAATATCTTGAAACAAAAAACATTGTAATTGAACCAAAGGCTTGCAATACGTTAATTGAGTATATTGGCAATGACTTGTCAAAAATTTCCAATGAAATCAATAAAATATGCTCCGACTCAAGTATAAAAAAAATAACAAATGATTTGATTAATGATCAAATTGGAATAAGCAAGGAATTTAATCTTTTTGAATTACAAAAATCGTTAGGTAAAAAAGATAAAAATAAAGCATTAATTATCATGAACTATTTTGCTGCTAATCCTAACAAAAACCCGAGCGTTTTAATCCTCTCCTCAATCTTTAACTATTATAACAAACTTTTGTTAATAAAGCAGATAAAAGACAAATCAGCTCTAGCAAAAAAGATTGGAGTCAATACATATTTTTTAAATGACTATATACAAGCATCTAAAAAATATAAGTTCAATGAATTATTAAATATAATTAATTTGATTTGTGAATATGATCTAAGAACAAAAGGAATAAATAACAATAAAATTAGTCAATCAGATCTTCTTAAAGAGTTTATATCAAAAATTCTTTGCTGCAATAATATTTTGATTTAAAATAAAGAAAAAACTTATTAAGTATATTTGCAGACTTTTTTATGAGACCACTTTTAATTTTAATTTTCTATTTTTTTTACTCCACAATCTTTGCGCAAACAGGTTCAATAAGAGGGTTCGTCTACGATAAAGAAACAGGTGAACCTGTCATATATTGCAATACATTTCTAGAGGGAACAAGTCTGGGGTCACCAACAGACTTAAATGGATTATACAATATCAGTAAGGTTCCAAATGGGAATTACAAAATTGTAATTAGTTACATTGGATATGATACATTAAAAGCAAATATTCAGATAACTGAAAATAAAATTTTAAACAAAAATTTTGAAATTTCACAATCATCAGTTAAGCTTGATGAATTGATAATTTCTGCAGAGAGGCAGGAAATGAAAACTGAAGTCAAAGCAGCTGCGATTAAAGTTTCTAAGAAGGATTTAGAAATGATTCCGACAATTGGTGGAGAGCCTGACATTGCTCAGTACATGCAAATAATTCCCGGAGTTGTTTTCACAGGAGATCAAGGTGGTCAATTATACATCAGAGGTGGGTCTCCAGTACAAAATAAAGTTCTTTTAGATGGTATGATTATCTATAGTCCTTTTCATTCAATAGGTCTATTTTCTGTTTTTGACTCTGATATTATAAAATCGACTGATGTTTACACCGGTGGATTTAATGCTGAATACGGTGGTAGAATTTCCTCAATAATGGATATAAATACTATTGATGGAAACAAAAAAAACCTTTCTGGTAAAGTTTCAACAAATACTTTTGGTTCTAAAATTTTTCTTGAGGGACCTTTAACTAAAGGTAAATCATCTTTCATAATTTCAGCAAAAAACTCTTACTTAGATAAAACATCAAATTATATTTACAAAGACCCTATTCTTTTTTTTGATGACAAAGGACTACCATACAGCTACTTTGATTTATATGGGAAATTAACTTTTACATCTGATAATGGAAGTAAAATAAATTTATTTGGATTTAATTTTATTGATGAGGTAGATTATAATAATATCTCTAAACTAAATTGGAATTCATCTGGCTTAGGTAGTAAATTTATACTCATCCCTGGATCATCTCCTGTTCTTATCGAGGGTAACTTTGCTTATTCCTCATACAACATTTTTCTTGATGAAAACTCACTGCCAACGAGAGAGAGTAAAATAAATGGTTTTAACATGGGGTTTGATTTCACTTCATTTTTAAAAAATGGAAAAGTTAAATATGGATTTGATATTAACGGTTTTCAAACTGACTTCACAACATTTAACTCAGTAAACTCACAAATTGACCAAGATGAGAATACTTCAGAATTCTCATCTTATGTCAACTATCAATATAGTTCTACAAGATTTATAATTGAGCCTGGTTTCAGAATTCAAAAATACACATTGGGTTTTTCACCTGAACCGAGACTTGGAATCAAATACATAATATCTGATAAATTAAGATCAAAATTTGCAACTGGAATGTATTCCCAAAATATTATAAGTACAGTTTCTGATAGAGATGTTGTAAATCTTTTTACTGGAATTATATCATCTCCTGAGGAGCTTCCTACAAATAGTAACGGAGAAAACTATTCAGAAAAATTTCAAAAATCAACACATTACATTGCTGGAATAGAGTATGATTTGAATCAAAAAATTGATTTTCAAGTTGAAGGGTATTACAAAGATTTTAATCAGTTAACAAACATTAACAGAGATAGAACAAGTAATGATGATAATCAGTTTATTGTTGAAAAGGGAACTGCAAAAGGTATTGATTTTCTTACAAAATATAAGTCAAAAGAATTATACGTCTGGTTGGTATATTCATACTCAATAGTTGAAAGGCAAGATGATGATTTTACATATTCTCCCCATTTTGATAGAAGACACAATGTAAACTTTGTAACATCAGTAAACTTAGATAAAAAAAGAACATGGAAAGCAGATGTTAGATGGAATCTTGGGTCAGGGTTTCCTTTTACTCAAACACAAGGGTTTTATGAAAATATTCCTTTTGATGACGGGATTAACACTGATATAACTCAAATTAACGGAGAATTAGAGATTGCATATGCTGAACTTAATGAAGGAAGGTTGCCCTATTATCACAGACTAGACTTTTCGGTGTCAAAGAAGTTTGAGTTATTTAAGTCAAGTGATTTGGATGTAACCTTTTCTGTCACAAACATGTATAACCGAGAAAACATATTTTACTTTAATAGAGTAAAATATGAGAGAATAAATCAACTACCTTTGATGCCAAGTTTGGGAGCCAGTCTAATATTTTAAAATTAAAATATTCATATGGCACATTATTTCAATTCTAAATATTAAATTTGTGAACTAGACAATATTGTTTAGTGTCCGAATCATCCAAATATATATTTGTGACAGGCGGTGTAACATCATCACTTGGTAAAGGAATAATATCAGCATCCTTAGGTAAACTATTAAAATCCCGAAACTATAGTGTTACAATACAGAAACTGGATCCTTATATTAACGTTGATCCTGGTACTATGAATCCATACGAACATGGGGAATGCTATGTAACAGAAGATGGTGCAGAAACTGATTTAGATTTAGGTCACTACGAAAGATTTTTAAATGAACATACGTCATCAAAAAATAATGTTACTACAGGAAGTATCTATCAAAATGTTATAAATAAAGAGAGAAGAGGAGACTATTTAGGAAAAACTGTTCAAATTATTCCTCACATAACAGATGAAATAAAAAAAAGAATTCAATTGCTCTCCTCAAAGAAAAATTATGATTTCATAATTACTGAAATTGGAGGAACAGTTGGAGATATTGAATCACTACCATACATAGAAGCTGTTAGACAATTAAAAAGAGAATTAAAAGAAAAATGTATTTTTATTCACCTAACTCTTGTCCCATATCTAAGTGCAGCCGGAGAATTAAAAACAAAACCAACTCAACACTCTGTAAAATTATTGCTAGAATCCGGAATACAGCCAGACATACTTGTTTGTAGAACTGAAAAAGAATTATCAGAAAAATTAAAAAATAAAATTTCTCTTTTTTGCAATGTTGATATTGACTCAGTAATTCAATCTATCGACGCTGAATCAATATACAAAGTACCTATTTTAATGAAAGAGGAAAAACTTGACTTAGTTGTACTAAAAAAATTAAATGTGTCTCACAACAATAAAATTAATCTAGTTGAATGGACTAACTTTTTAGATAAACTAGAAAATCCTAAAAATAATATAAAAATTGCTTTGGTTGGTAAATATGTCCAGCTAACTGATTCATATAAATCTATAATTGAAGCAATAACTCATGCATCTACCCATTTTGGAGTAAAGGTTGATTTAAAACTAATTAATTCTGAAGAGATACTTGAAAATAATTTATGTGAAAAGTTTAATAACGTTCAAGGGATTATAGTTGCTCCAGGATTTGGAGAAAGAGGTATTGAGGGGAAGATACTTTCAGTTCATTACTGCAGAAAAAATAATATTCCTTTTTTTGGAATTTGTTTAGGAATGCAGTGTGCAGTTATAGAATATATGAGAAATGTACTCGGCAAAAAAGGTGCATCAACATCAGAAATAGATAAAACTACATCAACACCAATTATTGACCTAATGCACAATCAAAAACAGATTAAAGAAAAAGGCGGTTCTATGAGATTAGGCTCTTATGAATGTAAATTAATTGAAAACACAATAGTATCATCTTCGTACAATAAAAAAATTATTAATGAAAGACATCGTCACAGATACGAATTCAATAACAATTTCAGAGAATTATTTTTTAGCAAAGACATGATTATGAGTGGATATAATCCTAAAAATAACTTAGTTGAGATTATTGAATTAAAAAATCATCCTTGGTTTGTAGGTGTGCAATTTCATCCTGAATACAAAAGCACAGTACAAAATCCTCACCCTTTATTCATTAGTTTTATTAATTCAATAATTAAAAATCATGAAAAATAAAGACAGCAGTTCTCTAGTTGGTTTTGTTCTTATAGCAATAGTTTTAATTTTCTTTAATGTTTTTATATTTCCTAAATTTCAACCTGAAGAAAAAGAAACCGCTTCACAAAGTATTCAAGATTTCTCTAGAAATGATAATTTACTAAAAAATGAAGAAGTTTCAGACGATATAATTTCTGAAAAACTATTCACTTTAGAAAATGAAAAAATCAAAATATTAATCTCTAACATTGGAGGTGGAATTAATGAAGTAATATTAAAAGAGTATAAAAACTATAGTGGTGAAGAGCTAAAATTATTTACCGCAGATTCAACAAGTTTTAGTTTAGATTTTTTGACTAATCAAAATATTAAAACTGAAAATAGAAATTTTATTGCTATTGACTCTTCTTCGAATTTTATTAAACTAAGATGTTTGGTTTCAAATGACAGTTACATAGATTACGTATATACAATTGATAATGACTACAAAGTAGATTTTAATCTTGAATTTTATGGCCTTGATGAATTAATTCCAAGAAATGTTAATTATATGAATCTTGAATGGAAAATGAAAACTCCGCAAACAGAGAAAAGCAAGAAAAATCAAGAAATGTACACTGGCATTTACTATCAATTTAAAGCAGATAATGAAGTAGACAATTTATCACTTACCAAGGATAGTGAAAAAGATATTAAATCAAACCTAAATTGGGTTGCCTTCAAGCAACAATTTTTTAGTGCAATTTTTATTTCAAAAAATGGCTTTTCTAAGCCAATTTCTTTGAAAGTTTCAAAAAATGAAAACTCAATTTATATTAAGGAACTAAGTGCAAAATTTGAAATTCCTTACAATCATAATAGTACTGAAAAACATTCATTTCAATTTTATTTTGGTCCAAATCATTATCCCACTCTTAAAAATTATGATTCTGGTTTTGAGGAAATAATACCATTAGGGTGGTCATTGTTTAGATGGGTAAATAAATACATCATAATTAATTTATTTGATTTTTTGAGTAAATATTTTAATAACTATGGCCTTATTATACTACTGCTAACAATTATAATCAAGCTTGCTTTGGCTCCTTTTACTTACAAAGCTTATTTATCTCAAGCTAAAATGAAAGTATTAAAGCCAGAGATTGATAAGATTTCTGGAAAAGATAAAGATCCAATGAAAGTTCAACAAGCTACAATGAACTTATATCGTAAAGCTGGCGTAAATCCTATGGGAGGTTGTTTACCTATGCTTTTTCAGTTTCCTATACTAATTGCAATGTTTAGATTTTTTCCAGCATCCATTGAACTAAGACAAAAAAGTTTCTTGTGGGCTGATGATTTATCAGCATATGATTCTATTTTAGAGTTAGGTTTTAATATACCCTTTTATGGTGATCATGTTAGTTTATTTACACTTTTGATGACAATTTCGACATTATTATATACTAGGATGAATACTTCAATGGCTACTGGGCAAATGGCTCAAATGAAATGGATGATGTATTTAATGCCAATTATGTTTCTTGGATTTTTTAACAATTACGCAGCAGCACTTAGCTACTACTATTTTCTTGCAAATATGTTCACATTTGGTCAGCAGTATTTTATGAAAAAATTCTTTATCAATGATGATGCTTTGTTAGCAGAAATTGAAAAAAACAAAAGAAAACCAAGAAAAAAATCTAACTTTCAAAAAAGATTAGAACAAATGCAAAAACAGCAGGAGATGAAAATGAAAAAAAGAAAATAATTTAAATAATTAAAATTGATTGGTAAATTGCAAAAAAAACATAGATTAGTTTTGCAATAATACCTCCAAAAAAACCAATCAATGCTCCAATTGATATTTTTAAAGAACTCACAAAATCATTTTTTTCTAGTTTTGCCCCTAAGAAACTTCCTAAAAGTGGTCCTATTATAATTCCAATCGGAGAAAAAAATAATCCAAATATAATACCTATCAATACGCCCCTTTCAGCATATTTACCTCCACCAAAATATTTAACACCTTTAATTTGCATCCAGTAATCGAATGCTGTTATAAAAATTAAAAAAAATGTTAAAAGAATCAAAATGTTTATTCCAAATGAATAGCTGGTAAAAAAATGAAGAATTATTATTGATAGATAAGCGATCGGAGGGCCAGGAAAAATTGGATTAAAACATCCGACAATTGATAAAACAAATAAAATAACAGATATAATAATTATTAACGTTTCCACTCATCAAATATATCAATTGTTTCGATATTATTAAATTTGCAATAAATTACAACTTTGAATAATATAAGAAACATTTCACCAATTGATGGAAGATACGCATCGAAAACAAAAGTCCTTCAAGATTACTTTTCTGAATTTTCTCTTATTAAGTACAGAGTCAAAGTTGAAATAGAATATTTAATCGCTCTTAGTAATTTAAAAGAACTCGATTTTTTTCTAACAGAAAATCAAATTAAGGAACTTAGAAAAATTTATATTGAATTTGATATCGATGATGCTAAAAGAATAAAAGAAATAGAAAAGGAAACAAATCATGATGTTAAATCAGTAGAAATTTTTATTAGAGAAGTTTTTGAAAAGATTAATTTAAATAAACACAAAGAATATATTCATTTTGGGCTCACATCCCAAGATATCAACAATACGGCATTTCCATTAATGCTAAAAGATTTTATGTTTAACCATCTTTTTGATTCTTATAACAATTTACAAAACCAAATAAAAGAGATTACAAAAAAATGGAGTAATATAACAATAATTGCAAGAACACATGGCCAGCCTGCTTCACCAACTAAACTTGGAAAAGAATTCTTAGTTTTTCATGAAAGAATATATAATCAATTAGAAATTTTAAAAGGTATTAAAATATCTTGCAAGTTTGGAGGAGCAACTGGAAATTTTAATGCACACGTAGTTACTTTTCCGAAGACCAACTGGATTAAATTTGCTGATAACTTTACAATAAAATATCTTGGCCTTAAAAGACAAAAAACTACGACTCAAATTGACCATTATGATACACTATCTCAAATTATGCACGCTAGCTTACGAATAAATACAATTCTTATAGACCTATGCAGAGATATTTGGACCTATGTATCAATGGACTTTTTTAAACAAAAAATTTCGGACAAAGAAGTTGGATCATCAGCTATGCCTCATAAAGTAAATCCAATAGATTTTGAAAATGCTGAAGGTAATCTAGGAATCAGTAACGCCATACTTAATTTTTTATCTGAGAAATTACCTATCTCTAGACTTCAAAGAGATTTAACAGACAGTACTGTAATTAGAAATTTAGGTGTTCCATATGCTCATATTTTTATAGCAATACAATCAATACAAAAAGGTCTGAATAAGCTTTTAGTTAATGAAAATAAAATCAATGATGATATTGAAAACAATTGGGCTGTTGTTGCTGAAGCAATTCAAAATATTCTCAGAAGAGAAAGATTTGAAAATCCATACAATGTTTTAAAAGATTTGACAAGAAAAAATGAAAAGATAAATAAAGAAGATTTACATAATTTTATTGATTCTTTAAATATTAATGATGAAGTAAAAAAAGAACTTAAGATTATAACTCCTTACAATTATACTGGAACAGCTTAAATACTAACTTTAAATTTTTTCAAATAATCACTCCAGTTCCAAAGAAAGTGTGACAATAAGTTTTTTAATTCATGAATAAAAACTGGATTGGGCTCATTTTTTCTTCTAAAAAGATCAACTTGACATTTATTAATCTCATACTTTTCAAAGATTGCATACGCCATTGCCTTGGCGCTAGAATCATGAATTGAGATTAATTGATTAAAAAAACTATCATAATCAATAAAATGATCAATTGTGATATTTGAATTTTTATTAAAGTAACTCAATGAATCCTCTATGATCATATCCTTCATTTTTGAAACCTGAGATTCCTCAAAATAATTTTTTAACTCACTGACATTACCAAGAATTATTATAATTCTAAACCATCTAATATCATCATCTTTTATTCCTGGACTCATATCTAAATTATTATTTTCATTAATAAATTCCTTTATTTCAATAAAACCAGAGTCAATAACATCATTAATAGATTTAACATATTTACTAATTGTTATTTCTAACTTCTCTTTTTTCTTTCTTGATAATTTAAAAAAACTTAACATTCAAAAAGTTTACTTTTTATTTTATCACCAATTGATAAACATGCTGTTGCAGCAGGCGATGGAGCATTTAGTACATGCAAATTATTATTATTTTTCTCAAAAACGAAATCTTCTTCAATTGAACCATCTTTTTTTAATAAAATAGCTCTAACTCCGCTTCTACAATATTTAAAATCGTTTTCACAGATTGAAGGTACTAATTTATTTATTTCTTTCAAAAAATTTTTTTTTGAGAATGCTCTTTTATATTCATCTAAACCAAATTTCCAATTTTTTAAAAACAATTTCCATGTCCCTTTAAATGAAAGTGCATCAAAGGTATCTTCAAAACTAAACTCATTTTTTAAATAATCTTCTCTCTTAAATGTAAATACAGCATTTGGACCACATTCAATAGTACCATCCATCATCCTTGTAAAATGTATTCCAAGAAAGGGAAATTTAGGATTTGGGACTGGATATACTAAATTTTTTATTTTATTCTTTACATTTTTATTTAATCTGAAAAAATCACCTCTAAATGTTACAATCTTTGATTTTGTATATATTTTATCCAATTTTGCTAGCCTATCAGAATGTAACCCACCACAAAAGATTGAATATTTATATTTTAATTTTCCTAAGCTTGTATCTACACAATCTTTGTCAATTTTTTGAACTTTACAATCAGTCAAAATAGTTACATTTTTATTTTTTATTATTTTTTGAAATAAAGATATTGCTAAGGATCTATAATTTATTATACCAGATTGTGGAACAAATAGGGCCTCAATACCTTCAACATATGGCTCTACTTTTTTAATAGCTTTTTTATTGATCATCTTTATGCCCGAAAGTCCATTTCGCTTACCATTTAGCTTTAATTTATAAAGACTTTCTATTTCATTTTTATTAGTTGCGACAACTATTTTTCCACATATGTCATGTTCAACTTTATTGTCTTTACAATATTTTGTAAGCATCTCACGACCAATTGTACAATTAATTGCTCTTTCAGATCCAGGTTTATAATAAAGACCAGAGTGAATTACACCTGAATTTCTTTTTGATTGATGAATACATATTTCTTTTTCTTTTTCAATTATAGCCAATCTTAAGTCTTTGAAATCTTTAATAATGCTGTGCGCTGTTGCTAAACCAACTAGGCCTGTTCCAACAATAACTATATCGAAATATCTATTCTTCAACTTTAAAAGAATTTATTATCTAAAATCCGAAAAAATACTGACTTTAAGAAAATTAATTTCACCGTATGTTTGATAAAATTAATCTAGGAATTTTAATTTATTGAAACCGTGATGATTTTTTCTACCCAAAATATCAAAATTAACTCTATTTGGCATAAAATATTCTATCTCTTTGATATTAGTTGTACTACTTACATAGGATCGAACATACTTAATACTACTATCTAAAAAATCAACATATACCAAATGTAAAATTCCATTTTTAAAAGTTAGATGTGGATTAAACTTGGGGCCAGCAAGAGATGAATCTGTAAAAGAAATACCTGTTGATAAATTTTTAATTCCTTCATATGAGTAGCTTAAGAAACAATTTTGCCCACCACTCCTGTCATCTTGCCAAACAATAAAAATACTATCACTACTATTAGATATTTCTGGGTATCTTTGATTTACATTTGGAATTTCATCAATATTTAGATTGTAAGTGTAATCTAAAGTAACATTAGATATTGAAGTCAAAACAATTTCATTATTACCAGTAGCCCCACTTTTTTTAACGATTAGTAGCGAATCATCTATTAAAACTCCTCTTGAAACTGATGATGGACAAGAATTTAGAATCCAATCGTAATCATCAATTTCATTAACCTGGTCAAAAGAGGCTCCATAATTTGATGATTTAGACACATAACTATTTCTTTTGTTATTTTCATTGTTTCTAAATAAAACGTAAATATTACTACCACTAACTAACAAAGATGCTTTACAGCAATCACAAGGTTCGTCAGGCGAGTTTAATGTAGAGTTTACAGCAGTGCCAAAAGTTAGTCCAAAGTCATTTGAGGTTCTGACCATTTGTTCTGCTGTCGAAAAACTTAAGTCATTTTTCATGTAAGAAACTACTGGTTGACCTTGCTCATTTATTGCAATATTACCCATTCTACAAATCTGAGGAGAATCATTTTCTGAGACTCTTATTGTATCTGAAAAAGTAATTCCACCATCGAAAGATCTAATCATCATGATTGAACTATGTGTAGTTGCAGAGGATGTAAAAACTATATAAATAGTATCTCCTTTTGCTGCAATTTCAGGACCGTCTTGAGATGAAGGTTGTATTCCTGTAGTTATTATATCATAAGGACTTGTAAATCCGTTTCCGATCCACTTTGAAATTCTTATTGTCTTAGGCGATGTATTGTTTCTAAAGACGATAAATGGATCATTATTTGCATCTAATGCAATCCTTGGTCTTCCAAAACCATCATTACCACTACTAACAGTAATATGATTATTGAAATTTAATTGAGAAAATGAAAGTATTGGACACAATACTAAAAAAAATATGATTTTTATTTGTGTGAACATTAAAACAATTTAAACAAAATTAATTAAAAGATTATGTTTTTTAAAAATTGCATGAAACTTTAACCTTTGTCAAAACAAATGTTCTTAAAAATTATAGTGCCAATGCAGAATAATAGTATTACAATCCAAAGGGCAATTTGTTGTGAAAAATTAGCTGATATTATTCCAAATAATAAAGGCCCAACAAATGATGTTGCTTTACCTGTTAGTGCAAAAAACCCATAAAACTCATTTTTTTTGTTTAGTGGAATAATTTTTGATAACAATGATCTGCTAGAGGATTGATTTGGACCAACCATCAGACCAAGTAAAATTGCTGAAATCCAAAAAGTAATTTTAGGTGAGCTTGTATATGGGGCAAAAAATGCAATCAGTGTTGAAAAAATTAATAAATACAGTGTTATTAAAATAGATCTTTTAGACCCGATCTTATCTTCGACATAAGCAAAAATAAATGAACCCATAGCGGCAGAAATATTTAAAAAAATCCCTAGGACAAATACTTCGCTGATTTCAAAACCGACTGTACCCACTGCATAAATTCCACCAAGTGAAAAAATTGTAATTAATGCATCATTGTAAAATAGTCTAGCTATAAAAAATTTAAAAATGCTTTTGTATTCTTTTATACTTGTAAAAGTTGATTTTAGTTGATTTAATGTGCTTAATTTTTTAGTGACTAATTTCTTTTTTTCTTTCAAAAAAATAAATGCAGGAACACTAAAAATAAAAAACCATATTGCAACCAATATGTTTATTTTAGGAATTTCTGAGGATTGATTTACATCAAACATCGACAAACAAATAAATAGTGAAATTAATCCTCCAACAAATCCAAATCCCCATGCATTTCCTGAAATCTTACCTGAGTTTTTATTATTTGATAAGTCAGGTAGAAAAGAATTATAAAATACTGTGGATAGCTCAAAAGCAACATTTGCAATAGTAAAAAGAATCAGACTAAACATTATATCTCCCTTTTCTGGAAAATAAAGCAATCCAATAAAAATGATACTTATATATGTAGTAATGATTAACATTAGTTTTCTTGATGAATTTCTATCAGCTATTGCACCCAATATCGGAGATAAAATTGCAGCTATTACAGCAGAAATTGATATAACTCTTGTCCAAAGTAAAGTGCCTTTATCCACATCTTCAACTATGTATGTTGTAAAAAAAGCGCTATAAATAAAAGTGACAATGATTGTAGAGAATGGCTGGCTTGCAAAGTCATATAGTGACCATGCAAATATTTTGTTTTTAATTTTAAACATTACAAAACAAATATCTCACAATTTAATTAATAAGTAGCAAAAAGAGTAAATTTGTGATTACTTATTAAGTAATAATTAATAATTTAAAACATGAAATACTCTGAGCTGAACTACGAAAGAATAAAAATTGATGAATTTGAAAGTTATGTCGATAACTTAATTGTTGAGTTCAACAACTCTTCAGAAGCTGATACACAAATTAATATAATCGAAAAATATCAAAAAAAACAAAAGGAATTTCACTCATACTCTAGTATTGCTAATTTAAATTTTGCAAGAGACACAAAAGATAAAAAAGCTATTGAAGAAAATCTTTATTATGATAATATAGGTCCTGAATATTCTGCAATTGATAATAAATTCACTAAAACCATAAATAATTCTAAGTTTAAGAAAGAGCTAATTGATAAGTTTGGTTCTCATTTCAATGATTTGATAGAAATGGAACTAAAATCTTTCGATGAAAAAATTGTTGATATTCTAAAGATTGAGAATACAATAAAAAATAGGTATAGAACTTTACTTGCAAACGCAAAGATTGAATTTGACGGAAAAATACTCAATTTAACAGGTCTTACACCATACATGCAAAGTACTATCAGAGAAGAAAGAAAGTCTGCTTACAAAAAACTAGATGAATTTTTTAAAAACAATTCTCAGGAGCTTGATATTATTTTTGATCGACTTGTTCAGCTTAGAGATCAAAAAGCAAAAATTCTTGGTTTTCAAAACTATGTCAAACTTGGTTATTTAAATATGAGTAGATCAGAATATGGACCAAACGAAATCAAAAAATATAGAGAACTAATAGTCAAATATATTGTTCCATTAGTCAAAAAAATCAATGATAAAAGAAAAGAAATTTTAGGAATTGACAAAATGCGAATATACGACACATTATATTTTAAAAATGGAAATCCAAAACCTAAAGGAGAAGTTGAATTTCAAGTTAATCAAGCTAAGAAAATGTATAGTGAGTTATCTCCCGAGACAAAGGAGTTTTTTGATATTATGGTTAATGAGGAACTTATGGACTTGGATAATAGGGCCGGTAAATCTGGTGGAGGGTTTTGCACATCGTTTCCTCTCTATGAAAGACCTTACATTTTTGCTAACTTCAATGGTACAGATCATGATGTAACTGTTTTAACACACGAAGCTGGTCATGCATTTCAGTGCTACATGAGCCGAAAACAACCTATTAATAGATATTTATGGCCAACTTATGAGGCATGTGAAATACATTCTATGAGCATGGAGTTTTTAACTTGGGACTGGATGGAATTATTTTTTAAAGAAGATACAGAAAAATTTCTTTTTAAACATATCGCCGGTTCGCTTTCATTTCTACCTTATGGCGCATTAGTTGATCATTTTCAACATTGGGTTTATGAAAATCCAAATGCACTTCCTCAAGAAAGAAAAGAAAAATGGTTAGAGCTAGAAGCTATTTATCAACCTGACAAAGATTATGATGATTTATCATTTTTAGGATCAGGAGGATTATGGCAAAAACAATCTCACATCTACCAAGTACCTTTTTATTACATTGACTATACCTTAGCTCAAGTTTGTGCTTTCCAATTCTGGATAAAAATGAATACAGATAAAGAATCTACGTGGAGAGACTATTTAAAACTTTGTGAGGCAGGAGGTTCTCTTCCTTTTCTCAAGCTTGTCAAGCTTGCTAATCTTGATTCTCCATTTGACGAAAAGGTCTTTCAAAATGTTGCTGATAAAGTTGATAAATGGCTAGATGAAAATAGTTTATAAACTATTACAACACTAATTTTTTATTGACGGTTCCCTCAGTTGTATTAATTTCTAAGAAATATACTGCCTTTGGGTAATTCTCTAATCTTATTGCTTTTGTGTATGTTCCATCGAACTGATTGAGCTGTTCTGTGTATATCTCCTCTCCTACAATGTTTCTTATTCTTAGTGTGATATCTTGCTTATTAGCCGTATTAAAGCTGATATTAAACACATCTCTTGATGGATTAGTATAGATATCCAAATCATTAATCACTGTACTCTGCTCTAATCTGTCTGACCCTGGCATAGTGAAGAATATGTTAATTTGAAAAAAAAACTTATAATTAGACATAATATAAAAAAACCCCTACACAACATGCAGAGGTTTTTTTATTATAATTGGCGACTACTTACTCTCCCAGATTTTACTCTAGTACCATCAGCGCAACTGGGCTTAACTTCTCTGTTCGAGATGGGAAGAGGTGATCACCAGCGCAATAGTCACCATAAGTTTTATTATGACATATTAGTGTAATGAATATAATTATAATTTCCTATTTATTAAGTCTACGGGTAATTAGTATCACTCGGCTTTGACATTTCTGTCTTTACACCTGTGACCTATCAACGTCATAGTCTATAACGACCCTTAAAAGAAATCTTATCTTGAGATGAGTTTCGTGCTTAGATGCTTTCAGCGCTTATCTCATCCGAACGTAGCTACCCTGCGGTGCAGCTGGCGCTACAACAGGTACACTAGAGGTTCGTCCATTCCGGTCCTCTCGTACTAGGAACAGGTTCTCTCAAATTTCTAACGCCCACAACAGATAGGGACCGAACTGTCTCGCGACGTTCTGAACCCAGCTCGCGTGCCACTTTAATGGGCGAACAGCCCAACCCTTGGGACCT
>NHEL02000010.1:0-12888 GCA_002172655.2 Flavobacteriales bacterium TMED84 | reverse complement strand
GCTGATTATGGTGTATTTGTTGAGATTCAAGCTGGTATTGAAGCATTATTACATGTATCTGAAATGTCATGGTCCTCTCACTTAAGAAGTGCAGGAGATTTTTATAAAGTTGGTGAAATAGTAAAAGCTCAAATACTTACATTAGATAGGCAGGAAAGAAAAATGTCTTTAGGAATTAAACAAATGCTTCCTGATCCTTGGAGTAAAATTGACAAAAATTATCCTGCTGGCACAAAACTTAAAGTTAAGGTCAGAAATTTTACCAATTTTGGAATTTTCGTTGAAATTGAAGAGGGAGTTGATGGTCTAATTCATATATCTGACCTTTCTTGGACAAAGAAAATTAAACATCCATCTGAATTCACATCAGTTGACAATTCAATAGATGTAATTGTTCTAGATGTTGATAAAGATTCAAGAAAAATAAGTTTAGGACATAAGCAGATACTTGATAATCCATGGGATGCATATGCCGAAAAATTTAAAGCTAATAGTCTTCATCAAGGAATTGTTAAAGAAATGTATGACAAGGGCGCAATTATACAGATTGATGAAATAGAAGCATTTTGTCCTAAAAAACATTTAATAAAAGAGAATGATTCTAGTGCAAAAGTTGGTGATAATATTCAATTCAAAGTAATTGAGTTTTCTAAAGAAACTAAGAAAATTTTAGTATCTCATACTTCTGTTCACATGCAAATAGAGCATGAGGAGAAACAAAAATCTAAAAAACAAATAAGTTCAAATTTGAAAAAAATACAAAAGTCTCAAAAGCAATCAACTTTAGGTGATTTGGAAGAACTAAACAAACTCAAAGATGAAATTAAGTAAAAAACAAAACCTCGATTAATCGGGGTTTTTTTTTAATTTTAATATGATGAAAAGAAAGATTTTAAATGAAAAAAAGATTAATATAATTTTAGAAAGGTTATCTAATGAAATCTTAGAAAATCATTTTGAAACAAAAAATTCCGTGCTTTTAGGAATTCAACCTAGGGGCATAGAGTTGTGTAAAAGACTTTATCATAATTTAAAAAAACTTAATAATAATGTAAAGATGGGGAAATTAGATGTCTCCTTTTACAGGGACGATTTTAGAAGATCCGATAAAATAATTACACCTTCAAATATGGATTTAAATATTAGTCTTGAAAATAAAAATGTAATATTGGTTGATGATGTTTTATTTACTGGCAGGACAGTTAGATCTGCGTTTGAGGCTTTATTATCATTTGGAAGACCAAAAAAAATTGAGTTACTTGTTTTTGTAGATAGAAGATTTTGTAGAGAGTTACCTATTCAAGCGGATTACGTAGGCATAGAAGTAGACACTTTGGAAAATGAAAAAGTATTTGTAAAATTTGGTCAAACAGAAAAGAGTGTTTATCTAACAAGTTGAAATGAAAGATTTATCTGTCGATAATTTAACCACTATTAAAGACTTGAGTAAGAGTGATATTAAGCTTATATTTAACACAGCTGATAATTTTAAGAAAATCTTAAATCAGCCCATTAAAAAAGTACCCTCATTAAGAGATATTACCATTGCAAATCTTTTTTTTGAAAATTCAACAAGGACAAAGTTGTCTTTTGAGTTAGCTGAAAAAAGGTTATCAGCAGATATCATCAATTTTTCTTCATCAAATTCATCAGTAAAAAAAGGCGAAACTCTTCTTGACACAGTACAAAATATACTTGCAATGAAAGTAGATATGATTGTTCTCAGACATTCTAGCCCAGGAGCATCGATTTTTCTTTCAAGAAACATAGATGCAAAAATTATAAATGCAGGTGACGGATCTCACGAGCATCCGACACAGGCTTTGTTAGACTCATTTTCAATAAGGCAAAAATTTAGTGATTTCAAATCTCTTAATGTTCTGATCATCGGAGATATTATACATTCCAGAGTAGCTTTATCTAATATTTTCTGCCTACAAAAGCTTGGTGCAAACGTTGGTGTATGTGGACCTTCAACGCTAATGCCTAAATTTTTAAAATCATTAAATGTTGAATATTTTAAAGATTTAAAATCTGCTCTTTCTTGGAGTCATGTTGCAAATGTTTTGAGGATTCAACTTGAAAGACAAAAATTGAAATATTTCCCCAGTTTAAGAGAATATAGTTCAAGATTTGGTGTTACAAAAAAAGTTTTAGATGAGATAAAAAATAAAGTCATCTTGATGCATCCAGGGCCAATTAACAGAGGAGTTGAAATATCCTCAGATGTTGCAGATTCCAAGCAATCAATAATCTTAGATCAAGTCGAGAATGGTGTAGCTATTAGAATGGCTGTTTTATACTTATTAGCTAAAAAGATAAAAAAATGAAAACTAAAAAAACTCAGTTAATAAAAATTACATCAGATTTTGTTAAAGAAAATTTTTTAGCTGTTGATGATTCTCATTCAAACTACATTTTTGACATATCAACATTAGATAAAAAATCACAAAACTTGATTAAAGAAAAATTAATTACATTTGGAAAGTTACTAATTAAAAATAATTGCTCCTTTGCAATTGTATCTGATCACTTAAATATGATTGATTTCAATATTGTTCCAACTCAAGAGGAGGCTTATGATATAATTGAGCTGGAAGAAATTGAGAGAGATCTGCTTAAAAACTAAAAAAATGAAAAAACTAATAATCACACTTTTTATATCTACTGTATGCTATTTAAATACATTTTCACAATGCACATTAAATTCCTTGTACCAAGACTCTAGTTTTGGAATTTGGCCAACTGTAGATATTAACCTACCAACTGCAGTGCAAGGCCAATTTTATTTATCTGCTATTGATATCAAAACACCAACTACCTTAATCGAAGCATCTGGTGGTGACTCAGCACTAACTTCATTTGATACTTTAGGACAAACTTTTTATGTAGGAGATTGGGTTGTTGATGATTTTGAACTGGTTTCAGTTACAGGACTACCGAACGGTATTAATCTTGATTGTTATGACCCAAATTGTATAATACTTGGTAATACTTTAAGCTGTGCATACTTTAGTGGTACTACTAATGACCCTATAGGAACTTATCCAATTGATATTGCAGTAAATGTAAATACTCATGGTGATATAGTGTATTATTTGGGACCAATTCCTATCACTGTACCTGTGACTACAGATTTATATTCTGCAACCGGTTCCTATCAATATATTACAGGCTATGAAATTGAAGTCTCTAACACAGCTAGTGAAAATTTAACATCTAAAATTAATAATGGCATTCTTATTTCATCAATTGGTTCAAGTAATTATTTAATATTAAATGATTCTAGATTTTTAAACTTAAGTGGTTATTTAGAATTATACGATATTTCAGGAAAATTAATTCTTTCAAAAAATATAAATTCATTCTCAGAAAAAAATATGATTGAAATTGAGTTTAAGCTAAAAAAAGGAGCATATTTTGTTAACTTGGTTTCAGAAAACATTCAACTAAATAAAAAGTTTATAATTAGTAGATAAATGTCATTCAAATTAACAATTTTGGGTTGTAGTTCTGCAGTTCCTGACTTAGATAAGCATCCATCTTCTCAATTGTTAAATTCTAATGAAAACCTTTTTCTCATTGATTGTGGAGAAGGGACTCAACTAAGGCTTAGAGAAAGAAATATAAATTTCCAAAGAATTAGTCATGTTCTTATCTCACATCTACATGGCGATCATTTTTATGGTCTGATAGGTTTAATTAACTCAATGCACATGCTTGGTAGAAAAAAAGAATTACATATATTTTCTCATTTTGAACTAAAAAATATTATTAATTTTCAACTTCAAGTTGCTAGTACTATTTTAAACTATCCACTTTTTTTTCATGAAATACCAAAAGATTCTGAAGAGGTAATTTTTGAGAATGATGAAATTATAATCGAGAATATTTTGCTCGATCACAGAATTAATTGTAGTGGTTTTATTTTTAGAGAAAAAAAGTATTTAAGAAAAATAGAAAGAGAAAATATAATAAAGTACAATATTCCAGATTTTTATTTGAACAAAATAAGATCAGGTGATGATTATAAAACCCCTACAGGAGAAATTATTAAAAACAAGCAAATCACAAAAAAAGCAAGACCGGCTAATTCTTACGCATATTGTTCTGACACCAGATTTAAAAAGTCAATTTCAAAAAAAATTATTGGAATAGATCTTTTATATCATGAGTCTACTTTTCACGAAAAACATAAAAATCTTGCAAAAAAGACGGGACACTCAACTGCATTTCAAGCAGCAAGTATCGCAAATGGGGCTCAAGTTAAATGCCTTCTTTTAGGTCATTTTTCTAGAAGGTATAAAGACTTAAATTTATTAAAAAATGAGGCTCAAAAAGTTTTTAAAAATGTAATTCTAGCTGAAAGTGGTATGCATTTAAATTTTAAAGAAATTATTCAGAATAATTAAATTATTGTGTTTTAAATATTTAATTAAATTTATGATATGAAAAAATTAGTTTTTTTCCTTTTAATTTGTCTTTCTTTTTTTAAGTCAAACTCACAGATTTTGACTGATACCATCAGAGGAGTTAACTGTAGTTATGATGGTTACATACATACTACAATCGGCGGGATTTTCACAAATGGAGGAACCAATATTACAAATTGGTATTATTTAGATACTCTTTCAGGAAACTGGGATCCATTAGTTCCGAGCTCTAGCTACATAACTAGTGGTCAAATAGCATACAATAATCCAAACCTTCAAGGACTATCATCAGATAGTCTTACTACCTCATTAGGAGGATCGTTCAAGCTAGAGATTGTTAATTCTGGAAATATTATTGAAGATACAACATGGTATATAAGATATCCACTTGGTTTAAAGCTTTGTTGTCATGTTAATATTAATTGTCATGGAGATTCCTCAGGTTCTTTTAAGGCGGTTGGTCATTCAGGTAAGCCACCATATACTTATTTTTTTTATGATTCGTCGTTTTCATTAATTAGTATTGGAACTGATTCAATTTATGATAATTTATCATCTGGCAAATATTATGTTAGTGTTCAGGATCAAGATAGTTGCTTAGTGACCTCAACTGAAATAATTATTTCACAACCCTTTCAACCACTTAATGTTAAAGCTGAAGTCAAACATGTTGACTGTATAGGTAACAATAATGGTATGATAACTCTAATTCAGTCTGGAGGTAAACCTTACAACTATGGTTACAATTTAGTGTTGACTAATCAAAATAATGATTCAGTAGCATTTATTAATTCAACTTCAATCTCAAACAATATTATATCATCAAGTTATGACACAATTAATATTTTAAATCTATACGATGGAAATTATAACTTGAGTGTTTCTGATTCAAATGGTTGTTTATTTGATTCAACATTTTTAATAATTGAGCCAGGTCCATATTATCCAAACATATCTCAAATTGGAGATGCCATATGCTCAGACGATTCTGTTTTAATAATAATTGATAGTATTTCCGGTGCCGTTGGTCCTTTACAATTTAGCTGGCTTTCAAACAACAATGATTCGTTGTATTGTAGTCCTAACAATTATATATTGACAGTTTCTGATAGCATAAACAATTGTTTAGATACTTTTTACTATAATTTTCAAGCTCTGACAAATCTAAATATTCTATACTCAACTACTGATGTAGCCTGCTATGGTGATAGCACAGGATAAATTTCAATTGATTCAGTTACAGGAGGACAAAGTCCATATAACTTTAATATAAATGGTAATAGTTTCGTAAATCTATCATCAGGTTTTTATTCTGTTTCTGTTCAAGATTCCAACAATTGTTATTCAGACGTAAATGTTGAAATCAAACAAAATCAGCCAATTCAATCAAACGCAATTTTATATAAGCCATCATGCAGTGGATATAGTGATGGTAGTATTTCAATAGATGTATCAGGCGGTAGCTACCCATATTCAATTAACTGGATTAACGGAACTGGTAATATAGATTCACTTTATGGTCTTCAAAAAGGTATTTACGGGTTACAAGTAATTGATTCATCTGGCTGTTTTTTTAATGAACAATTGATTTTAGATGAACCTGACTCTTTAATTTTGACTTTTACAAATTACACCAATCCACTAATCTGCAGAGGAGAACTAACCTCAATTGATGCAATAGCAGTTGGTGGAACACCACCTTATTTTTATAGCTGGACAAATAGTGATACTACATTTCAATCCATTGTTGGAGCTGGAACATATTATTGTAATATAGTGGACTTTAATGGCTGTAGTACTTCATCCTCTGTTGAAATTAGCGAACCAACCCCCTTTTCAATTGATTCATATATCTTAGATGAACCAACTTGTGATTCTGGGGCAAATGTTAGTGTTTCATTAGTTGGGGGAGCCTTACCATATAATTATTCTTGGAGCAATGGGGAAACTTCAAATAGTGCAAACAACATACAAACCAACAGTGCATGGGTCGTAGTTAGTGATTATTGCGAAAGCACTGATTCAATATTTTTCAATTTCGAACAATATGAACTTGAAACGTCATTGTATTATGATAATATAACTCATTACGCAAATATTGAGATCGACTTTTCTACTACTTTAGGTCCATTTACATATTCTTGGAACGATATTAGTTCCAATCTAATTAGTTCAAATGATCAAGTAGGTCCATTATGTGAGGGAACTTATTTTATTACAGTTACAGACATGTCTAATGGTTGTTCTATTACTGACACGCTTATTGCTGATTTTTTCATTCCGAACGGAATTATTGACTTAAGTACTACCACAGTGTTTTCAGATTTTGATTTATGGGGTTATGCACCATATACTTATTTTTGGGATGATGGCTCAAACAGCCAGCATGCAGATTTATGTCCTGGAAATCACTGGGTAGAAGTAACAGATGTAAATGGTTGTACTGTCAGAGAGGATTTCGTTATTGAAGAAATTAAATTAACATTATCTCCTTTTGATCTTCTGATTGAATGTGATATTTCAAATACAGATTTAGAGCTTGAAGTAACTGCTGAAGGAGGTATTCCTCCATATGAAATTTTATGGTCAGATGGAACATCGTCTAACCCAATAAGTGTAGGATTATCACCTGGTATTCAAGGTGTAACAATAACTGATAATAATAATTGTTCTGTTGACACATTGTTTAGAATTTCAGCACTGACTAATGAGTGCATACCAAATGTTTTTTCTCCCAACAATGATCAAGTTAATGATACTTGGGTGCTTGAGGACTCATATCTTTTTTCAAATTCGATTGTTAAGATTTACAATAGATATGGAAAGTTAGTGTTTGAATCAAGCGGGTATAATAAACCATGGGATGGAACTAATGAAGATGGAATTGATCTTTCTGCTGGTTGTTATTTTTATTTCATTGAAATTGAGAAAGATACGGATCCTATTAAAGGGACCGTAACGATTGTAAGATAACTTCAAGCATTTTTGCATCATCAGCTTTTTCAATCCAATGAATGTCATTTAATTTTTTAAACCAAGTCATTTGTCTTTTAGCATATCTTCTTGTATTTCTTTTGATCAGATTAATAGCTTCTTCCTTTGAAATGAAACCATCTATGTAATTAAATAATTCTTTGTATCCTACAGTGTCTAGAGCATTCAAGTTTCTGTACTCATATAATTTTTTGGCTTCATCAATAAGTCCTTGATTAACCATTAAATCAACTCTTTTATTAATCTGATTGTAAAGGATATGCCTTTCAGTTCGTAATCCAAATTTCAATATTTGATAATCATTTTTTAAATTCTTTTCATTGTGAAAAGATGAAATTGGTCTTCCCGAAATTTCATATACTTCTAATGCTCTTATCATCCTTTGATGATTATTCTTGTCAACTTTTTCATAAAAATTTTTATCGTACTTATTTACTTGATTTCTAAGCCATTGTATACCTTTTTTCTCAAATATTGAAATAATTTTAGATCTTGTTTTTTTACAAGATGCTGGAATATCGTCCAACTTATTACAGATTGCGTCGATATACATACCTGATCCTCCAACAGCAATAATAACATTATATTTTTCAAAAATTTTATTAATAATTTTTAGAACATCTTTTTGATAAAGTCCTGCACTATAATTATTTTGAATTGATATATTATGAATAAAATGATGTTTTACTTCTAATAATTGATTTTTATTTGGAGGACATGTTCCAATTAACATTTCCTTATAAAATTGTCTAGAGTCTGCAGAGATTATTTCACAATTTAAACACTTGGCTAATTTGATTGAAAGCTTTGTTTTTCCAATTCCAGTTGGACCACAAATGATAATTAGCTTTTTAATCTTCAATTGTTTTAAAAGTTTATTTCTTTAATCTCTTAAGATAACTGATTGCACTTTTCTTTTCATTTTTAATTTTTCCATCCAAAATTGCTTCTTCTACAGCTTTTTTGAGTCTACCTACTTCTTTGCCTTCTCTCATATTGAAAATTTTCATGATTTCATATCCCGAAATTGGAGGTTGCCAATTTCGAATTTTATCTCTTTCTTCAACATCTTTTAACTTTTTTCTAACTATTTCAAAGTTCTTAAGATATCTGTTGACTTTTTTAGGATTCTTGGATGTTATATCAGCATCACATAAGGTCATTAAATCATCGATGTCTTCACCTGCATCAAATAATAGTCTTCTTACAGCAGAATCGGTAACGACCTCTTGTGCCAGAGCTATTGGTCTTAAGTGTAGAGCAACAAGTTTTTTAACATACAACATTTTTTCGTTTTGAGGTAGTTTTAATTTTTTAAAGATTTTTGGCACCATTTTACTTCCAATATAATCATGAGCGTGAAATGTCCAGCCAATTTTTTTATCAAATTTTTTTGTGATTGGTTTTGCTATGTCATGCAAAATAGCTGCCCATCTGAGCCATAAATTATTTGTTTTTTTAGAAATATTATCTAAAACTTCTAAAGTATGATAAAAGTTATCTTTATGAGAGAACTTTTCTATTGTTTCAACTCCAACAAGGCTAATCATTTCCTCAAAAAATTTTTCAAGAATACCAGTTTCTTTTAGTAAAATGAACCCCTTTGAAGGTACGCTAGAAAGAATTATTTTGTTAAGCTCATCTGTTATTCTTTCGTTAGAAACAATATTTATTCTTTGATTATTTTTGCTAATTGATTGTAAAGTTTTAGAACAAATCTCAAAATTAAGTTGAGCGGAAAATCGAATCGCTCTTATCATCCTTAGCGGATCATCCGAAAATGTTTTATCTGGATCTAGAGGTGTTTTTATTATTTTATTTTTTAAATCAATAAGACCATTAAAAGGATCAAGTAACTCCCCATAATTTTCGCCAACCAATTTCACGTATAAACAGTTAATTGTAAAATCTCTTCTTTTTTGATCATCCCCTAAGCTTCCATTTTCAATGATAGGATTTCTTGAATTTTTTCTGTAAGATTCTTTTCTTGCGCCAATAAATTCATAATTCATATCTTCACATGAAACTAGCGCGGTTCCAAAGTTAGAGTAAGTTGAGATCTTACTATTTGGAATTAAATTTTGAACCTCTCTGGCCAATTTAATACCACTTCCAATGCATACAAAATCAATGTCTTTTTTGTTTTTATTGTTCAAAAGAAGATCTCTTACCCAACCTCCAACAACGAAGCTCTCATAGCCAAGTTTTTCTGATGCATTTTTTACAATGTCAAAAATTTTATTGTCCAATTCTTTTTTGAGATTCATTTTCTTATTATTGTGATGTTTCCAGATTTTTCAAATTTAATAATACTTGAACTTTTATTCATTATTTCATCTTTTCTAAGATTAACTACGTAGTCTACTCCGTCAATAATTTTCCGATTTATGTCATTAAAACAGGATGGAGTATCTTCTTTACTAATATTTGCAGAGGTAGAAATAATAGGCTTATTGAATCGACTCAAAAGTTGCTGACAAAAACCATCATTTACAATTCTTACAGCTGCAGTACCATCTGCAGATATCGCTAGCTTTGAAATACCTTTAATATTATTGTAAATAACTGTAGTTGGTTTTTCAAAATAAATTTCTTTAGTAATATGGGTTAGTTTTTTAAGTTGGTCATAGCTGGAAACAATTGATATTAGTGCTTTTGAGTCACTTCTTTGTTTTAGTTTAAATACTTTTTTGATTGCACTATCAATAGTGGCATCACAACCAATTCCCCAAACAGTATCAGTAGGATATAAAATCAACCCTCCTTTGTCCAAAATCTCAAGACATTTATTAACTTCTGCTCTCATTTACTAAATCTGAGTATATATTATTTAGTTTATCATTTACTGATTTATCACAAAATGTTTTGGCATGAGCATAACCATTATTAATCATTTCTTTTCTAATATTTGGATTATCTTCGATTTCTTTAATTGCACTGACTATTTCATCAATATTTTTTGTGTCAACATATTTTGTGTGAGTTCCACCAGCTTCTTCAAAACAACCACCCTTAGTTGTGATTACTGGAGTTTTTGAATATAAAGCTTCTAAAATTGGAATTCCAAACCCTTCATATATTGAGGGGTAGACAAGTATAGAAGCATTTCTATAAGCAGCTGCAATTTCTTCTAAATTTAGATTATTCTTAAAATAAATTCTTTTTTGAAGATTATTGTTTTTGATATAGTCCATACATTTTTCTTTGTAGTCTTTACCATCTCCAATCACAACCAAATTTTTAGATTTCATTATCTTAAGTGCTTTAATTAATGTTAATAAATTTTTTCTTTCTTCTATTGAACTAACGTAAAGAATATAATTTTTTGGTAATCCCAAATCTATTTTAATTATATTTTTTTTTTGACTTTTGAAGACTGAGTTGCATGATTGATATACCACTTCAATTTTCTTGGAATCAATTTTAAAAAGCTGAATAATGTCCGATTTTGTTTGATTACTAATTGCAATTATTTTATCGGATCTCTTGCAAGCATATTTTACTTTGTAATAATAAATTAGTCGATCAAAAATATTAAAATATTGAGGTAATCTTAAAAAAATTAAATCATGTATTGTAACAACTGTTTTGATTTTAGTTTTGTCTATCCCAAACGGAATTTCATGACTAAGTCCATGAAAAATATCTACTTTTTCTTTTTTTAGATCTATTAAAATGCCAAACGATCTCCATATTGATTGAAAAAATTGATAGAAGAATTTTTTCGGTTTAATTATTTTAATATTATCTCTAGATTTTAGAAAATCCAATCTTTTGTTTTGAAAAATTTTAGATGCAAATAATAAAATTTGAAATTTTGGATTTGATAAACTGTAATTGTTAATTAAATCTCTTGAATAGTTACCTAGTCCAGTTTGATTTTCAAATGCTCTTTTTGCATCATATCCTATTTTCATTTAAACAGAGACATTATGTGTTCTTAGAGCATCATTTAATGATGTTTTTTTGTTTGTGCTTTCTTTTCGCTTGCCAATAATTAACGCGCAAGGAACATAAAATTCACCAGAACTAAAATTCTTTTTGTATGAGCCAGGTATAACTACTGATTTCTCAGGAATAATTCCTTTATGTTCAACAGTTTTTGGACCACTAACATCTAAAATTTTTGTTGAACTTGTAATTGTAACATTTGCGCCTAGAACAGCCTCTTTCTTGATTTGAACTCCTTCAACAATTATACATCTTGAGCCAATAAATACATTGTCTTCAACAACTACAGGAGTTGCTTGTAAAGGCTCTAATACACCACCTATTCCTACTCCTCCCGAGAGATGAACATTTTTTCCAATTTGTGCACATGATCCAACTGTAGCCCAGGTATCAATCATTGTATTTTCATCAACATAAGCTCCAATGTTAACATATGAGGGCATCATTATCACACCCCTGGCCAAATATGAGCCATATCGAGCAATTGCATGAGGAACAACTCTCACACCTTTCTTGGCATATCCTTTTTTTAATTTCATTTTATCATGAAATTCAAAAATACCAACTTCTTCAACTTCCATCTTTTGTATTGGAAAGTACATAACAACAGCTTTTTTTACCCATTCGTTAGTTATCCACTTTTGATCAATTAGTTCAGCAACTCGAATGTCACCATTATCTAGTTTTTCGATAACTGATTTTATTGCATCTTGGTAATCAATGTTGTTTAATAGCTCTCTTTCTTTCCAACATTTCTCAATAAGATTTTTAAGTTCAGACATGAAACAAATATAAATTAAAAATCACTAATTTTAAATTACTATAAATGTCTATTATGAAACATCTACTGATTGTACTTTCTTTCTTTATTTTCACAAATACATCTGCACAATATGGTATGCTTAATGGCACTGGCTATGCCCCAAACGTAACTGTTGTAGATCTTAATGGCGTGACTCATGATGTGTATGAATACCTAGACAGTGGTTATGTTGTTGTGCTTGAGCTTGTCAGTGCGTCTTGTGCTACATGTGCTGCCTATGCATCTGGTACTGAAAATTCTTACAATCTTTATGGCCCTATTGGTAATAATTCAGCAAGATTTATCGGTCTTGAAACAAACTCTAACACAACAAATACAATGGTCTCAAATTTTGCATCAACATATGGTATTACATTTCCAATAGCTAATAATATAGTTCCAGCTAATATTAATTATCAATTATATTACACACCTAGCTACTATGTAATATATCCAGATACTTCATACACAACAATTTGCCCCCTTTATTGTGTTACAACAAGTACAAGTTCTTCAATAGAAAATGATTTAAATAATGCAATTAGCTCATGGGTAATTAGCGGCTGTACAGACTCTACAGCTATCAACTACTTCCCAAGTGCGAATGTTGATGATGGTTCTTGTATATATACAACATGTTCAGGTTCACCGATTACGAACTTAGGTGTTACGAATATTATTCATAACAGAGCTACGTTCACGTTTGAT
>NHEL02000025.1:0-32126 GCA_002172655.2 Flavobacteriales bacterium TMED84 | reverse complement strand
TCATTTGAAAATAACTCACCATTTCCTCCCGAAAAAAGTATTTTATTTATTTTTCCGTTTAAAAATAATTTTTTTGCAAAAAAAAGCCTGTCGGAATAATTGTTAAAATTTAATAAGTTACTTTTTTTATCAAAATCAGCCACTCCACCTAAAACTATTCCAACATCATATTGGATATCTGTGTTCATTGATTTTTTTAATCCCCAGATTCTTGAAATCTCATTAAATATAAATGCGTTTGAAAAGAAGAATAGCATAGATAATGAAACAAGAACTAATTTTTTTTGATGTTTAGAACTAAATAGGGCCATCAACAGAATAAAAAAAATCCATGTCATAGGATTTATTATAAAGTTCATTAATTTAGAAACAACAAAAAACATCCATCAAAAATAAATTAAATATCGTTAATTTAGTATTCCATGTTTGATTTGCAAATTTTTTTGACTGTATTATTAATTGTAATTGAGCTAATTGCATTCGCTTGGCTCATTATTGATATTAGAAAATCTAAAAAAAAGCAAGATCAAATTATTACATTAGAAAATCAAATTTTAGATATCGAAAAAAAAATAATGGGTTTGGAAGAAAAAATAATTCAGAAAATCGACGTTTTAATAAAACAAAAAAATAGTTGATGATTTTAGGGGTATGTGATTGGCTTTCATATGAATCAAAAATTAATGTTGTAATTATCAGACTCGCATTTGTATTATCACTTATTTTTGGAAATTCACCAATTTTTCTTATTTATATTTCTATTTATTTTGTAATAAAATATTTGTTATGAAAATAATGTTGACAGGATCAAATGGATTACTTGGGCAAAAATTAATTGAAAAAATTATTAGAGATCATAGTCTTGAACTTATTGCAACTTCACTTGGTAATTGTGTTGTAACCAGTGATAATTTTAAGTATTACTCATTAGATGTTACAAATCAAGAAAAAATTAATCAGTTTGTTTCCGAGCAC
Source organism: Flavobacteriales bacterium TMED84 (assembly GCA_002172655.2). GTDB lineage: Bacteria > Bacteroidota > Bacteroidia > Flavobacteriales > BACL11. The sequence goes on along the minus strand of NHEL02000025.1, from coordinate 31,151 downwards.
CTTCCTGATGCTATTATTAATACGGCAGCGGTAACTAATGTTGATTATTGTGAACAAAATAAAGTTCAATGTGATAATGTTAATGTTAAAGCTGTCGAGTATCTTTCTGAAATCTGCTCTCAAAAGAATATTCATTTAGTTCATATTTCGACTGACTTTATTTTTGATGGAAACAAAAACGATTTATATACCGAAAATGATTTACCAAATCCTCTTTCCTATTATGGTTTGTCAAAGCTAAAATCAGAAAAGATATTTTATGACAAAAAGTTTAATTGGACTATAGTGAGAACAAGTGTTGTTTTTGGAGTTGCAAAAAATTTACAAAAAACAAATATTGTACTTTGGGCAATTGAGCAACTTAAAAATAAAAAAAAGATCAAAATAATAGATGATGAGTTTAGAGCTCCAACTTTGGCAGAGGATTTATCTGAAGCATGCATAAAGGCGATAATTGGCAAATCGTATGGTATTTATCACACATCTGGACCTAAAGTTATGAGTATTTATGAAATAGTTGTTGAGATAGCCAGACATTTTAATTTTCCAGTACAAAATATACAGAGAATTAGTTCGAAGATTCTTGCTCAAAAAGCAAAAAGACCTAAATTTACAGGACTAGAACTCACTAAAGCTAAGAAAAAATTTAATTACAGTCCAAAAACATTCAAAGAAAGTCTGTCCATAATTGAAAATCAAATAAAAATAAACAAATGAAAAAAAGACTGCTAACTTTAATAATAGTCTATTGATACACTTAAACATTAAGTAATTTTATAAATAATATGACAAAAAAAATATCAATTTTAACTTTAATGCTTATTTCCGCTTTTACCTCAAAAGCAGCTACATTAAGCGAAAAAATAGATAGCTTTTTCAAGCCTATTGTAGAGAACTATTTAGTGCCTGTTATTTTCTGGGATCCTATTAAAGCAATGGGTTTTGATATAGGAGCTAGTGTTCCTATTGTGGTAGTATGGTTAGTCTTTGGCGCTATTTACTTTACTTTTAGAATGAATTTTATAAACATTAGAGGATTTAAGCATGCTATCGGTTTAGTAAAAGGAGATTATGATGATCCAAATGATAAAGGAGAGGTTTCTCATTTTCAGGCATTAACAACTGCTCTTTCAGCAACTGTTGGTTTAGGAAATATAGCTGGAGTGGCTATTGCTATTTCTATTGGGGGACCGGGAGCGACTTTTTGGATGATAGTAGCTGGGCTACTTGGGATGTCTGCAAAATTTGTTGAATGTACTTTGGGTATTAAATATCGAAAAATAGATGAAAATGGAGAAGTATCTGGGGGTCCAATGTATTATTTGCGTGATGGATTGGCTAAATACAACATGGCAGGATTTGGTAAGGTATTGGCTGTTTTATTTGCAATACTTTGTATTGGAGGTTCTTTTGGAGGTGGTAATATGTTTCAAGCCAATCAGGCTTATGCCCAGCTAGCAGGTCAGTTTCCAGCATTAGCTGGAAACGGGCCGATGTTTGGTCTTATATTATCTATTTTAGTAGGGGCAGTTATTATTGGAGGGATTAAATCTATTGCAAGTGTTACTGAAAAGATAGTTCCATTTATGGCTGCTTTATATGTGGGTACTGCATTAATTATTATTTTACTTAACTTTATGGAAATTGGAACTGTATTTGCTTTAATATTTCAAGGCGCTTTTGCTCCAGCTGCTGGTCTAGGTGGAATAGTTGGAGTACTTATTCAAGGATTTAGAAGAGCAGCCTTTTCAAATGAAGCTGGTGTTGGTTCCGCTTCTATTGCACATGCTGCAGCTAAAACAAATGAGCCAGTTTCTGAAGGGTTTGTTGCTTTACTAGAGCCTTTTATAGATACAGTTGTAATTTGTACTATGACAGCACTGGTGCTTATTATCACAGGATTTCATAATGTGCAAGGAGTGGAGGGTGCTCAAATGACTTCTCAAGCATTTGGATCTGTATTTTCTTGGTTTCCATATTTATTGGTAATTGCTATTTTCTTATTTGCTTTCTCAACAATGATCTCTTGGTCATACTATGGACTTAAAGCATGGACATTCCTATTTGGAAGAACAAAGCTTTCTGTGTACTCATATAAATTATTATTTCTTTTATTTATTATTATAGGATCTTCTGTAAAACTGGGAGCAGTACTGGATTTCTCTGACATGATGATACTGGCAATGGCCTTTCCAAATATCATTGGTTTGCTTATATTATCAAAAGAGGTTCGTGTTGATTTAGATGATTATTATAATAGATTAAAGTCTGGAGTTATTAAGAGATTTAAATAGATTTTTTAAAATAGAAATGATAAGTAAAAAAATAGATGTAGTAATTAGGGAGGTTCCTGATTTTCCAAAACGTGGTATTAATTTCAAGGATATCACTACTCTTTTATTAGACCAGGAATTATCTTCGGAGATAATTGACACTTTTATTAATCGATTAAAAGGTAAAAAGGTTGATGCTATTGTTGGAGTTGAAAGTAGAGGATTTCTATTTGGCTTCTTACTTGCTAATAAAATGGGAATACCTTTCATTCCAATTAGAAAATCGGGAAAATTACCTGGGGAAACTTTAAGATGTAAATATGATTTAGAGTATGGTTCTGCAGAAGTTGAAGTGCATAAATCTGATATTAAAAAGGGCTGGAATATTTTAATTCATGATGATTTACTTGCAACTGGAGGTACTGCAGTTGCTGCTTCAGAGCTAATTCAAATGCTTGGTGCTAATGTTGCTGCATATGCCTTTCTTATTTCATTAAAAAGACTAAATGGAGATAAAAAATTATCTAAATTTTCTGACAATATTATTAGTTTAGTAAATTATTAAAATGGATTTTAATTATACAGAAAATCAAAAAATGATTGCTGATATGGTTCAGCAATTTGCAAAAAGGAAAATAACTCCGTTTGCTAGAGAATGGGATGATAAACAGCAGTTCCCTTATTCATTATTTGAAGAGCTTGGTAGTTTGGGTCTGATGGGTATTTTGGTACCAGAAAAATATAATGGCTCTGGATTTGGTTATTTTGAATATGTAACTGCTATTCAAGAACTTGCAATTGTTGACCCATCCATAGCTTTGTCAGTTGCTGCTCATAACTCTTTGTGTACCGGTCATATCTTAAACCATGGTAATCAAAATCAAATAAAAAAGTGGGTCACTAAGCTTGCCTCAGGTCAATTTCTTGGTGCATGGGGGTTAACTGAGCATAACACCGGATCAGATGCTGGTGGCATGAACACTACTGCTGTCAAAGTCGGCAATGAATGGGTTTTAAATGGTACAAAAAACTTTATTACTCATGGTATATCTGCAGATGTTTATGTTATAATTGCAAGAACAGGTAAAAAAGGAGACTCTAGAGGTATGTCGGCTTTTATTATTGACAAGTCAGTGCAAGGTATTTCAAGCGGTAAAAAGGAAGATAAGCTTGGAATGAGAGCTTCAGAAACGTCTGAAGTAATACTAGATAATTGTCACATACCATTAGACAACATTATTGGAGATATTGGACAAGGGTTTATACAATCAATGAAAATTTTAGATGGTGGTAGAATTTCAATTGCTGCATTATCACTAGGAATATCAATGGGAGCATTTAAAACAGCACTAAATTATTCAAAGCAAAGAGAACAATTTGGAAAAAAGATAAGTCAGTTTCAAGCAATTTCTTTCAAACTTGCTGATATGTACAAAAAAATAGAAGCTTCAGAAATGCTCATTTACCATGCCGCTCAGCTTAAAAACCAAAACAAAAAAGTAACTAAAGAAAGTGCTATGGCAAAATTTTATTCATCTGAAAGTTGTGTTGAAATTTCATCAGAAGCCGTACAAATTTTAGGTGGATATGGATATACAAAAGATTTTCCAGCAGAAAAATTTTACCGTGACTCAAAACTTTGTACTATTGGGGAAGGAACTACACAAATTCAAAAACAAGTCATTAGTAATCTGTTATTTAAATAATAATACTATTTTTGCAAACGTAAAATTGATTAGATGTTAATAATACCAGTAAAGGAAGGAGAAAATATAGACAGAGCTCTAAAGCGTTTTAAAAGAAAATTCTTACAAACACAGGTTTTAAAAGAAATCAGACAGAGAAAAGAGTTTACTAAAAAATCAGAAAAATTAAGAGTAAAAAAACAAAAAGCTGCTTACTCTGAAAATTTGTTAAGAAATTCTCAATAGCATTATCCAAAACCTTTTTTAAGATTATATTTGTGTTGTTTGAGACCAATGCAAATTAAAGATTTCCTTACTTACATAAAATCTGAAAGAAGATACTCTTTCTACACATTTACTTCATACAGAAGAGATTTATTTCAATTTCAACAATTTTTAAAAACAAGATTTGAAGTATCCAATGACAATGAAATAAGATTTGAAATGATAAGAAGCTGGGTTGCTCTTTTGTTAGATTCAAAAAATTCAGTATCCACTGTAAATAGAAAAATTTCTACTCTTAGGTCTTATTTTAAATATTTAATATCATTTGATATAATTAAAAAAAATCCAATAACAAAACTTGTTGCTCCCAAAACCAATAAAAAAATCCCAAGTCATATATCTCAAATTGATATGTCGAAAATATTAGATGAAACTAATTTTACTGATGATTTCATTGGTAAAAGAAATTTTTTAATTATTGAATTTTTATACTTTACAGGAGTTCGTGTGTCAGAACTATTATCAATTAGAATAAAAGATTTTGACTTCAAAAATAAAAGCATAAAAATTATTGGAAAGGGTAAAAAAGAAAGATTTATTCCATTGGCAGACATTCTTACCAAAAGAATTCAAATTTTTGTTCAACAATTTAATATTAGTGGATATTTATTTACTAATGATAAAAATAAAAGATTATACTCAAAAAAAATATATCGAATTGTAAAAGATCATCTTTCATTTTATTCTACAAAAACTAACAATAGTCCTCACATATTGCGACATACTTTTGCAACTCATATGCTAGACAATGGAGCTGATATTAATGCGATCAAAGAGTTGCTTGGTCATAGCAGTTTAAATGCTACACAAGTTTATACTCATAATTCTATCGAAAAAGTCAAAAGTATTTACAAAAAAGCACATCCCAGAGCATAATATGTTTTTTGTTAAATAAAAAAAACGAAAAATATGATGAAAGTAAGCAAAACTTTAATAAATTTGCATCCCTTTAAAGAGCGTGTTCTTTTTTTACTAGATAGGAAAGTAGATATGCCGATATAGCTCAGCTGGCTAGAGCAGCTGATTTGTAATCAGCAGGTCGTGGGTTCGAGTCCCTCTATCGGCTCTTATTTATCATTCCTTTTTTGGGGAGATACTCAAGCGGTCAACGAGGGCAGACTGTAAATCTGTTGGCTTAGCCTTCACAGGTTCGAATCCTGTTCTCCCCACAAAAAACTGCGAGAATAGCTCAGTTGGCTAGAGCATCAGCCTTCCAAGCTGAGGGTCGCGGGTTCGAATCCCGTTTCTCGCTCTAGGCTTTTAGCCGATGTAGCTCAGGGGTAGAGCGTTTCCTTGGTAAGGAAGAGGTCACGGGTTCAATTCCCGTCATTGGCTCAAAGGAAAAAAATTGAAATGATTGAGAGTTGGAAAAGAATTATTAATAATTAAAATTTAAAAAAAATGGCAAAAGAAAATTTTAATCGTACCAAACCACATTTAAATATTGGTACAATAGGTCATGTCGATCATGGTAAAACAACACTTACTGCAGCTATAACTAAAGTTCTAGCAGCAAAAGGTGGTGCTGAAGTCAGAGACTTTGACACAATTGACAATGCACCTGAAGAAAAAGAGAGAGGAATAACAATTAACACTTCTCACGTTGAGTATGAAACAGATAATAGACACTATGCGCACGTTGATTGTCCTGGTCACGCAGATTATGTAAAAAATATGGTTACTGGAGCTGCTCAAATGGATGGTGCAATATTAGTATGTGCTGCAACTGACGGACCAATGCCTCAAACAAGAGAGCACATTCTACTTGCGAGACAAGTAGGTGTTCCTGCAATTGTTGTTTTTCTTAACAAAGCTGATATGGTGGATGACGAAGAGTTAATGGAATTAGTAGAAATGGAAGTTAGGGAATTATTGTCTTTTTACGAATATGACGGAGATAACGCTCCAATCATAACTGGATCAGCTTTAGGTGCACTTAATGGAGAAGCAGAATGGACTTCAAAAGTTGAAGAGTTAATGAATGAAGTTGATAAGTACATTCCTGAGCCAGTGAGAGACAACCAAAAAGATTTTCTAATGCCAATTGAGGATGTTTTTACAATTACTGGTAGAGGAACAGTTGCTACAGGAAGAATTGAAACTGGAGTAGCTAATTCAGGTGATTCTGTTGACATTATTGGTATGGGTGCTGAGAAATTAGCATCAACAGTAACTGGTGTTGAAATGTTTAGAAAAATTCTCGACAGAGGTGAAGCTGGTGATAATGTTGGAATTCTTTTAAGAGGAATTGAAAAAACTGACATTAAAAGAGGTATGGTAATTTGTAAACCCGGTTCTGTAACACCTCACACTAAATTTAAAGCAGAAGTTTATATACTTAAAAAAGAGGAAGGTGGTAGACATACTCCGTTTCACAACAAGTATAGACCTCAATTTTACCTTAGAACAACTGATGTGACTGGTGAAATTATACTTCCTGCTGGAACTGAAATGGTAATGCCTGGAGACAACTTAACAATTTCAGTTGAATTAATTAGCCCAGTAGCAATGAGTGAAGGATTAAGATTTGCAATTAGAGAAGGAGGTAGAACCGTTGGAGCAGGTCAAATTACGTCTATAGAAAAGTAATTAGATACAACTGTTTGTGATAGAAATGTCATACTAAACGGGTGTAGCTCAATTGGTAGAGTAGTGGTCTCCAAAACCATTGGTTGGGAGTTCGAGTCTCTCCACCCGTGCTAATAGTAGATTTATGAGTAAAATGATTTCATATTTAAAAGAAGCTTTTTCTGAACTTCTAAACAAGGTTACCTGGCCAAGCTGGAGCGATCTTCAAAATAGTTCAATTGTTGTAGCCATTGCAACATTAATTATAGCTCTTGTTATTTATCTTTTAGATACTACATTTAGCAACGTATTAGATTTGTATTATAGTTTTTTTGCATAGTAATGAGTACAGAAATAAAACAAAATAATTGGTATGTCCTTAGAGTTATGGGAGGAAAAGAGAGAAAGATTGCTGAGGCAATAGAAAAAGAGATTGAAATTAATGGTATGAGCAAATTTGTTTCTAAAGTCCTTGTTCCAACTGAAAAAGTTTACCAGATCAGAAATGGTAAAAAAGTTAGCAAGGATAGAAATTTCTTTCCAGGTTACGTCTTGATTGAAGCTGATTTAGTAGGAGAAGTTCCTCACACACTAAGAAGAGTACCTGGTGTTTTGGGATTTCTTAGTTCTAAAAAGGGGGGTATACCAGTTCCAATGAGAAAACCAGAAATAAACAGGATTCTTGGTAAAGTTGATGAAATGGCAATTTCGGTTGAAAATGTCAACATACCTTTCGTTGTTGGAGAAGTTGTAAAGGTTATTGATGGTCCTTTTAATAGTTTTGATGCGGAAATTGAGGCAATTGATGAACAAAGAAAAAAACTTAAGTTAATGGTTAAAATTTTTGGAAGGAAAACACCTTTAGAACTTAATTTTATGCAAGTAGAAAAAATATAATTATGGCAAAAGAAATTTCAGGTTTAATTAAATTACAAATAAGAGGAGGTGCTGCAAATCCTGCACCACCGGTTGGACCAGCATTAGGAGCTAAGGGGGTAAACATTATGGAGTTCTGTAAGCAATTTAATGCAAGAACTCAAGACAAGCCAGGTAAAATAGTACCTGTTGTTATCACTGTTTATACTGATAAATCATTTGAATTTGTTATAAAAACTGCACCTGCAGCATCACAGCTACTTGAAGCAATGAAAAAGAAAAAAGGTTCAAGTGAACCAAACAGAAGCAAAATTGGAAGTGTTTCATGGGATCAAGTTAAGCTTATAGCAGAAGATAAGATGAACGATTTAAATGCTTTTAGCATACAATCAGCGATGAAAATGGTTGCTGGTACTGCAAGAAGTATGGGAATTAACGTTAAAGGAAATTTTCCAGAAAAATAATTAGTAATGAAAATAACAAAAAATAGAAAAGAAATTATCGAAAAATTTGATTTTACTAGTGCCCATGATATTCTTTCTGCCAGTAAAATTGTTAAGGATTCATCTAAAGAAAAGTTCGACGCATCAATTGACATTGCTGTAAGACTTGGAGTAGACCCCAAGCAAGCAAATCAGATGGTTCGTGGTGTAGCAACTTTACCTCACGGAACTGGTAAAGCAGTATCAGTTTTAGCAATTGTATCAGATGATAAGAAAGACGAAGCTTCAAAAGCTGGTGCGGACTACGTCGGTTTTGAAGAATATATTGAAAAGATAAAGAAAGGTTGGACAGATGTAGATGTGATAGTGACTATGCCCTCTGCAATGTCTAAATTAGGAGCTTTAGGAAAAGTACTCGGGCCACGTGGCTTGATGCCTAATCCGAAGTCGGGCACTGTTACTAACGAAATAGGAAAAGCTATTACAGATATTAAAAAAGGTAAGATAGATTTTAAAGTTGATAAAAATGGAATAGTACATGCGTCAATTGGAAAAGTTTCTTTTGATGTTGAAAAAATTTCTGAAAATGCTGAGGAGCTCTTGTCAATTATAAAAAAACTCAAGCCTTCTGCATCCAAAGGTACCTACATTAAAAGCATTAGTATTTCAAGTACAATGGGACATGGCGTTTCTGTTGAATCATCAAGTTTTAATCAATAACATGAAAAAAGAAGAAAAAAATAAAATAATCAGTCTAATCGATAGTAAGCTTAAGGAAAATAGAAACTTCTATCTAGCTGATATTTCAGGTCTCAATGCTGAGCAAACTAGCAACCTTAGAAGGTTGTGTTACAAAAGAGAAGTTAGTTTGTCTGTAGTCAAAAATACTTTGCTAAAAAAAGCATTTGAGCTAAATGAAACTGATTTTAGTTCATTAGATAATATCTTAAACGGAAATACGTCAATCATGTTTTCTGAATCTACAAGCTTTCCGGCTAAGGTTATAAAAGAATTTAGAAAGAAAAATGAGAAGCCGATTCTCAAAGCAGCACATATAGACGAAGAATTTTACATTGGAGACGAGCACTTATCTGCTCTTTCCAGTTTAAAGTCCAAAGAAGAGTTAATAGGAGATATAATTACATTACTAGATTCACCGATTAAAAATGTTATAGCATCTTTGAAATCTAGTAATGCTAAAATATCTAATTTATTAAAAAGTATTGAAGACAAAGCTTCTTCAAGTAAAAATGCTTCCACTTAAATAATCAATAATATTAAAAATCAATAATAACTAAAAACAAAAAAAATGGCAGATATAAAAGATTTCGCTGAAAAGTTAGTCAACCTTACAGTAAAAGAGGTAAATGAACTTGCGAACATATTAAAAGAAGAATACGGAATTGAACCTGCAGCGGCAGCTGTAGCTGTTGCAGCAGCACCTGGAGCTTCAGGTGGTGCTGATCAGGCTGAAGAAAAAAGTGAGTTCGATATTATACTAAAAGCAGCTGGTGGTTCAAAGTTGCAAGTTGTTAAAGCAGTTAAAGAACTAACTGGTTTAGGTTTAAAAGAGGCTAAAGAAATAGTAGATAGTGCTCCAAAAGCAGTAAAAGAGGGTGTTAGCAAAGAGGAAGCTGAAGGAGTTAAAAAAGCTTTAGAAGATGCTGGAGCTGAAGTTGAATTAAAATAATTCACAGCTTCATTAAAGCTCAATTATTTTTGAGCCAACTATCAACTTATTCTTTAACCAAAACCAAAAAAATTGAAAAATAATAATTCTAAAGAAAGAACAAACTTTGCTAAAATATCTTCAAAAGTTGATTACCCAGATTTTCTTGACATTCAGCTAAAAAGCTTCGAGTCTTTTTTCAAGATTGGAACAACTTTGGAGGAAAGAAAAGAAGAAGGTTTATATAAGACTTTTCAAGAACTCTTTCCCATAACTGATTCAAGAAATAACTTTGTTCTAGAATTTATTGATTATACTATTGATCCCCCTAGATATAATATAGAGGAATGCATTGATAGAGGACTTACATTTAAAGTTCCTCTTAAAGTAAAATTAAAACTATATTGTACTGATCCTGATCACGAGGATTTTGAGACTATTGTACAAGATGTATATTTCGGTAACATACCAATAATGACTCCAAAGGGGACTTTTTTAATAAATGGCGCTGAAAGGGTTGTTGTGTCACAACTTCATAGATCTCCAGGTGTTTTCTTCGGTCAAAGTTTTCACTCTAACGGAACAAAACTATATTCTGCCAGAGTAATTCCGTTTAAGGGTTCATGGATTGAATTTACTACTGACATTAATAACGTAATGTATGCTTACATTGACAGAAAAAAGAAGTTGCCAGTTACAACCTTGCTTCGTGCTATTGGATACGAAAGTGACAGAGATATTTTAGAAATTTTTGATTTAGCTGATGAGATTAAAGTGACAAAAAGTGGATTAAAAAGGGTAATAGGTAGAAAATTAGCAGCAAGAGTTTTAAAGTCTTGGGTTGATGATTTTGTTGATGAAGACACTGGAGAACTAGTTCCAATTGAAAGAAATGAAGTGATTTTAGATAGAGATATCATTTTGGAAAAAATTCACATAGACGAAATCTTAAATTCTGGTTGTGATTCAATTTTACTTCACAAATCAGGAAAAGACATTTCAGATCACTCTTTGATTCATAACACACTTCAAAAAGATCCATCAAACTCTGAGATAGAAGCAATTCGACATATTTACAGACAACTGAGGTCTGCTGAAGCACCAGATGATGAAACAGCCAGAGGAATAATTGATAAATTGTTTTTTTCTGATCAAAGATATAGTTTAGGACATGTTGGTAGATATAGAATAAATAAGAGGTTAAATCTCAACATTGATTTGGAGAAGCATGTATTGTCAAATGAGGACATAGTTTCAATTATCAAAAATTTAATACATCTTGTCAATTCCAAAGTTGATGTTGATGATATTGATCATTTATCAAATAGAAGAGTAAGAACAGTTGGGGAACAATTGTCTTCACAATTTACTCTTGGACTTAATAGAATGGCAAGAACTATCAGAGAAAGGATGAATGTTAGAGATAATGAAGTGTTTACACCAATTGACTTAATTAACGCCAAAACTTTATCATCTGTAATAAATTCATTTTTTGGAACAAGTCAACTATCTCAGTTCATGGACCAAACTAATCCATTAGCTGAAGTAACTCATAAAAGAAGAGTTTCTGCTCTTGGGCCAGGAGGTCTTTCTAGAGAGAGAGCTGGTTTTGAGGTTAGAGACGTTCACTATACTCATTACGGAAGACTATGTCCAATTGAAACACCTGAGGGACCAAACATTGGACTAATTTCTTCATTATGCGTTTATGCCAAAGTAAACAAGCTTGGATTTATAGAGACTCCATACAGAGAGTTAAAAAATGGTAAAGTTGATATCTCCACTGAACCCAAGTATATTAGTGCTGAAGAAGAAGAAAATAAAATTATAGCTCAGGCAAATGCTCCAATTGATAATGATTGTAATTTTACATCTAATAGAATTAAGTCAAGAAAGGAGTCGGATTACATGGTAACTGAACCTGAAAATGTTGACCTCATGGATGTTGCACCTAATCAAATTGCTTCGATTGCGGCATCTTTAATTCCTTTTCTTGAGCATGATGATGCAAATAGAGCATTGATGGGGTCAAATATGATGAGGCAAGCAGTTCCTCTTTTAAAAACTGAAGCTCCAATAGTAGGTACTGGCCTAGAACCTCATGTAGCTAAGGATTCAAGAACACTAATAAATGCAGATGGTAATGGTGTGGTAACTTATGTAGATGCTAATAGAATAAGTGTAAAATACACAAGAACCAAAGACGAAGAACTTATCAGCTTTGATGACTTAGAAAAAGATTATTACCTGACTAAATTTAAAAAGACAAATCAAAATACATGCGTAAACATTAAACCTATTGTCAAAGTAGGTGATAAAGTAAAAAAAGGTCAAGTTTTATGTGAAGGTTACGCTACTGAAAATGGTGAACTAGCAATTGGAAGAAATTTAAAAGTTGCTTTTATGCCTTGGAAAGGTTATAATTTTGAGGATGCAATTGTTCTTTCTGAAAGAGTGGTAAGAGAAGATCTCTTTACATCATTACACATTGAGGAGCATTCAGTAAGTGTTAGAGAAACAAAAAGAGGTGCTGAAGAACTCACAGCTGACATTCCGAACATAAGCGAAATCGCAACTAAGGATTTAGATAAGAATGGTATGATTAGAGTTGGTACAAAAGTAAAAACAGGTGATATCTTAATTGGTAAAATAACTCCAAAAGGAGAATCAGACCCAACTCCTGAAGAGAAACTTTTGAGAGCTATTTTTGGTGAAAAAGCAGGAGATGTTAAAGACGCTTCTTTAAAAGCTAAGCCATCTCATCAAGGAGTTGTAATCAGCAAGTCTTTGTTCTCAAAATCTATAAAGACCAAAAAAGATAGAGATAATGACAAAGAGAAAGTAAATGAAATTGAAAATAATTTTAATGTAGCAAAAGATAAGCTGAAATCACTTTTAGTTGGTAAGCTATATGGTGTTATCGGAGGTAAGGCAGCTAAAGGAGTGTACAACATATTAGGTGAAGTTGTAGTTGAAAAAAGTGTAAAGTTTTCAAAGAAAATTTTAATGGATGTTAATTACTTGATTGTTGATCCTGACAAATGGACCATTAAAGAAGATAATAACAATTTGGTAAAATTATTGATACAAAATTACGTTAGAAAGTATAATGAATTATATGGTGAATATAGAAGAAATTTATTTTCTGTAACAGTTGGAGATGAATTGCCAAAAGGTGTTTTACAGCTTGCGAAAGTTCAAGTTGCAAAAAAGAGGAAGGTTAAAGTTGGAGACAAATTAGCTGGTAGACATGGAAACAAGGGAATAGTTTCTAGAGTTGTTAGAGACGAAGATATGCCATATTTGGAGGATGGTACTCCTGTTGATATTATTTTGAATCCTCTAGGTGTTCCATCTAGAATGAATCTTGGGCAAATATATGAGACAATTCTTGGGTGGGCAGGACAAAATTTAAATAAGAAATACTTTACTCCTGTATTTGATGGAGCTACGATTGATCAAATAAACGTCGAAACTGATGAAGCAAAGTTACCAAGGCTAGGTCAGACTTTTCTGTATGATGGTGGAACAGGTGAAAAGTTTGAACAACCTGCTACAGTTGGTGTAATCTACATGCTAAAGCTAGGTCATCTCATAGACGATAAAATGCATGCAAGATCGATTGGCCCTTATTCACTTATAACTCAACAACCATTAGGTGGAAAAGCTCAATTCGGTGGACAGAGACTTGGAGAAATGGAGGTTTGGGCTCTTGAAGGTTATGGAGCCTCAAACATTTTACAAGAAATGTTAACGTTAAAATCTGATGATGTAACAGGCAGGGCAAAAACTTTCGAAAGTATAGTCAAGGGAAAAGAACTTCCATCTGCAAACATACCTGAGTCTTTTAATGTTCTTTTACATGAACTAAATGGACTTGGACTTAAAGTATCATTTGAATAAATATTTATATATGAAAAATACTAAAAATTCTACTCAAAATCTTGATTTCACAACACTCAAGATTAGCTTGTCTTCACCAGAAGATGTTTTAGCAAAATCTAACGGAGAAGTTGTTAAACCAGAAACAATTAACTACAGAACTTACAAGCCAGAAATTGGGGGCCTTTTTTGCGAAAGAGTATTTGGTCCAACTAAAGACTATGAATGTCATTGTGGTAAATACAAGCGAATTAGATATAAAGGAATAATTTGTGACAGATGTGGCGTTGAAGTTACAGAAAAGAAGGTAAGAAGACAAAGAATAGGACATATCAATCTTGTTGTTCCTGTAGCACACATTTGGTACTTTAGGACTTTGCCCAACAAAATAGGTTACTTACTTGGCCTCCCGTCTAAGAAGTTAGATATGATTGTTTATTACGAAAGATATGTTGTTATTCAAACTATTGATGGTATTACTAATGATGAAGGTGAAGAGGTGAAAAAAATGGATTTTTTATCTGAAGAGGAGTATCTTAATATCTTAGACAAATTGCCAGCAGAAAATCAGTATTTGTCTGATGATGACCCTAATAAATTTATTGCAAAAATGGGCGCAGAGGCTATTCATGATCTTTTGGCTGGTTTAGATCTTGATAATTTATCATATGAATTAAGAAATAGAGCAAATACTGAAACATCTCAGCAAAGAAAGGCTGAGGCATTAAAAAGATTACAAGTAGTTGAATCATTTAGAGAAGCTAATAGTCATTCAGACAATCGCCCTGAATGGATGACCATAAAAGTTATACCTGTTATACCACCAGAATTGAGGCCGCTTGTTCCATTAGACGGAGGAAGATTTGCTACATCTGATTTAAATGATCTTTACAGAAGAGTTATTATCAGAAATAACAGACTAAAAAGACTAATGGAGATTAACGCTCCTGATATTATCCTTAGAAACGAGAAAAGAATGTTGCAAGAATCTGTTGATGCACTTTTTGACAACTCTAGAAAGTCATCAGCTGTTAAGGCAGACGGTAATAGAGCACTTAAATCATTATCTGATTCACTTAAAGGCAAACAAGGAAGATTTAGACAAAATTTATTAGGTAAAAGAGTTGACTATTCAGCAAGGTCTGTAATAGTTGTTGGTCCTGAGCTTGAGATGCACGAATGTGGTATTCCAAAAGAAATGGCTGCTGAATTGTATAAGCCTTTCATAATTAGAAAGTTAATTGAGAGAGGAGTAGTTAAGACTGTCAAAACTGCAAAAAAAATTGTTGATTCAAGAGAAGCAGTCGTATGGGACATTTTAGAGAATGTTATGAAAAGTCATCCTGTTTTACTTAATAGAGCTCCAACATTACATAGGCTTGGTATTCAGGCATTTCAGCCTAAAATGATAGAAGGAAAAGCTATCCAGCTTCATCCACTTGTATGTACTGCATTCAACGCAGATTTTGATGGAGATCAGATGGCTGTTCATCTGCCTTTAGGCTCTGCAGCTATACTTGAAGCTCAAATGTTAATGTTAGCTTCACACAATATTCTTAATCCTGCTAATGGTGCTCCAATAACAGTTCCTTCGCAAGATATGGTATTGGGTCTTTACTATATGACTAAAAGTAAAAAATCTACTAAGGATGAAAAAGTTAAAGGTGAAGCTATTACATTTTATTCACCTCAAGAGGTAAGAATCGCTTACAATGAGAAAAAGGTAGATTTGCATGCTATAATTAAATTAAGATTCAATAATGAAATTATTGAAACAACTGTTGGTAGGTCACTCTTTAACGAACTTCTTCCTGAGGGAGCTGAATTTGTTAATGAATTATTAACTAAGAAATCTTTAAGATCAATAATTGGAGATATACTTGACTCTTTTGGAGTAGCTGATACAGTATTCTTTCTTGACAGAATAAAAAAGGCAGGCTTTGAAATGGCCTTCAAAGGAGGATTATCCTTTAATTTAGGAGATGTCATAGTTCCTGAAGAGAAAGATGAACTAATAAGTAAGGCTAATCAGCAAGTAGACGAAATAAAATCTAACTATCAAATGGGTTTTATTACTAACAATGAAAGATACAACCAAGTCATTGATGTTTGGACAAATACTAATGCTAGACTTACAGAGACAGTAATGTCTAAAATTAGTAATGACAAGCAAGGATTTAATTCTATTTACATGATGCTAGATTCTGGAGCGAGAGGTTCAAAAGAACAAATTCGACAACTTTCTGGAATGAGAGGCTTAATGGCAAAGCCCAAAAAGTCAGGAGACCATGGTGAATCTATTATTGAAAACCCAATTGTTACTAATTTCAGTGAAGGTTTATCGATTCTTGAATACTTTATTTCAACTCATGGTGCGATAAAAGGTCTTGCAGATACAGCTCTAAAAACCGCAGATGCTGGATATTTAACTAGACGATTAGTTGACGTTGCTCAAGATGTAATAATTGTTGAGGAAGATTGTGGAACCTTACGTGGAATTGAAGTCAGTTCATTAAAAAATAATGAAGAAGTTATTGAATCTCTAAAGGATAGAATTATTGGCAGAACTTTACTAAATGATGTACAAGTCAAAGGTGAAGTATTAACCTCAGGTCAAATAGTTGATGACAGAAGTGCAAATTTAATTGAGGATTCTGGATATGACTCAATTGAAGTTAGATCTGCTCTTACATGCCAAACTAAAAGAGGAATATGTTCAAAATGTTATGGAGTTAGCTTAGGTTCTGCAAGATCAGCTCAAATTGGAGAGCCTGTTGGTATTGTTGCTGCACAATCTATTGGTGAACCTGGCACACAATTAACACTCAGAACATTTCATGTTGGTGGTACAGCATCAAGATCTGAGGTAGATGCAAACATAGTTGCAAAGTCAGATTGTTTAGTTCAAATTGACGATTTAAAGACAGTCAATACTAAAGATGAAAATGGTAACAATACTGAAATAGTAATCAGTAGAACATCTGAGCTAAGGTTTTTAGATAAAAAATATGGAAATGTTCTAGCTACTCATATAGTACCATACGGTTCAACAATATATGTAAAAGAAGGAAATGTAAATGTTGGACAAAAGATATGTGAATGGGACCCATACAACGCTCTTATAATTTCAGAGATAAATGGAAAAATATCATATAGTGACATTATTGAAGGAACAACTTACAGACTCGAGTCTGATGAACAGACTGGATACAAAGAAAAGGTAATAATAGATAGCAGATCTAAAACACTATCTCCAACAATATCGGTTTCAGAAAAGAAAAATAATAGAACTTACAATATTCCTGTTGGAGCACATGTTATTACTTCAGAAGGTGAAAAAATTAAAGCAGGTACTATTATTGCGAAAATGCCGAGATCAGCTAATACCTCAGGCGATATAACTGGAGGGTTACCAAGAGTTACTGAAATGTTTGAAGCAAGAAATCCATCAAATCCTGCAATTGTTTCAGAAATTGATGGAATAGTAAGCTTTGGTAAAATCAAAAGAGGTAATAAGGAGATATTAATTACTTCTAAAAATGATGAGACAAAAAAATATTTAATAAAACTTTCTAGACATATATTAGTACAAGAGAACGATTTTGTCAAAGCAGGTACTCCATTGTGTGATGGAGTTGTGACACCTTCTGACATATTATCAATAAAAGGAGTTACAAATGTTCAAGAATATATTGTAAATGAAATACAAGATGTATATAGGCTTCAAGGTGTTAAAATAAATGAT
The DNA here is from genome assembly GCA_002172655.2 of Flavobacteriales bacterium TMED84. Lineage (GTDB taxonomy): Bacteria > Bacteroidota > Bacteroidia > Flavobacteriales > BACL11. The sequence goes on along the minus strand of NHEL02000025.1, from coordinate 13,725 downwards.
AAACATTTTGAAGTACTTGTTAGACAAATGTTAAGAAAAGTTGAAATTACAGACTCTGGTGATACAATGTTTCTTGAAAAACAACTTGTATCAAAAGAAGATTTTATGGAATATAATGACTCAATTTTTGGTAAAAAATATATTATTGATTCAGGAGATTCTAACAATTTAAAAGTAGGTCAGATTATAGATTCAAGAAAATTAAGAGAAGAAAATTCAAGATTAAAGAGAGATGATTTAAAACTTGTTGAATCAAGAGATGTCGTAACTGCTATATCAAAGCCAGTTCTGCAAGGAATTACTAGAGCTTCTTTACAAACTAGCAGTTGGATTTCAGCTGCTTCTTTTCAGCAAACAACTAAAGTGCTAAATGAAGCTGCAATAAATGCCAAAAGGGATACATTAAAGGGGCTAAAGGAAAATGTCATTGTTGGAAAGAAAATTCCAGCGGGAACAGGCTTGGTCAATGCTGAAGAAGTTTTAGTAGGTTCAAAATTAGAGTTTACGAATGACTTGTCTGAAGAAAAAATTGAATTGTCAAATAAAAATTAAATAAAATTGGAACAAAATTCGAAAAATAAAGATGGCATTAATATTGAGCTAACTGAAGAAATAGCATCTGGAACATATAGTAATTTAGCTGTTATAAATCACTCAAACTCTGAATTTGTTGTTGATTTTATTCAAATCATGCCAGGTATTCCAAAAGCAAAGGTTAGGTCTAGAATATTACTCACACCTCAGCATGCAAAAAGACTAAATTCTGCTTTGAAAGAAAATATTAAAAAATTTGAAGATCAGTTTGGAACCATTCAAGAACTTAATCAAAATTTTAATTTGCCAATTAACTTTGGTGGTCCAACACCACAGGCTTAAATTATTTCAAGGCTACTTTTAGCTCTTCATGAAACCATACTCAAAAGATTTAGGTGGATTAAATGTTTCTTTAATTGTTCGAGCAGAAACCCACCTGTACAAATTCATTGATGAACCTGCTTTATCGTTTGTTCCAGAAGCTCTAGAACCACCAAAGGGTTGTTGACCTACAACTGCTCCAGTAGGTTTGTCATTAATGTAAAAATTACCTGCACTATTTTGTAAAATTCCTGAAGCTTCTTCAATGGCATATCGATCTTTAGAAAAAACAGCGCCAGTTAGTGCATATTTAGAGGTATTATCTACAATTTTTAAAATCTCTGTCCATTTATTATCATCGTAAAGGAAGATTGTTACTAGAGGTCCAAAAATTTCCTCTTTCATTGTTATAAATTCAGCATTGCTAGTTAATACAACAGTAGGATCAATAAAATAACCTTTTGATTTTTCATATTTTCCACCAAAAATAATTTCAGTGTCTTTTGAATTTTTAGAAATTTCAATGTATTCTATTATTTTGTTGAATGATTGCTCAGAAATTACTGCATTCATAAAATTTTGAGTGTCTCTTGGTGAACCAATTTTAATTTTTTTCAAGTCATTAACTAAGATTTCTTTTAGTTTTTTCCACTTACTTTTGGGAACATAAACTCTAGAAGAGGCGGAACACTTTTGTCCTTGAAATTCAAAAGAGCCTCTAATTATTGCTGTATTTAATTCTTTAATCTCACAAGATTTGTGGGCAACTATAAAATCTTTACCACCCGTTTCACCAACTATTCTAGGATAGCTAATATAATTGTCAATATTTTTACCAATCATTTCCCAAAACTTGTTAAATACATTAGTTGAACCAGTAAAGTGAAGACCAGCAAAAAACTTATTTTTAAAAATAACATCACCTGCAGAAGATCCGTCAACAGTAATCATATTAATAACACCATCAGGTAAGCCAGCTTCTTTGAAAAGGTCCATAATCACTTTAGCTGAGTAAATTTGTGTTCTTGCAGGTTTCCAAACGATTACATTACCCATTAGTGCAGGTGCTGCACAAAGATTAGCACAAATTGAGGTAAAATTAAATGGTGTTAATGCAAAGATAAATCCTTCTAGAGGTCTGTACTCCATTCTATTCCATATTCCATTATCTGAAACTGGTTGATTTTCATAAATCTCTGTCATGAATTTGACATTAAATTTTAGAAAGTCAATTAGTTCACATGCTGCATCTATCTCAGCTTGATGTACGTTTTTACTTTGACCAATCATAGTAGCAGCATTTAGTTTGTCTCGGAATGGACCTACTAATAAATCTGCTGCTTTGAGAAATATACTAGCTCTGTCTTGCCATTTCATACGAGACCATTTAACTTTTGCCTGCAATGCTGCTTCTATAGCATCTTCAACATGCTTTTGATTTCCTAAATAGTAATGACCTACACAATGATTAATGTCATGTGGCGGATAAATATTAATTTTTTCTTGAGTTGTTACTTCATTACCACCAATAATCATAGGTATATCGATTTTTTTCTTGTACATTTCATCGTATTCATAAAGAAGTGATTTTAATTCTTCACTATCTTTCTTATACTCTTTGACGTTTTCATTAATAGGAGTTGGTACTTTAAATATTGCTTTACTCATTTTATAATAAATTTTTTGATGATATTTTTTTATAGCCAACAAGTCTAGTATGTCTACTTTCTGGCTTTTTAAAATATACGTAAATATAATAATCATTTGTTGTTTGATAATGACTTCCTTCAAATATGTTTGAGCTTGATGTATTCGAATAATTATCTAGTAGTAAATATTGATAATTATAGTATCCTTGCTTAATTTTAATTGTCTTTGTGTACGATTTGCTAACTTGATCATAATCAAGCTTGAAATTTTCATTTATGTTCCAATTTGTAAAATTTCCAATCAAATAAACAGATCCGTAACTAATTTTTTCACTATAATTTAATTTGAATTTAACATTTACGTATTCTGACTCTATGTTGCTATTCCAACACGTTTCACAATCAATATAGAAATTCCCATTTATATCAGGATAAATTAAATAATTTTCAAGTTGCCTAGGCCAATCTTCTCTTATGACAAAAGTTGTGATGCTATCAACTATTATATTATCTATCCTATCTGAGAGATATCTAGTTGAGGATGAGTTAAAATATCTAAATTGGTTACCTCCCCAGAAATTGCTTTCATCTTCATAATCATAAATCAAAGTTCTATCTTTAATAAATAATGGTTTTAAATTTTCTATCTTTTCAATGTTGCTATTATTTTTTTTTATTACTAGCTTAATTTCTGAAAAAGGATCAGAAACTTTTAGATTCATTAAATCAATCTCAACATTTATTTTTTGCTTGGTATTTCTGTGTTCTATTAACTTAACTTTGCTGACATTTCCTTTTAAATTGACTTTATTTTCAGCGACATAGAATTTTTTTTCTAGAAGAATTTTGTTGTCATCTTCTATTTGAATTATATAATTTCCAGATTTTGTAATTTCTATTTCTTTGTTAGGAATTTTTAAAAAATAGTTTCTGTATTTTATTTTAGTATTGAAAGAATTTTCATAATCGTAAATTTCGTTAATACTAAATCCTTTTAAATATTCAGTTTCGTTTAGGTCAGTTCTTTTCCATTCACTATCACAATGAATTATTCTGTAATACATCTTTCTGTATTTGTCATTAAAATCATCAAAACTTAATTTTAAACTATCTTCTAATGCTAGAAAAATTATAGGATCACTTAATTGATCATTGAATTTATGAATTCGAACAGTATTAATATTTTTATCATATGTTTTGTCTTCAAAAATTTTAGTTTCATTAACATCATTTTCTATTGTTTTTAATAAAATATCATCTTTTTTTTTTGTCAAAGAGCAAGAAAAAAGTGTTGTTAATATTATAATTTTTATGCCTAGTTTCATATTGTTATTTAGAATTAATCTAAATAAAGATTGATTAAAAAATATTTAAAAAAAATTAAAAATTATTCATTGCAATATTACTAAATTTGAACATTGAATTTGACGAAGTAATGTCCAAAAACATTATATTAAAAAAAGGCTTAAATATTAAGTTGGAAGGAAAGGCTGATAAAGTTTATGATACAACCAAACCCCCAAAATTATATGCTATTAAGCCAACTGACTTTCATAATCTCACTCCAAAGTTAACTGTTAAAGAATCTGAAAGTGTTTTAGCCGGAGATTGTATTTTTTTTGATAAATATAATGAAAGTGTTAAAATTTGTTCGCCTGTTAGTGGTTCAGTCAAAGCTATTGTAAGAGGAGAAAAAAGAAAAATTTTACAAATAGTTATCGATACTGACTCAGAAATTAAGTACAAGAATTTTAATGTCAATAAATCCGAAAGTAGGGACGACATTATAGCATTATTATTGGATTCTGGACTTTGGCCTTTTTTAAGACAAAAACCATATGATACGATAGCTAACCCCAAAGATAATCCTAAAGCTATTTTTATTTCTTCATTTTCATCATCTCCATTGGCAACAGACAATGACTTTGCACTATATGGTCTAGACGAACTCTTTCAACTTGGTCTTGATAAAATAACCAAACTGACAACTGGAACAACTCATCTTAATGTTGACGGAAATACTATTCCTTCAAAAGTCTTTACAAATTCAAAAGGAGTACAGATAAATAAAATTTCTGGCCCACACCCTAGTGGAAATGTTGGTATTCAAATACACCACATAGATCCAATAAACAAAGGTGATGTAGTGTGGTACCTAAGTCCACAAGATGTGATTTCTATAGGTAGATTATTTCATGAAGGTAAATCTGATTTTTCAAGAATTGTGTCGCTTTCAGGTTCTATGGTTTCAAAGCCTAGGTATTACAGAATGGTTGCAGGTGCATGTATATTTTCGCTTTTAGAAAATAATGTACATGAAGGAGAAAAAAGAATAATTTCAGGTGATGTGCTTACTGGAAAAAAAATTAGTGAAGAGGGATATCTTGGATTTTATGATTCTCAATTATGTGTAATACCAGAAGGGAATAAATCAGAGTTTTTAGGTTGGCTACTTCCCGGATTTCATAAATTTTCTATGTCAAAAACATTCTTTTCTTGGCTGGTACCAAACAAAAGATTTAATTTGAATACCAATAACAATGGTGAAGAGAGAGCATTTGTAGTAACTGGTCAATATGAAAAGGTTCTTCCGATGAACATTTTTCCAATGCAACTTATTAAATCCATTATGATGGAAGATATTGAAATGATGGAGGGATTAGGTATATATGAGGTTTCAACAGAAGATTTTGCTTTGTGTGAATTTGTTTGTACTTCTAAAATGGATGTTCAAAATATAATTAGAAAGGGTTTAGATTTAATGTTAAAAGAAAATAGTTAAATGAAAGTTTTTAGAAATTTATTAGATGTAATAAAACCGAACTTTGAAAAGGGAGGTAAACTTGAAAAATTATATCCAGCATATGATGCATTCGAAACTTTTCTATTTGTCCCTGATCATACCACAAAGGAAGGAACTCATATTAAAGATGCAATTGATTTAAAGCGCACAATGTTCATGGTCATTGTGGCACTCATTCCTTGTGTTTTATTTGGTATGTGGAATGTTGGTTATCAGTACTCAATCGCAAGTGGAGAAAGTATGACTTTTATACAGCAATTTAACTTTGGATTTTGGAAATTTTTACCATTAATAATAGTTTCCTATGCAGTTGGTTTAGCAGTAGAATTTGCTTTTGCAGTACTAAGAGGGCATCAAGTGAATGAGGGTTATCTAGTCACCGGAATGTTAATCCCCTTAACTATGCCAATCGACGTTCCTTTGTGGATGCTTGCGATTTCAGTAATTTTTGCTGTAGTTATTGGTAAGGAAGTCTTCGGTGGTACTGGAATGAATATTTTAAATCCTGCTTTAACAGCGAGAGCTTTTTTGTTTTTTGCATATCCATCTTGGATGTCAGGAGACAAAGTATGGGTTCAGAATGCTTCAGTAGATGGATACTCCGGAGCAACAATATTGGGAGACTTAGCTTCTTCTATGAATTGGCAAAGTCTTTCAGGACAGTGGAGTATGAGTGATATGTTTTTTGGAACTATTCCTGGATCCGTTGGAGAAACATCAATGGTAGCTATTATTCTTGGGGCACTAATTTTACTTTTTACTGGAGTAGGAAGTTGGAGAATAATTCTTTCAACTTTTATAGGAGGTTATTTTATGGCATATCTTTTTAATTTGTGGGGCTACAATGAATTGATGTCAACCCCTGCACATATTCATCTAATGATTGGAAGTTTTGCTTTTGGTGCAGTTTTTATGGCCACTGATCCTGTAACTGCGAGTCAAACTAACACAGGAAAATATATATATGGATTTTTAATTGGTGTTTTTGCAATTTTAATAAGAACTTTTAATCCTGCTTACCCAGAAGGAATGATGCTTGCAATATTATTAATGAATATCTTTGCTCCGCTTATTGATCATTATATAGTACAAGCTAATGTAAATAAAAGACTAAAGAGAGTAACTTTATAATGGATTTAAATAAAAACACTTATGTCTTCTTTTTTTCTACTGCAATGGTCTTGGTTGTTGCAGCTTTATTATCTTTTACATCTATAAAATTAAAGCCTCTTCAGCAGAAAAATATCGCTCTTGAAAACAAACAAAACATACTGAGTTCAGTTGGAATTTATGTTTCAAGAGAAGAGGCTGATTTAAATTATGATAAATATATTACCGACTCATTTGTTTTAGATTCTGATGGGCAAAAAACAGATATTGATATTTCATCAATTCAACTTAATAAGGAAACAAAAAAACCAAAAAAAGAACAGAATATGCCCCTATTTATTTCAAATATTAACGGCAGCGAAAAATATATTATTCCGTTAAGAGGAACTGGACTTTGGGGACCAATTTGGGGATATATCTCTTTAGATAACGATATGAATACTGTATATGGAGCAGTTTTTGATCATAAAGCAGAAACTCCTGGACTGGGGGCTGAAATTAATAGAGATTTTTTTGAAAAGCCATTTAATGGAAAGAGAATATTTGACATTGAAGGAGATTTCGTTTCAATTGCTGTTGTTAAAGGTGGTGCAAAAGAAAATGATTATCATGGAGTTGATGGTATCTCAGGAGGAACCATAACATCTGATGGGGTAACTGCAATGTTAAAAGAAAGATTGGATAAATATCTTCCATATTTTGAAAACAAGATGAAAGAAAATGAAGTTAATGACATTATGAATTTTATTGAGGAAGACATCAACTTAAATGATACGATTAACAAACTAAATTAAATGAGTCAAAAAAAAGAAGCTTTATTTTCAAAAAAAAATAAGAAATTAATTACCGATCCTCTCGATGATAATAATCCTATAACAGTACAGGTTTTAGGTATTTGTTCTGCATTGGCAATAACAGTTCAGCTAAAGCCAGCAGTTGTAATGTCATTTTCAGTTCTTTTTGTTTTATCAGTTGCCAACGTTGTTGTATCATTATTGAGAAAGTTTATTCCTTCCAGAATTAGAATTATTGTTTTTTTAGTTGTTATTGCTACTTTAGTAATTTTAGTTGATGAGGTTTTAAAGGCCTACATTTTTGACGTAAGCAAAGAGCTTTCAGTTTTTGTTGGCTTAATAATCACTAACTGTATAATAATGGGAAGACTTGAAGCATTTGCTTTGGGAAATACTCCTTGGAAATCATTCTTAGACGGAATTGGTAACTCTTTCGGCTATGCTTGGATTCTAATAGCAGTTGCTTTTTTCAGAGAGTTGTTAGGATCAGGTACTCTTTACGGATATCCAGTCTTAGAAAAGTTAGGAATTTACAATTTTGGATATGAAAATAATGGGATGATGATACTTCCTCCCATGGCATTAGTTACTGTTGGATTAATAATTTGGGTCCAGAGAATAAGAAATAAAAAATTAATAGAACCTAAATAATATAAAAGTGCAAGAGCTAGTAAATATATTTATAAAGTCTATTTTCATAGACAACATGGTTTTTGCATATTTTCTCGGAATGTGCTCTTACTTAGGGGTGTCAAAAACTGTTAGCACATCTGTTGGGATGGGATTTGCTGTTATTTTTGTATTAGGTATTACAGTTCCAATTAATTATCTTTTAGAAAACTATGTTTTAAGAGAAGGTGCACTCTCTCTATTACTTGGTGACTCATTCAAAGATATTGATTTAAGTTTTTTATCGTTCATTATGTTTATTGCTGTCATTGCGTCTATGGTTCAACTTGTTGAAATGATAATTGAAAAGTTTTCTCCAGCTCTTTATGGATCGCTCGGAATCTTCTTGCCGCTTATTGCTGTAAATTGTGCAATTCTTGGAGCTTCATTGTTTATGCAAGAGAAAGATTTCTCAAATATTACAGAAGCTACAGTATATGGTTTGGGTTCAGGAGTTGGATGGTTCTTGGCGATAGTTGCGATTGCAGCTATTAGGGAGAAGATTAGGTATTCAAACATACCGCCAGCACTTAGAGGATTGGGAATAACGTATATCATAACTGGCTTGATGGGAATAGCTTTTATGAGTTTTATGGGTATTAAATTATAATTATGGGTGGATTAACAGTTCTAAGTAGTATTCTAGTTTTTTTAGTAGTTATTTTAAGTTTAGTTGGGATTTTAATTTTTACTAAGTCTAAGCTAGCACCTGCTGGAAAGATAAAAATAAAAATAAATGGAGAAAAAGAAATTGAGGTAGATGGTGGTGGCACACTTTTAACCACGCTTAGCGATGTTGGAGTTTTCTTACCCTCAGCCTGTGGAGGCGGTGGTACATGTATTCAATGTACTTGTCAAGTCAATAGCGGGGGAGGGAGTATTTTACCTACTGAAAAGCCTCACTTTTCTCGAAAAGAAATAGCTAACAACTGGAGGTTAGGGTGTCAAGTTAAGGTCAAGGAAAATATGGATATTTCTGTACCTGAGGAAGTTTTTGGAGTGAAAAAATGGGAAGCAACAGTAGTGTCTAACTATAATGTAGCTTCATTTATAAAAGAGTTTATTGTTGAAGTTCCAGAGGATATGCCATACAAAGCTGGAGGATATATTCAAATTGATATCCCTGATTGTGAAGTTAATTATGAAGATATTGATATAACAGCTCATCCAGATGAACATCCAGATGATGCTAATAAATTTCAGTTAGAGTGGGATAAATTTAAATTATGGCCTTTAAAAATGGTCAATGATGATGAAGTTACAAGAGCTTATTCAATGGCTTCATATCCTGCAGAGGGAAGAAGGATTATGCTAAACGTTCGTGTAGCAACACCTCCTTGGGATCCCTCTAAGAATGATTATGCTGATTTAAATCCTGGTGTTGCATCAACCTATATCTTTAGTAAAAAGCCAGGTGATAAAGTTACTATTTCAGGTCCATATGGTGAGTTTTTTATAAATGAGTCTGATGCTGAAATGTTATACATCGGAGGTGGAGCAGGAATGGCTCCCATGAGGTCTCATTTGTATGAACTTTTCAAGACTATAAAAACAGGAAGAAAAGTAACTTTTTGGTATGGGGGGCGTTCAAAAAGAGAATTATTTTATTTAGAGCATTTTCTGTCTCTGGAAAGAGTATACCATAATTTTAAATTTCATGTTGTTTTATCAGAGCCATTGGAAGAAGACAATTGGAAAGTTAAAAAAACAATTAATGATGAGGGAGATGGCTTTTTAGGTTTTGTACATCAGGCAGTAATAGATCAATATCTAGTACATCATGAAGCTCCTGAAGATATAGAACTATACTTCTGTGGTCCTCCACTAATGAACCAAGCTGTCTTGAAGATGGCTGAAGATTGGGGTATTCCTGATGAAAATGTTCGTTTCGATGACTTCGGAGGCTAGAATTTATGAAACTACATATTTTCTTACTAACATTACTGATTATAATCTCTTGCACTCAAAGAAAGTCTTTGTTCCAAAAAAGTTACTCTGGTCAAACTCAAGGTACATTTTTTAATATTAAATATTTCTGTCCTGAAAACAGAGATTTTTCTAATGCAATAGATAGCATATTTAAAGTAATTGATTTTTCTGTATCATTATACAATCAAAAATCAAATCTGATAAAGCTTAATCAAAAAAAAAGAATTTCATATGATCCAATTATTGATACTCTTACAAAGCAATCAATAAGAGTAAATAAGATGACAAGTGAAAATTTTTCGTGTGCACTTTTTCCAGTAATTAATTATTTTGGATTTTATAGCAAAAAAAGACCAGCATCTATCGACACTTTCAGCATTATCAGCTTAATATCAAACTCTAACATGAGTAATATTAAAATTGACAAGGATTATATCATTTTAGATTCATCCACATCTCTTGATTTTAATGCTATAGCGCAAGGTTACACCTGTGACTTAGTAGCAGAATATTTTAATCAAGAGGAGATAAAGAATTATATGATAGAAGTTGGAGGTGAGGTTAGAACCTCAGGAACAAATTATTCAAAAAAAAAGAAATGGAGAATCGGAGTTGAAAATCCAGATGAAACACTTACATCAAACTTTAATACAGTACTTGAACTGAGTGACATGTCATTGGCAACATCAGGAAGTTATAGAAATTATTACTTAGATAATAATAATTTGATATCACATATCATTGACCCTAGTACGGGTTTTCCTTCAAAAACAAAAGTTATTAGCTCTACTGTATTGCATAAAAAGTGTTCACTAGCTGATGCGATTGCAACATCTTTTATGTGTATGGATATCAAGGAGATAAAAGATTTTTTGAAAACTTATCCTCAAATTCAGGCTATTGTTATTTATGAGGATGAATTTGATAATATTTCTACATTTAGAACATCTCGCATAAATAAAATAACAACTAATTAAGAATTGTTACATTGTTCATCGGGCAAAGCACCACACAAACCACATGCTTCACCGTCTTTGTTCAACATCGGATTATTACTGGCACAAGTACCGCTGAATTTCCCATTTTTTTTGAAAAGAATTTTTACTGAAATACCAGTTACTGCAATTAGAAGAAAAAAAATAGTAATAATAAATAACTCCATTTACTTAACAACTGAAAATCTTTTTAGTGTATTTCCATTTGATTTGACGAAATAAATTCCACTTTCAAGGAAATTAATATCAGTTTTTCCGGACTCAATTATAGCTACTTTTTTTCCCATACTATCAAAAATTTCATAATTTGTAACATTGTCAAAATCATCAATCACAATAAAGTTATTTGCTGGATTAGGGTATAAATTGATAGACTTTTTGATTAGATTGGTACTTGTAGAGCTTGAAATCGCTTCAATAATTATGTTATCTAAATATAAGTTGTTTCCACCACCACAAATAACATTTATAGCTAGCATAACGTCAGGGTTACCATTATACGCACTCAAATCAACTGAATCAGTTCTCCAGTGCTGTAACGATGACGTGTTGTTTGATGGGTAATAGTTTGTAGTTCCTCCAATTGTAAGAGGGTTGAAGTTTCCTGAACTACTAATTGTACCATATGTTGCAGTTGAACTACCTGACATCTGACTGACAGTATTCCAAGTGAGACCACAATCTGTTGAAGCAATAATTTGAATAACATCTCCATCCCATGAATTTTTAAGTGCATGAGCTAAATCATACTTTATTTGATAATTTCCTGCGTCAGAAAAATCAAGTTTTTCCCAAATTAATTTTGCACTTTGACCAGCTGAAAAAGAATTTAGTCTAAATCTGTAGGAATTAACTGAATTACCATATCCTCCAACAGGTTGACCTTGAGTATAGGTATCATCAATAATTCCTACCCAATTGTCTTGAGGATTTTCTAAAATTGCATTGTTCGGAGCAGGTGTTGCTAATGCAAAACCTTCAAAACCTTCTGAATGATTTGTAGCAAATGCCGTGGGTGATAAGGTGTTAAATGAACCACTTGAGGCAACATTATTGCTAGGAACATTATCAATAAAAGATGTGTTAGCGATAGTAGTAACTGCGTATGAGATATTATTTGTTCCAGAAGGAACAGTTATAGAATTAAAGCTTATTGTTGTAGTACTTCCAGGTTGTAAAGAACTATAAACATTTTGTGTTACTGGTGCATTATTATTTAGTGTATAACTCACCGCAAAAGTGTCAACGGGAACAGAAGTATTATTTGTAACTGTTATTTCAGGAGTTAAATTATTGTCACAATAAGAGGAAGGTATACTCATATTAGAGCTTGCTACTAGATCAACAAGATTTATTCCCGGTGGAACAACTAAATTCATATAAGCCATATTTCCTGTTACTACATTTTGTTGAGTTTCAGTTAAAAATACTGCAACTTCAAGGTTAAACAAATCAAACGCTACTCCATTCAAATCGTTTGGTATGGTGTATGTGTATGTATTTGTGAAGAATGAACCAGTGCTAGTATTTGTTATATCATCACCCCACTGTCCAGTAAGCATGTGTCTGAGCATATGTTGATGATTATAATTACCATTTGGAAGTATCGCAGTCGGGTTGTATGATGCTCCAGTTTGAGGTCCTTCAACATTATTTTGAATCAGAGCTACATTTAATTTGTTTGTATTTACTGGGCTTGAACCAGTGTAGTATGCTTCAACAGTTACAGATAATTGCCTTGTACTTATATCAAGATTGGCCTGAGCAGCAACATTAACATAGGAAGGTTCGTTTAGTATTTGAGATGAAGCAGACTGCCAATTACCCCTACTCATTGCAGTACCACCGTTTTGACCAAGTCCAGCAAAAACACGTCTATTTACGGTACCAGCTGGGTAACCGCTTAAGTTTGATTGAGCAGCAATTGCACTTCCAAACATTGTATTAAAATCAGTTCCTGGACCTTGCGGAGACGCATAACCTCCAGTGTGTATATTTATTAACACTACGTCTGTTGGATTATTATTGTAAATATCATTTGCTATTCTATGTCCGTCAGGACAATAAGTACAGGAGATTCCAGTAAACTCCTCTAAAACAACATTTTTATTTTCTGGTGTTGTACTAACAAATGTTTGGGAATAGGAAGCAATGGTTGTAAAAATTAGTGAAAGAGTAAATATTTTTTTCATAGCATAAGTGTTATCTACCAAAAGTACAAATAATATAATAGATTTGTTCAAAAAAACATGTCTGTTCACAAAATTGAAAAACTCATCAAAATTATGGATGAATTGAGAGAAAAATGTCCATGGGACAAAAAACAAACAATTCAATCTTTAAGACACTTGACCATTGAGGAAGTTTATGAGTTATCTGAATCCATACAAAATCAAAATTATGATGAAATTAAAAAAGAATTAGGTGATTTACTTTTACATATAGTTTTTTACTGTAAAATCGCATCAGAAAATAATAAGTTTAGTTTTGATGATGTTATTGTAGATATTTGTAAAAAACTAGTTGACAGGCACCCTCATATTTACGGTGATTTAAGTGTAATTTCTGAAGATGATGTGAAGTCAAACTGGGAAAAAATTAAGCTAAAAGAGGGTAGAGAGTCAATTCTCTCTGGTGTACCCAAATCACTTCCAACATTAATCAAGAGTTACAGAATTCAAGAAAAAGTTAGTGGAATAGGATTTGAATGGAAACTTAAAAAGGATGTAATATCAAAAATTAAAGAGGAAATAAATGAGCTTGAAGTTGAAATTAATAACGATACCAATAATATTGAAGACGAATTTGGAGATTTACTGTTTTCTTTGGTAAGTTATTCAAGATTTTTAAAAATAAATCCAGATGATGCTTTAAACAAAACCAATCAAAAATTCATAAATAGATTTAAAAAAATGGAAAAT
>NHEL02000009.1:0-22496 GCA_002172655.2 Flavobacteriales bacterium TMED84 | reverse complement strand
TTTAATGAGTCAACTTCATACATTACACCAGCACCACCTTGTCCTCCAGATGCATTAACAAAAATGTTACCATTGGACATTCTATCAGATGCTGATTGACCAGGTGCTGAATATTGACAAAAATATCTGGACGTGTAGCTACTTGGACCATAGGGTTGGCCAGAACTTCTAAAATAAGTATATCCATTTACTGGAGTCAGAATAGCATCAACAGTTGACTGATTATTACCTCCTCCAGAGTTATTAAAAATTTGTAAGTGCCCACCTAATGGTCTTCCATCGTCTTTGACCCATCTTACATCGTGTACTGCATTAGGGATCACTCTTTGGCCTGTCATACCATAGTTAGCAGGATTTCCCCATCTGTAAAGGATATCTCCACCCATTCCAGAGTTACCACCTGTGTGACTTGCAGCTTCTGCAGTTGTGGTACTGTGATCTATTATATATATCTCGCTTGAGAATCTCGAAGAAAAGGCTATTTGATCCAAATCAGGATTATAATCTACTCCGTTAACATGAAACCAATCACCTCCACCTCCTCCAGGTCCTCCTCCACTATTTTGTATCATATTAATATCAATTAGCTCAGGGTGATCTGAAATATCATTTACATAATTTGGCTTATTTGGATCTACATCTTGACATAAATGATCCCAAATATGCCACTCCCAAACTATTTGGGCTGTGCCTGTATTTGGATTTCCCTCAATTTCAACAAAATGAGTTGGCCACTTTCCAGAGTTAGAAACATTTCCTGTAAAGCCTGTATTAATAAGCTCAGCTTGTGACTTGGCTTCCCAAGCAGTTAATAAAACATTATCTCCTATTAGACATATATCATGGTGCGATAAAACACTCGAGCTTGAATAAATAAAATCCCAAACAACATTTCCGTTTGGATCAATCTCTTGTACTCTTCCTGCATCTGCAGCACCTCCTAAAGAATTGTTTGTTCCTCCTGTCTGGGTATTATTTTTTGTTCCTCTAACAATATTTCCATTGTCTTTAAGAAGAACTGTGTAATTGCATTCTGTACTTAAATTCCAAGTATGAGCTATATTTTCATTCTCATCAAGTAAATATGTTGTAGTGTTGCCTTGTCTGTTATACAGAGCAAAGCCACTGAACTGAGCAAAAACTTCGCTGGTAAAAAAGATTAGGAGAACAATTATTTTTATAATCCTCTTTGTTTTTAAATTCATTAAATTAATCTTTGACAAAATCAAAGATAGTTAATAAATTTTAGTAGGTCATCGGAACCCAACAGCCATCAACCCACAAAAAACCAGTAGGCATGCTTTCCCAATATCCTTTTTTCCATTTGTAACCTATCTTTTTTTTCTTCCATTTTCCTGAAATCCAAACATATTGCTGATAGAAAGGACTCCATTTCCAATGACCACCTACCCAAACATATCCTCTCTTTTTGTATTTTGGATTATTAATCTTTGCTTTTTTTCTGACAGGTTTTTTAATAACAACTCTATTTTTCTTTTTTCTTTTTTTCTTCTTATAGTAAATATTTCCATTTTTATCAATGTATTTATTTTTTCCAGATTTAGTTATAATTTTCTCTGATTTATTTTTTTTTAAGTTAACTACTGTTTGAGAATATACATCATTAAAGAAGAAAAAGAATAATATTGCTATTGTTGTTAATTTGTTCATGCTAAAAAGTTTAGATTTTATATTTTTATAACTTTAAATCTGATTATTTATTGTATGATAAAAAAATTAATTTATTACTTTTTACAAGGTTTATTATATATAGTACCTATTGCAGTAACATCTTATGTAGCGATTTGGGTCATCAGAAGTTTAGAAAATATTTTTGATTTCAAAGTGCCTGGTCTAGGCCTAATTGTTGTAATATTTTCAATCATCATTATTGGCTTTATTGGATCTATTGTTATAAAAAGTCCTATTAATGCTTTCTTTAAAAGAATTCTAAAGAAAGCTCCATTGCTTGAAACTATATACTCCTCTGTTAAGGATTTAATGGGAGCATTTATTGGTAAAAAGAAAGGGTTTAAACAAGCAGTTTTTGTTAAAATTTTTGATAATTCAACAATTGAGAGAATTGGATTTATTACGAACGAAGATTTAGAAAAATTAAAAATAAATGAAGGAAGAGTATTGGTATATATTCCTCACTCTTATAACTTTTCTGGAAATCTTTACGTAGTAGAAAAGAAATATATAACTCCAATAGATGCTTCATCAAGTGAAGTTATGAAGTTAATTGTTTCAGGTGGGGTTGCTGAATTTAATCAATCGGAAAAAAAAGAACAATAATGAAAAAAATATATCTATTACTGATAATGTTCTCTGTTACATTTGGTTTTGCTCAAAACCCTGGAGACACTATTGTTGTACAAACATTTGACTACAGCATGACCTACGGACAGGCATGGGGCCCTCCAAGAGATACTATTGCTCATTTCCCTAACGATCCAAATTTAACTTTTGAGAAGATTATTATGTCTTATAGTATGAGATGCAAGGATGGTCAGGTAAATCAATCAGGAGGAAATAATGTAGCATGTGGAGAATGGGATTACAGCTGTCACACTTATATACATGACAGCACTAGAATAGACTCAGTTCTTAATAGAACTGCTAGTCATTCAATCACTAATTTTAATGGATCAAATTACCCTTACATCAATTATCCTATTTATAATTACATACAAACGATTGACTCTCTGGGCAATATCATTATTGATTCTGTACTCGCCAGTGCAGATACTATCTATGAAATGAGTATAATTACCAATAGCAATAGTTTACTTCATGATGTTATAGACACATTATCTGTTAATACTTATTGGCAACCTTATAGCTACACCACTGACAGCTCAGGAAATGTTATAAATATTGATACAATGCTTTCCACAGGAGTAATTAATATTTCCCAAATTAACTATTACAAAAGATACCCAATGGCCTTTCAAATAATGTCTTTTGTAACACCATACGGAATTGGTTTAGATTTAGGTCCTGAAGGTAAAACTTGGTATTTTGATTTAACCGATTATGCTCCAATTTTTAAAGGAAATAAGAGGATCACTGTTAGTGGAGGTGGACAATGGCAAGAAGATATGGATATAAAGTTTTATTTCATTGTTGGAACTCCCCCCAGAGAAGTTCTTGAAATGCAGCAAATTTGGAGGCCTCAATCAAAAAGTTACACAAGCATCATGAATGATGACTGCTTTGAACCACGATCTCATAAACTGCTTTCTAGTGCAAGTGCATTTAAAATTAACACTGTGGTCACTGGACACGGACAGCAAGGGGAATTTATTCCAAGAAATCATTACATTGATGTTGACAATAACCCTTCAAATAAAAACACATGGAGAGTATGGACTGAATGTGCTGGAAACCCTGTATACCCACAAGGGGGTACTTGGATTTATGATAGAGCCGGATGGTGCCCTGGGCAAGCTTCTGATGTTAATGAATTTGATATAACAAGTCTTGTTACCCCAGGTCAACAACATATATTTGACTATGGACTAAACAACGCAACTGGCTCATCTAATTACTGGGTTAGTAGTCAGTTAATTAGCTATGGGACACCAAACTTTAACTTGGATGCAAGAATTACTGACATATTATCTCCAACTAATAAAGTTGTTAATTCAAGAAAAAACCCAATATGTTCAAAGCCTGAGATAGTGATTCAAAATACTGGTTCAACAAATTTAACATCTCTGATCATTAATTATTGGGTTGAAGGATCACCAAACCAAGAAACATTCCAATGGAGTGGTAATCTCTCGTTCATGCAAAAAGATACTGTTAAATTACCAGATCCTCAAAGCCTATGGAATCAATCTACTAATACTATATTCAATGTTAGTATTACAAGCCCTAATGGTGGCTTTGATGAGTATGTTTTAAACAACTCAATGAGCAGTCACTTTGAATATCCTCCAGAATACAATGATATTTTTACAATATGGGTTCAAACCAATAGTGGAGTAATAAATTCTCTAACTCAATTCTCAGAAACATCATGGGAAATCACTGATAATTCTGACAATATGATTTATAATTCTGGTATACTTATATCAAACACCCAGTACCGAGACACTGTTCAATTTGCTCCAGGATGCTATACATTCAAAGTAACTGATGTAGATGATGACGGATTAGATTTCTGGGCTAACAATGACGGTGCAGGCATGATTAGATTCAGAGATATTGGTGCTTCCTGGTTCAAAATTTTTGATTGTGATTTTGGGTCCTTCATACATCATGAATTCAGAGTTGCAAACAATACAGCAGGAGTTGAAAATTTCAATACCCCAATAAGCATTTTCCCTAATCCAGCTAAAAATCAGATAACAATTAGCGCAAGTATATATAATCCTGTTAGTATATCAATCATTGACAAAGTTGGTAGGATAATTGAAAAGAAAGATTGTATGAATTTGGTTAATGAGGTAATTGATATCAAGAACGTGAATAGCGGCTCATATTTTATTGAAATTATTTCAGACGAAAAGAAATATATTAAGAAGTTTGTCAAAAACTAATGTCACACTTCAAAAGTCTTTCTAATTATAAAAGATTCAACACCATTGAGGTAAAGGTTGGTCCAATAGCTATTGGTGGTAAAAATCCAATACATATTCAATCTATGACAACTGCAAACACAATGAACACTTCTGCAACAGTTGATGAGTCTATCAGAATGATAGATGC
Source organism: Flavobacteriales bacterium TMED84 (assembly GCA_002172655.2). GTDB lineage: Bacteria > Bacteroidota > Bacteroidia > Flavobacteriales > BACL11. The sequence goes on along the minus strand of NHEL02000009.1, from coordinate 17,777 downwards.
AGGATGTAAACTTGTTAGAATAACAGCGCCTAGTAAAAAAGATGCTGAAAATCTTGCCAACATAAAAAATGAGTTAAGATTAAGGGGTTATAAAACTCCTTTAGTTGCAGATATTCATTACACTCCAAATGCAGCAGAGACAGCTGCAAAAATCGTTGAAAAAGTAAGGATTAATCCTGGAAACTATGCTGACAAAAAAAAGTTCGAAGAGATAGATTATACGGACGAAAGTTATAATAATGAATTACTAAGAATTGAAGAGAAATTTACACCACTTGTACAAATATGTAAGCAAAATAATACAAGTATGAGAATAGGAACCAACCACGGTTCTCTTTCGGATAGAATTTTAAGTAGATATGGAGATACGCCAAAAGGAATGGTAGAGTCAGCTTTAGAGTTTATAAGAATATGTAGAAAACATGATTACCACAACATTGTTATTTCAATGAAAGCGTCAAACACTAGAGTTATGGTTTATGCATACAGATTGTTAGTAAATGAGATGATTAAAGAAGGTATGAAATACCCTCTACACCTTGGAGTCACTGAAGCAGGAGAGGGTGAAGATGGAAGAATTAAATCAGCAGTTGGAATCGGGACGCTTCTTAGTGAAGGTATTGGTGACACAATTAGAGTGTCATTAACTGAGGCTCCTGAGTATGAAATGCCCGTTGCTCAAAAAATTCTAGATCATTTCAAAGACATACATAACCACAAAAAAATAGCTGAGACTAAACAACATCAAATTGATTATTTCCAGTATGAGAAAAGGAAAACCTTTCAAATCGAAAATATTGGTAACAAAAATGTTCCAATAGTAATTTCAGATTTATCAAACAGAACAAAAATTACTCAAGCTTCATTTTTTTCACTTGGTTACAGGTATTCTGTTCCATTAGACAAATGGCATATTTCAGAAATGGCTTCTGATTTTATTTATATTGGTGAGAACGAAATTAACTTTGAAATTCCAGGTACTCTTAGAATAATTTCAAACTATTCATCTTGGATAGAGCACAAGAAAGGATTTCCAATTTTTAATCTTAAAGAGTATGGAAAAATTAAAGACTTTAACGAAAATTTGAATTTTTTAAAAATTTATGATCATGAGATGACACCTTCGTTAATTGATATTTTGAAAAACAACAAATCAGTAGTAATTTTTCTAGTGTCTGAGAATATTAATTGCATAGGTGCAATGAGAAAATTTTTCTTTGAGCTGATGGAGAAAAAAATAGAAAATCCAGTTATAATTTCAAGAAAATATGAGTTTAACGATGACGAGCAACTACAAATATCAGCATCAATTGATATTGGGTCACTTTTAATTGATGGTTTTGGAGATGGTATTTGTATTTCTTCAAATAATTGTTCAAATAAAATGCTTAACTCCATTTCCTTTGGTATTCTTCAAGCTAGTAGAACAAGGATTTCTAAAACAGAATATATTTCATGTCCAAGTTGTGGGAGGACTTTATTTGATTTGCAAGAAACAACAGCTAAAATCAGAAAAGTCACTGATCATTTAAAAGGAGTTAAGATTGGAATCATGGGGTGTATTGTTAACGGTCCTGGTGAAATGGCTGATGCAGATTATGGATATGTTGGTACTGGCCCTGGAAAAATTACTCTATATAAGGAAAAAACTGTTGTTAAGAAAAATGTTCCTGAAAATGAAGCTGTTGATGCCTTGATTGACTTAATAAAAGAGAATGGTGATTGGGTAGATAAGTCTAACTAAAAATCAACTAAATTTTATTTGAGATGAAACTGCCTTAGCTTTTTCAATTAATTTTTCAACCGGCTCTGATCCATAAGAAAGAGCAACACCCATTCTTCTATTAACTCTTGAACTAGGCTTTCCAAAAATTCTAACATCGGTATTTGTAATTTGACTTACTTTTTCAAGACCAGTAAAGGCTGGAGTATCACTTGAATTGTGTTGTGATAAAATAACTGATGAAGCTCCATTTTGAATTAAAGATATTTCCTTAATGGGAAGTCCAAGAATAGCTCTAGCATGTAACTCGAACTCGGAAAAGTTTTGAGTACCAGCTAAAGTAACCATACCAGTATCATGAGGCCTAGGAGATAACTCAGAAAAGAATACAACATCTTTTTTGACAAAGAATTCAATACCCCAAATTCCACATCCGCTTAATTTCTCAACAATTTTCTTTGATATTTCTTGTGCATCTTTTAAAACATTTTGATTCATTTTTGCTGGCTGCCAGCTTTGTTGATAATCTCCACTTTTTTGAATATGCCCAATTGGTGGACAAAAAAGTGTGTTATTATTTTTTTGTGTAACTGTTAGAAGAGTGATTTCATAATCAAATGAAATGAATTCTTCAACGATCACCTCGTTTATATCACCTCTTGATCCCTTAATTGAATAATCCCAGGCTTCTTTTATTTGAGATGGTTCTGTAATTGTAGATTGACCTTTTCCTGAACTACTCATTAGTGGTTTTATAACGCATGGAAATCCAATAATATTAACTGCTTCAGTTAGTTCTTCAAAAGAGCTAGCATATTCATAATTTGCAGTTTTTATATTTAATTCCTTTGCAGCAAGATCTCTTATTGATTTCCTGTTCATAGTAAAATTTACTGCTTTTGCTGATGGAATAACACAAAAACCATTATTCTCAAAATCATATAACTTTTCTGTTCTTATACTTTCTACCTCAGGAACAATATAGTCAGGCATATGCTTTGAAACAATCTTTTCCAAATCATCAGCATTAAGCATATCAATTACTTCATAAGTATCTGAAACTTGCATAGCTGGCGCGTTTTCATAATTATCAACAGCAATAACAGTTTGCCCTAACCTCTTTAGTGAAATCACTAGCTCTTTACCTAACTCACCTGAGCCCAATAACATTATTTTATTTGTCATTAACTAACTTTTTTATGTACTTACCAAGAATGTCGAATTCAATATTAACATAATCATTAATTTTTAAATATTTAAAATTTGTATGCTCATAGGTGTATGGAATAATACATACTGAAAACGCATTTTTTAATGAATCAACAACTGTGAGACTAACTCCATTTACAGTTATTGATCCTTTTTCTACTGTTATTGAATCATCATCATATTGAAAAAAATATTTCCATGAACCCTCATTTATTTCAATTGAAGTACATTTTGCAGTGGTATCAACATGCCCTTGAACCATATGTCCATCTAAACGATCGCCAATCTTTAGAGATCTCTCTAGATTTAAAAAATCTCCAGCTTTGACATATTTAAAATTTGTTCTTTGAATTGTTTCATCTATTAAATCAACCTGATATGAATTATCATTTAATTTTGTCACTGTTAAACATGCACCGTTGTGTGAAATACTTTGATCTACTCTTAACTCATCTATATTTTCAAAATATATTTCCATTATCAAATTATTTTTTGAAGCAATGATACTTTTAACCTCAACCATTTTTTCTACAATACCAGTGAACATAGTATAAAAGTTTAATTTAATAACTAATTTTGTCTAAAATTAAACATTTATATGCAGATTTCAATCAAAAAAAAATCCATTCCTAAGTCTGAAAATGAAATTACATTTCTTGTAAAATCAAATCAACTAAATGAAATAAATATCAGTGAAGAGGAAAAAAAATATTTCTTAAATAAGATAAAGTCAAGTAAAGAGAATATTGTTTCTATCAACAGGTTAAATGAAAATTTTGTTCTTGTAAACTGCGATAAAGAAATAAAGAATTATAAAGATTCGGAGTTTTACAGAAATATTGGTCACAAGCTCAATAAAGTATTAGATTCAAAATATATGATTAATGTTATTGACACTGTAAATAAATCAGATATTTTAAATTGTATTTTAGAAGGATTAGCACTTACAGGATACGAGTATGACAGATTTAAAAAACAAAAAAAAGATTTAAAAATTATTGTAGATAGTGATCAGGACCAAAATTTAAACTTTGATGAACTTATTTCTGTAATAGAATCAACATTTCTTTGCAGAGATTTAGTTAATGACCCCTTCTCTCATCTTAAAGCTAAAGATCTAGCATCAATCATTAAAAAATTAGGCAAAAAGAATAATTTTAAAACTAAGCATTTCTTCAAAAGTGATATTAAAAAAATGAAACTGGGTGGTTTATTGGCAGTAAATCAAGGAAGTCTAGACGAACCAAGTTTTAGTATTTTAGAGCACAAACCAAAGAAGGCAGTTAATAAAAGACCTTTAATACTTGTTGGTAAAGGAATAGTATATGATACTGGAGGACTGAGTCTCAAACCCACAAAAGGTATGGATATAATGAAAGTGGATATGGGGGGTGCTGCTTGTGTAATATCCGCAATTAATGCAGTAGCAAAAAGTAATCTTCCAGTTTATGTGATTGGTCTAATACCAGCAACAGATAATAGACCTTCTGGTAATGCTTATGCACCTGGTGATGTTGTTGAGATGTATGATGGTACGAATGTTGAGGTTTTAAATACTGATGCCGAGGGTAGAATGATTCTAGCTGATGCTTTATCTTATGCAAAAAAATATGATCCAGAGTTAGTAATTGACATGGCAACTTTAACTGGATCTGCAGCTAGAGCAATTGGACATTTTGGAATAGTATCAATGCATAATAAGGCTGAAAAACAACATCAGAAATTAAAAGAAGCTGGATTAGAGGTTTATGAAAGACTGGCAGAAATGCCCTTTTGGGATGAATATGATGAGCTAATGAAGTCAGATATAGCTGATATAAGAAACATAGGAAATGCTGATTTCGCTGGAGCAATAACTGCTGGTAAATTTTTAGTTCATTTCACAGATTACCCATGGATTCATCTTGATATTGCAGGTCCAACTTATGTAACCAGTGAATTTGGATACAGAGGCAAAGGAGCAACAGCTATAGGTGTCAGACTTATTTATAACTTCATTAAAAACTACACAAAATTTTAATGCAAAAAGTCAGGCTCGGTATTAGTGTTGGAGATATAAATGGAGTTGGGCTTGAGCTTATCATAAAAGGGTTTCAAGATTTAAGTTTATTTAAATATTGTAATCCAATATTATATTGCTGCAAAAACTTAGTTTTCAAATATGCTGAGAAAGCTAAAATAAATGCAAAAAAAATAAATTTTATTGAGGAAGAAAATCAAGCAGAAGAAAACGTTGTTAATTGTATCAACAATTTCAAATCTGATTATCTCTTAAATCTAGGTACTTCAACTAAAGAATCTGGCTTTATAGCTCTTCAATCTTTAAAACATGTTTCTGAAGCTGCACTTGATGGAAAGATTGATTGCCTAGTCACATGTCCAATTAATAAAGAAACTGTCAAATTACACAGTAAAGATTTTATTGGTCACACCGAGTACTTTGAAAATCTATTAAATGGATCATCTCTAATGTTAATGACTAGTGATCAAATGAAAATAGCTTTTTTAACTGGCCATATTGCATTAAATAAGGTCAGTAAAACAATAAATAATAAAGCTATTTTCTCTAAAATTAAAACCCTACATAAAACTTTACAGAATGATTTTCTAATAAAACATCCCAAAATAGCCGTATTGGCTCTTAATCCACATGCAGGAGAAAATGGGATTCTAGGTAATGAAGAAATAGAAACAATAATTCCAGCATTAAAAAAAATGGAAAATGAAAATATAATATGCGATGGTCCGTTTCCCGCTGATAGTTTTTTTAGTAAATCTAATCTGAAAAAGTATGATGCAATTTTATCAATGTATCATGATCAGGGATTAATTCCATTTAAGATGTGCTCATTCAATTCCGGAGTTAATTTTACTTCTGGACTAAAGATTGTTAGAACATCACCTGTTCATGGTCCTGCATTTGATTTATCTGGTAAAAACATGGCTGATATTGGTTCTTTCAAGCAATCTGTGATTCAGGCGTGTTTGATTTACAAAAATAGAATAAGTCTTAATCTTTAAGAAAATCAATAAATTCTTATATTTGCATCCCTAATTTCAAGTTATGTATAGCTTAAAGCTTAACAAAGAAAATTTTAATAAAAAAATAAAATTTGAAATTAGCGATGAGTTCTTTGAAACATACACATTTGATAGGTTTGAGAATGCTAAGCTTCAAATATCTCTTTTTCTAGAAAGAAAAGGGGTTTCAAGCAATTATCTACTTAAATTCAAATTAGAAGGAATTTTAATAGACATAGCATGCGACATATGTGGCGATAATTTAGATTTTAAAATAAATAATGAAACAGAGTTCATAGTTAAAGAATCAACTAAAATTAATAATTCTGATGATGAGATTATTTTTATAGATCCAAAACAAAAAGTAATTGAATTAAATCAGTTTTTTTATGAGTTAATTTATATTTCTATCCCACAAAGAATTACTCACGAAACTAGCAAAAGTGAATGTAACATTGAAATGTTAAGATTAATAGAAAAGTATAAAGAAAATAAAAAAATAGACACATCCAGTTGGGATAAACTCAAAGAATTAAAAATAGATTAACATGGCACATCCAAAAAGAAAAATATCAAAGACAAGAAGAGATAAAAGAAGAACTCACTATAAAGCTTCAACTCAAACTATTAAGCTATGTCCTAAAACTGGAGAATCACATTTATATCATCATGCATATGAACATGAGGGAAAAATTTACTACAGAGGTAAATTATTTTCAGAATAAATGAACTTATTAAATTTTTAATTAACAATTAAAAATTAATATCTAATTATACTTCATCCCTATTAATTACATAATTTAATTAATTTTCTCGATTATTATTTCTAATAAATAATTGTATGAATAACATTAAAGCTGCAATAACTGCTATAGGAGGATACGTTCCAGAGTACATAATGACAAACCAAGAACTTGAAAAAATGGTTGATACAAATGATGAATGGATTATGTCAAGAACTGGTATTAAAGAAAGAAGAATTTTAAAAGAAGAAGGTAAAGGGTCCTCAGATTTGGCTGTAAATGCGATCAAAAATATCTTTGAGAAAACTCATCACAAAGCTGAGGAAATTGATATGATAATTTGTGCAACAGCTACCCCAGATATGATTTTTCCCTCAACAGCATGTGTGATAGCTGATAAAATTGGTGCAGTAAACGCATTTTGTTACGATCTCATGGCAGCATGCTCTGGATTTCTGTATTCTCTTACTACTGCATCTAAGTATATCGAATCTGGTAGCCATAAGAAAATTCTGGTTGTTGGTGCAGACAAGATGTCTTCAATAATCGACTACCAAGACAGAGCAACTTGTATAATATTCGGAGATGGAGCAGGAGTTGCAATTTTAGAACCAAATAATGAAGGTTTAGGAATTCAGGACAGTATTTTACGATCTGACGGAAGTGGAAGGAATTTTTTACATGTGAAAGCAGGTGGATCTGTTAAGCCAATTACCAAAGAAAGCATTGAAAAAAGAGAACAGTTTGCTTATCAAGATGGACAAACAGTATTTAAAACAGCTGTTAAAAGTATGGCAGATGTATCCGCTGAAATTATGGAAAAAAACAGTCTTAGTTCATCTGACATTTCTTGGCTAGTTCCTCATCAAGCTAATAAAAGAATAATAGATGCAACAGCTAGAAGAATGGGAGTAGGTAATGATAAGGTTATGATTAACATTGAAAAGTATGGAAATACAACAAATGGAACCATTCCACTATGTCTTTGGGAATGGGAAAATCAATTAAAAAAAGGAGATAATATAATACTTGCAGCATTCGGTGGTGGATTTACTTGGGGATCAATTTATATTAAGTGGGCTTATGATTCATAGAAATAATTATTTTTGTTAAAAAAAATATGGACTTAAAAGATATTCAAGAGTTAATTAAGTTTGTTGCAAAGTCTGGAGCAACAGAAGTAGAACTTGAAATTGATAATGTCAAAATAAGCATAAAATCTCCTGCTAAAAAAAGAAGAGGTCAACCAGATGAAGGAGCAAATAATGTTGTCCATCATATCACTCAGCCTTCACATCAAGTTGAACAGATTATTAGCACACCAACACCACAGCCACAAGTAATTGTTAATCAAGCTGAATTATCTCAAACTGATACCCAGAACAAAACTGAAGCTACTAATTCAGAAACTCAAGAAAACAATAATTATGTAACAATCAAAGCAAGTATGATTGGAACATTTTACAGAAGTCCCTCTCCTGAAGAGCCTACATTTGTTAATGTTGGAGATACTATTTCAAAAGGACAAACAATATGCATAATTGAAGCGATGAAGTTATTCAATGAAATAGAAGCTGAAATATCTGGAAAAGTGGTAAAAGTACTTGCTGATGATTCTCAACCAGTTGAGTTTGACCAGCCATTATTTATAGTAGATCCCTCATAAATATTTATCAATGTTTAAAAAAATACTAATCGCCAACAGAGGTGAAATCGCTTTAAGAGTAATAAGAACTTGTAAAGAAATGAACATAAAGACAGTAGCTGTCTATTCTTTGGCTGATAAAGATAGTTTGCATGTTAGATTTGCAGATGAAGCTGTATGCATTGGGCCTGCTTCAAGCTCTGATTCTTATCTAAACATCCCCAATATCATCGCAGCAGCGGAAATTACAAACTCAGATGCAATACATCCAGGCTACGGCTTTCTTGCTGAAAACGCAAAATTTTCTAAAATATGTAAAAAAAATTATATAAAATTTATTGGGGCATCAGCTGAGATGATAAACTCAATGGGAGATAAGGCAAAGGCTAAAGAAACAATGAAAAGAGCTGGAGTGTCAACCATTCCTGGCTCAAAAGGGATCATTAAAGACTTTAGTTCTCTAAAAAAAATAGCACTTGAAATAGGCTATCCAGTAATGCTAAAAGCAACAGCTGGAGGAGGAGGAAAGGGAATGAGATTAGTGTGGAAAGAAGAAGAATTAAAATCCAATTGGGAAAATGCAAAAAATGAAGCTAAGGCCTCATTTGGTGATGATGGAATGTATCTAGAGAAGTTCATTGAAAAACCTAGACATATTGAGATTCAAATAATTAGTGATAAAAAAGGTAGAGCTGCTCACTTGTCAGAAAGAGATTGTTCAATACAGAGACGTCATCAAAAATTAGTTGAGGAAACACCATCTCCTTTTATGACCAAAAAGTTGAGAGATGAAATGGGTAAGGCTGCAATAAAGGCGGCTGAGGCTGTGAAATATGAGGGAGTTGGAACCGTTGAATTTTTAGTAGATAAAAATAGAAACTTCTATTTCATGGAAATGAATACCAGAATCCAAGTTGAACATCCTGTAACAGAAGAAGTGGTTGATTATGACTTAATAAGAGAGCAAATTAAAGTAGCTGCAGGTATTGAAATTTCAGGCAAAAATTATTTTCCGCAACTGCATGCAATTGAATGCAGAATAAATGCTGAAGATCCGTTCAATGACTTTCGCCCTTCACCAGGTCTCATAACTAACTTTCATTTGCCAGGAGGACATGGGATAAGAATTGATACACATGTATACGCTAATTATACTATTCCACCATTTTATGATTCTATGATTGCCAAGCTAATCACAGTTGCACAAACAAGAGAAGAAGCCATTGAAAAAATGAAAAGAGCTCTAGATGAATTTGTAATTGAAGGAGTTCATACCACAATTCCTTTTCATAAAAAATTAATGTGTGAAGAGGCCTTCATTAAAGGCGATTACACAACAAACTTTATGGACAGTTTTGAAATTAGTTGATTACTATTTTTTTAAAAAGCTCAGATCTATCTTTTAAAATTTTAACCAAATAGATTCCCTTCCTTTTAATCTCAATACTTGGACAAGAACTTGTCTCATATACCAACTCCCCTAAATTATTATAAACCATAACTTTATCAATTAGTTCATAATTTGAAAAGTAGAAGCGACCATTATTTGGGTTTGGAAATATATCAATTCCAAGATTTTCAAGAGCTATTAAGTTAGTTGATGACAACTCATTAAATCTTTGTGTAAACTCTTGCAAATATATGTTTGCAATGGTTTGATCATGTATAATTAAAGTATTTTCATCAGAATTATTTTCTGCATTATTACTCCAATTATGAGAACCTGTTAATAATGTTGGATCAGAGGAAGCTACATTAGCATCAGTAATTAAATATTTATGATGTAGAGAGTTTGCAATACCAGCATGTGATTTAACATTTACATTGTTCGTATAGAGGTTTGAAAATTCACTGCCAGTAGTATTTTCATCTTCTATTATTCCTCTTGCAACCACGCCAAATTCAGAATCCTTATCTATTATATTGTTTGCTAAATCATCTCTTGTAAATGACAATAAAGCAAATTCAAGTGAGTAGTTAACATTATTTATAACTTCATTAATTTTTGAAGTAGTATTATCAGAGGGTGAAAAATAGAGCTCAATTTCTACACCATTAACATTAAACTTATGAGGAGTATTATCAGCTTTATTAGAGCCAAATATACCACTCCACATTTCATTAAATTCTAATGTATACGCCTTAGCAAGAGCTTGATCTTGAATGAAGATAAGATTATTATAATCATTAAAAAGATTAGAAGGATTTGTCCAGTTAGTAGATCCAGACATTATCCATGAATTATTTTCAGAGTGAGCATCTATTATTACAAATTTGTTGTGCATAATTCCTTGTACTGAAGGGTCTCTATATACTACAGGTATATTTGGATTCAAAGAATTCAACATAGAATTAACTACATCATCATCTGCTATGTATCTTACATTCACTCCTCTGTTGTATGCATCATTAATTGCTGTCGCAATAGTTGCGTCTGAGGCATTGTATACACAAATATCAATTGAACTATCTGCTCTATCCATGTATGCTTTTATAGTATCGTTAAAATATGTTGTAATATTTTGAGCATCAACACCTAATGACACCGAATTATCTACACTATGATTAAAATAAGGTCTAATTTTTCCAGTTGAATTTGATGCAGTTGAATAATAACCCACATTTGAAAATGCAGTGTCTGTACCATTAACGGAAAAACATTCAACAAAATAAAATGTAGCAGGTTGTAGTCCAGTTAGAGTTATTGTATGTGCTTTTGTATATGAGTTTCCATTAATATGAGTGGTTAATGGTTGAGTAACTGCATAGTTAGCTTCAGTAGTTGATGAGTCTGAAGTATTCCATGTGAGATCAAAACCTGTACTGGTTATATTTGATTGAGTTACTGCAGATGTAATTATTAGACCTGAAGGTATTATTAAATCATTTGTATCTCTGGGAAGTATTTGATACCCATCAATCGCTGGAACTGAAAAAGTATATTGGGATGAAATTCCAATTAATGAAATGGGGCCAACTGGAATTGTTAATCCAATCAGCGGATGATTTGATCTTATATATATTTTACCTGACTGTCCACCAGAAGTAAAATCATAGGTACCCACGCTGAATAAACTTCCGCCTGAAACAAAGATGGCGTTGTCTATTTGTACTAGCTCTGATTCAGTAGCTTCTCCAATTTGTGCTGATAGCATAATTTGTGGAATAGGATAATTGTTATTTGATGAATGTATCGTTGGAAATCCTGTAACATATACTTGTAGCAGTCCATTCCAATCAGCTAACTCTCCTGTAATTGTTAAACTATCTCCTCTATTTACATTTGCCAAATAATTATTGGCTGTGAGATCATAAAGAGCTATGCCTGCAGTTGAATCCTGCACATATCTTATTACTCCAAGCTCATATCCGTTTGTTACTACACCTGTTACGGTAACAATAGAACCAAGTGGTTGTAACCTAGCACTTGAAATACTAGATTGAGCATAAGAAAAATTGGAAAAAAATATAATTAAGATTAGTGATAAAAAGTTTTTCATAATTTAAAAATTTAGTCGAGCAGACATCGTAAATCTACGACCCAGCCCAAAAAATACACTAGCTGATTTAGCATCAAAATCTTGGTATGAAACATCATTATATGGATCATTGTTTTGAGCATCTGATATATATATTTTATCAAACAAATTTAAAATACTTAATCTTAGTGACAGTTTATTTTTTTGATTTAGTTTAAAGTTATACCCACAATGCAAATCAATTAAATCATATGAAGGTATCTGCCAACTATCTCTTCCCCCGTTTTCACCACCAAGAGAAATTGGATCAAAATCTGCAAAATAGTCATCAAAAAAAGTATATCTTAACTTTACATAGGATACTATGGTCGGCTCATATCTTAAACTAAATCCTAATTGAGTTTGAGCAGCATCACCAACACGTACACCATCTGCATCAAAACTAACTTCTATGGTGTCACCACTATTAGGATCTAGAGCAATACTATTATTGTCATCATAAAATCTCACGGTCTCAGTAGAAGTCCATCTCCAATCTCCAATTGACAATAAACCCTCTAACGACAAATTAGATAATAATTTGCATGATAAATCAAGTTCGATTCCCTTGTGAAGCGCATCCATACCATTAATATTAGCTCGAAATGGTATATCATCAATTGTTACTGTAATACCTCCATTTGATGGTTTATTATTCCAAATGGTATAATACATATTTAAATTTGAAGAAAAAATATTTGATCGAAATGAATACCCAAGTTCTAAAGCACTGACGCTTTCATTTTTTATGTCTCTGTAAAGCCTATTAGAGTAGTCATAAACATTATTAAATCTTGGTGCTTTCGACAGATAACCCAAATTGAGAAAAACGTTGTTTTTATCATCTAAATTATAGTTGGCACCAGTCTTGATAGTAAATCCTGGTATATTCTTCCAATTAGTTTCAGCAAGTTTGGCCTCATCAGAGTTCATTGTATAAGCCACGCCATTGTGTACAATTGTATCTAAAACTTGTGTTTTGTTAGCGCCAACTAAATTACCTTGATCGTCAAAAATTAAATTAGTTGTTACAGAAGTTCCTAGAGCTTCTCTATATGTTGTATCACTTAAAACAAGATCTCTTTTTTTAAAGTAATCTATTCTTTTGTATCCAGAGTTGGAAGCTGACAAATTAAAAAATGCACTCAATATTCCATTTGAGTATTCAATTTGAGAGAATGCTCCACCCCATCGAACTATACCATCATTGTGATATGAAACTTTATCTCCAACTCTCTTTACAGATGTTAATCTTTGCTCATCGCTTTCATCAATTACATAATCTGCACCAAGAAGATCATATACCTCTCTGTAATGTTGACCAGTGTAGTATCTAAAGTCTAATCCTCCACTTAAATTATAATTGCTATTGATTTCATAATTCATAGTTGAAAGCAATCCATACCAAAAATGATTATTGATTGAACTACTTAAATAAGTGCTACCCTTATTTTGATTATCTGAATACAACAGATCAATATTATTTACATTCGCATCGTATGCTTCTTGCAAATTATACTGACCAAATGCGTCATAATTATTTGTGTTACCACTAATTCTTGTTCCTCCACCATTTCCAACAGACAAATAACTAACATTAGATAAGTAAAATTTTTCATTTACTCTCCAAAAATGTCTAAGAGAATACTGAGGTTTATGATAATAATTTTGCCTTGTATTCAGTCTTTCTCTATTATTTAATGTGTCTCCAGAGTTATTAAGCTTCCATCTATTTAACTTCCCCCAGTGCTTGTTATATGAGATACCTTTGTTAGTAATTTGATTATTCCAATTACTTGTATCACCTAGCTCTCTAGCAATAGTAGTATCATAAGTAGCTATGTTGCTCTTGTAAGATCTTTGGCCATGCTTTTGAGGGGCACCCATAACAGAAAGACTAATTAAATGATTGCCTATTTCTTTTTGCAGCTTAGCATAATAAAAATATCCCTCTGTCCAAGTTTGATCAACAAAACCATTACCTTGTTTGTAAGAACCTGCTAGAGTAAATCCCCAACCATTTTTTAGTTTACCAGAATTATACCCAAGTGAACTTCTAATCTTTCCAAAAGAACCAATTTCTTGTTTAAATGAACCTCCAGCTTTATTTCCTGTTCCTCGAGTTATAATATTCATAGTACCTCCAACAGAAGGGATTGCAATCTTAGAAGCCCCTAAACCTCTTTGGACTTGAATATTAGAAGTTACAGCATCTAAACCAAACCAATTGCTCCAGTAAACCCAACCATTTTCCATATCATTAACTGGAATACCATCAATCATAACAGCAACATTTCTTTGGTTAAAGCCTCTTATTGTTATTCTAGCATCACCATCTCCTCCTCCAGTCTGGGTTGCGTACACTCCTGGAGTTGAATTTAATACCATAGGAATGTCTTGTGAAGCAAGTTCTTCATTAATTTTTTTCATTGGAATTGTCGAAAAAGCGACAGGTGTTTTTCTCTCTGTTGCTAAATCAGCAACTACTCTAACTTCGTTTAACTTAATTGAACTTAAACGAAAATCAACGATAGTCAGTTTTGAACTCAAATCAATTTTCTTTTCTAATGATTCATAGCCAACATAAGAAATTTTTAGAGTCAAGCTTTTTTTATCAGTAGAGAAACTAAAATTTCCGTCAAAATCTGTGGTAGTTCCCTTATTACTTTCATAAATGACGCTTGCACCTATCAAGTATTCTCCTGATGTTAAGTCACTAACATTGCCAGTGACAACATTTTGTGAATAAATGCTAAAAGGAAGTACAAGAATTAGTAAAAATAATCTCAAATTATTGTACTATTAATTTCTTTTGATTAAATGATCCATCTCTATGCTTCAGCTCGATAAGATAAAAACCCGAACTTAGTAGAGAGAAATTAATTTCAGCACTCGAGCTAATTAAATTTCCCGTCATATCAAATAATCTTATTTCATAATTATTTTTTGATGAGATTATTTGAACTGATTCACCTTGTATCATTGGATTTGGATAAATAGAAAAATCTAAGCCTTTCTTATAATTCAACGAGGAAACAGCACAATCACATAAGTGAGACCCCATTCCAGAATATGTTGCATCAGGCAATGAATCATATTCAGCAGTTGGATTAAATAAAATGGGGTTTTGAGTGACTCCCTTTTTAACACTTGACTTTCTGACTAAAGTCTGTCTCTTAGTCCACCATGTTCCACCATTTGCATCAGTAAATCCAGCAGTAACATCATCAGTCCACGCATTTCCTGGGTCTTCTCCTACTTTTCCAAAAATATCTACAATATCACCATTTATTTTTTCTAAAGTAATTGCATCGTCACCATTAAAATAAAATGGAGTAGGATAAATACCACTACATGAATAGTCACAAGCAGCTAAAAATACAGGGTCAACAGGAAGCGACCAGTATGTACTAACCCAAACTGAATCAACCTGACCATTGCCAATTGCAATGGCTTGACCTGATGCGATTGAACCACTAAGTGGCCAGCTGTCAGGTGACGTGGATACTCCATTTCCATATCTATTTATAGAATACTCTGACAAATCAATTGTCGAACCTGTTGGGTTGTAAATTTCAATTGCATTATTGTTTCCTGGCCCCTCAACGTACTCAGAAATGAAAAGTTCACTGCAGTCTTGGGCACCAGCTGATGAAGCTAGTATTATTGAACAAATTATAGTATAGAATTTTTTCATTTTTTTCTTGCTAATTTAAAAAATAGTGATTATTAATCTAAACATTAGTTAATAAATAAATGTTAATTTTATTTAAAATTATTTCTGATGATCTCAAAATTTGACGATTATTTAAAAAAATACAAAGAAAGCGTTGAATCTCCTGAGAAGTTCTGGTCAAGTTATGCAGAGAACTTCAAATGGGAAAAAAAATGGGATGAAATATTGGAATGGGATTTTAGATTACCAAGAGTTGAGTGGTTTCGAAACGCCAAGCTCAACATTACTACCAATTGCCTAGACAGACATTTAAAAAAACACAGCAAAAAGATTGCTTATAAGTGGACTCCTAATGATCCAAAAGAAGATTCTATATCTATAACCTATGAGCAACTTTATTTAGAAGTATGTAAATTTTCAAATGTATTGACTAAAAATGGAGTAAAAAAAGGTGATCGAGTTTGTATTTATATGCCAATGCTTATTGAGTTGACCATAGCTGTTTTGGCCTGTGCAAGAGTTGGTGCAATACACTCTGTTGTTTTTGCTGGCTTTTCTGCTCAAGCTCTTTCTGAAAGGATAAATGATGCGACTTGTAAATTACTTATTACCTCAGATGGAAGTTATAGAGGAGAGAAAGAAATAAAGCTTAAAGAAATATGTGATGAGGCACTAGAGAATACACCAACAATTAAGAGCTGTATAGTTTATAAAAGAACTGGCTCTGATGTAAAAATGAGAAACGGCAGAGATAAATGGTGGCATGAGGAAATGAAAGATATATCCCATATTTTCGAGCCAATTGTTGTGGATGCTGAAGACCCACTATTCATATTATATACATCTGGATCTACCGGAAAACCAAAAGGCATTCAACATTCAACAGCAGGTTACATGATCTATACCTCTTTTTCATTTAAAAATGTATTTCAATATGAAGAAGATGATATTTACTGGTGTACAGCGGATATTGGATGGATAACTGGTCACTCCTATATAATATATGGTCCTTTATTAAATGGTGCATCCTCAATTTTATTTGAAGGAATACCATCATACCCTGATTTTGGAAGATTTTGGAAGATAGTTGAAGAAAACAAAGTAAATATTTTTTACACTGCCCCCACTGCAATTAGAGCACTTGAAGCTAAGGGATTAAAATATGTTAAGCCATATGATTTAAGTTCTCTTAAAGTTCTTGGTACTGTTGGTGAACCTATAAACGAGGATGCTTGGAACTGGTATAATGAAAATATTGGGGAAAAAGGTATTCCAATTGTTGACACATGGTGGCAAACTGAAACTGGAGGAATAATGATATCAAACCTTGCGGGTGTGACACCATCAAAAGCTACATTTGCTACACTTCCACTACCTGGGATACAACCATGCATAATGGATAATGATGGAAACGAATTAAATAATTTAAATGTTGAAGGGAAGTTATGCATTAAATTTCCATGGCCCTCCATAGCAAGAACAATTTATGGAGATCATAAAAGATTTAAAGACACATACTTTAGCACTTTCGAAAACATGTACTTTACTGGTGATGGGTGTGTTCGAGATAATGAAGGTATGTATAGAATTACAGGTAGGGTTGACGATGTAATCATTGTTTCTGGTCACAATCTTGGAACAGCTGAGATTGAAAGTGCAATTGATGAACATCCAAATGTATGCGAAACAGCTATTGTTGGATATCCACACAAAATCAAAGGCAATGCCATATACGCCTTTGTCATAACACAGGGAGTAATAAAGGATGAAATAAACACAAGAACTGAAATAAATAATTTAATTGTAAAAAATGTTGGACCAATTGCAAAAGTTGAAAAAATCCAATTTGTAAAAGGTTTACCTAAAACAAGATCTGGAAAAATAATGAGAAGAATACTTAGAAAGATTGCTTCAAATGATTTTAATAATTTTGGAGATACAAGTACTTTGCTAGACCCTAACGTAGTTGAAAAAATTATAAAAGAAAAAATTTAATATGTCCGATAGTTTAGTTATTATACCAACTTACAATGAAAAAGAAAATATAGAAAAACTCATCAGAACAATA
This sequence comes from Flavobacteriales bacterium TMED84, assembly GCA_002172655.2. Classification (GTDB taxonomy): domain Bacteria; phylum Bacteroidota; class Bacteroidia; order Flavobacteriales; family BACL11. Next base: position 174 of record NHEL02000009.1, on the reverse strand, counting down.
TTTTCATTAAACAAGTTATTTCATATTTTAATTGTAGATGATGGTTCACCAGACGGCACGGCAGACATTGTAAAGGATTTGCAAAATAAATTTCAAGACTCTCTTTTCATTCAAGAGAGAACTGGAAAATTAGGACTTGGCACAGCGTATATTCATGGATTTAAATGGGCCTTA
>NHEL02000017.1:0-17544 GCA_002172655.2 Flavobacteriales bacterium TMED84 | reverse complement strand
TGAGTATACCAAAGAGATTGATTTAGTTAAGTATACTAAGGGAATATACTTCTTAGAGATTACAACAGAGAATGGAGTAATTAATAAGAAATTAATTCTTCAGTAAAAAGGTTAAGTCAAATATTAATGAGAAAGAGGGAGTTTAAAACTCCCTCTTTTTTTTATATTTATTTCACTTATTATTTTTATGCACTTTATCCTTAAATTAATTTTTTCTGTATATATACTTATTTTAATGAGTTGTGTAGATGTTAACAAAAAAAAAATATCTAATAATACAAATGAAAAGTACTATAAAATTGAAAGTATAAAAGAAGTTGATATAGTTTCTGAAAAAATTGAATCATATGATACAAGTAAAATGATATTCATCAAAGGTGGTACTTTTATTTTTGGAAATGATAATGGATTGGATAGAGAAAAACCTGAACAAGAGGTTATAATTCAAAGTTTTTTAATTGATAAAGCTCTTGTTACTGTTAATGATTTTAGAAATTTTGTTATTTCAACTGATTACAAAACAGAAGCAGAAAAGTTTGGAAATGCAATAGTTTTTATTGATTCAATTAATAATTGGCAGTTAATTGATGGAGCAAGTTGGGAATATCCTTTGGGTGACTCAAATTTAATTGCTTTAAATAATCACCCCGTTACTCAAGTTAGCTGGAACGATGCTTTAGCCTATTGTGAATTTTGTGATAAAACTTTACCAACTGAGGTTCAGTGGGAGTATGCAGCAAGTGAAAGAGGTCAAAAGAAAAATCAATTATTTTACTGGGGTAATGATCTTGTTATAAATAATAAATATATGTGTAATACATGGGCTTCAGGCTATCCAAATTCAATTGGATTTAAAGATGGTTTTAAATATACTTCTCCTGTTAGGTATTATGGAGCAAATTCTTTAGGAATTTTTGATATGGCAGGGAATGTTTGGGAATGGTGCTATAATTGGCATTTACCCTATACAGGCAGTAAGCAGATATTTCCAACTGAACTTCAAGGAAAAGCACAAAGAGGCGGTTCTTTTTTATGTAATCCAAATTATTGTCATGGATTTAGGCTTTCTGCAAGATCTGCAACTTCACCTGAAAGTTCTTTGTTTCATGTTGGGTTTAGATGTGTAAAAAATATAGCTAATTGAAATATTAATAATTTTATTTTTTAATTAGCAATTAATGTGTGTGCTGATTCTCACTAATTTTATTACTGATAATATTTGTGTCTATAAGTAATATTGATGTATGTTTGAAAAATTAAATTAATGATTAGAATTTTAATTTCGAATAAGAATCTTGATAATAAGTTCAAAGACATTAAAAAGAATTATAAATCTTTATTAGAAGAGGAAAATGATTTAAGAGAGAAGATAATGATAGGTCTATTGTCTAAGAAGATTAACAATGAGGATATTGAAGGAGATAAAGAAAAGCTGTTGTCTTATATGTCGGATTATGATTCAGAAGATATTGATATTATAAGCTATAATAGTTGGTTAGGAGATAATATGTAAATAAAACCCACTCATTGAGTGGGTTTTTTATTTGGTGGGCGATACTGGATTCGAACCAGTGACCCCCTGCTTGTAAGGCAGGTGCTCTAAACCAACTGAGCTAATCGCCCTGAAGTGAGTGCAAATATAAATTTTTTGTTTGAACTACAATCATCAAATTAACTCAGCTACTAAAAATGTACTTCCACCTACAAAAATTATATCATTTTTATTTGCATTTTCATTTGCTTTTTCAAACGCAATAGAAGAAGTACTAAAGCACTTACCAGTTAAATTAAATTTTTGTGACATATTTAGTAATTCTCTTTCGCAAAAACCTCTTGGAATATTAGGCTTGCAAAAATAGTAATAGGCACTCTTGGGTAACAAATTCAAAATTTTCTTTAAATTTTTATCATTTACAAATCCGATTACCATATGAAGGTTTTCATAATATAGTTCATTAATTTCATTTATACTTTTATTAATTGCATCAATGTTGTGACCAATATCAAAAATTATTTTCGGTTTTAAGAATGTTATTTCCCATCTACCTCTCAATCCAGTATTTTTTATAACTCTATTTAATCCCTTTGATATTTCTATTGGTGAAATGTTTATTATTTTTTCTTCATTTAAAACCTGAAAGGTTTTTTCAGCTGTGCTAATATTTTCTATTTGAAAATCACCATTTAAGTCCGTAGTATAATTATTCTTTTTGTTTGAAAAGAAAATTTTTGATTTTTTTTCTGATGCAATTTTATTAAAAATAGAATCACTAATTTTATTTTTTCTTCCAATAATAATTGGAGTATTTCTTTTAATAATTCCCCCTTTCTCTTGTGCAATCTTCTTTATACTATTACCTAATAGGTTTGTATGATCAAGACTTATGTTTGTAATAACTGAAAGAATAGGGTTTATAATATTAGTACTATCAAGTCTTCCCCCAAGACCAACCTCTATAACAGCTATATCAACTTTTTTACTGCTAAAATGTAGAAAAGATAAAAGCACTGTCATTTCAAAAAATGAAAGTTTATTCTTCTTAAAAAAATCAAAATTGTTTTTTACAAATTCAACTACTTTTTCTTTTGATATGGGCTTTCCATTGATTTTAATTCTTTCTCTGAAATCTTTTAGATGAGGGGAGGTATAAAGTCCAACTTTTAATTTTTTTTCTTGTAAAACAGATGCTATCATATGTGAAACAGAACCTTTTCCATTTGTTCCTCCAACATGAATACTTTTAAATTTTTTTTGGGGCTGATTAAATTCTTCGCATGCAATTTTTATATTTCCAATATCTTTCTTGTAAGCAATTTTGCCAATTCTTTGATACATTGGAAGCGAATTAAAGAGAAATTCTGTTGCCTCTTTATAGTTCATTAATTGAGTTTAAAGTTGTAAATAATTTTTCCCTGTTGACTGATAGGTGCATTATTATTAACTGAAAATCTTGTTTTTAAAGCTGCTTGCTTAGCTTTTAAAAGTAAATTTTTATTGAAAGTTGTAGTTCCTTTAGATCCCGTTATAGCATTAGTTACAATACCATTTCTGTTTACAGTTATTAGAACAACAACAATACCTTCATCTTGAACATCATAGTCAGGTAATATTCTTAAAGAAACGTTTCTACCCTCTAAGCTGAATGAAATACCATCAGAGCCTGCTTCATAACCGTCAATATTTTCATTTTTAACATTACTTTCGCCACCAAGATCTATTTTACTTTCGTCAAATGAATTTTCTTTCCTATTTTTTTTTGAAAAAATAGCTTTTGGATCTACAACTTGTTGTTCCTCTTCAATAACTTCATTTTTCATTTCTGATTCAATAGTTTCTTCGCTCTCTTTTTCTTCATCATTTTCATTTATCACTTCAACTTCTTCTTCAATAATTTCTGGCTCAGTAATAGGTTCTTTGATTTTTTTCTCAATTTCATTTACGCTTATTGTTTCTTCAACAGATTGATTGATTATAGTATTATTTGGAGGTGTAATTAAATTAGAATTATTGACCTTTTTTATTTCTGGTGGAGTCTCAACTTCTTCGATATTAATATTGTTAGAACTATTATTGAACCCAAAGTTTATTGCAATACCCTTTTCTTCTGGAGGCGGTGTTTGATAAGATAAACCAAAATAGAAAAAGCAAGCTATGGCTATGAGATGAAAAATTAAGCTGAATATAATTCCTTTTAGCTTATGTTTAGAATCGGATTTATTCATTAACTAGGATCTGTTGCAAGAACTATTTTATAGTTGTTACGATATGCTATGTCCATGACTTTTACAACATGCTCAATTTCTACAGATTTGTCTGAATGTAAAATTATTGCTGGGTCTAGTTCAGAACTTAAAATATTAATTAATCTTGTTTCAAGTTCAGTAATATCAACTTGATTCTCATCAATATAAAAATTGATGTCTTTGTCAATTGAAATTGAAATAGTTTGTTTCTCTAAAGTCTTTGATTTGCTGTTTGGTAGAAGAAGTTTTAGAGCATTAGGACTAACTAAAGTTGAGGTTAGCATAAAAAAGATTAAAAGCAAAAAAACAATGTCTGTCATTGAAGACATGTTAAAGTTTGGTGTTACTTTATTTCTACTCCTTAATGCCATTTTCTACTCATTGTGATGTAGATGATCTAAAAATTCTGTTGTTCTTGCTTCTAATTGAAATACAACTTTTTCAACTTTGCTTACAAGAAAATTATATGAAATGTAAGCTATTATTCCAACTATCAGACCAGCAACAGTTGTAACCATTGCAGTGTATATTCCCTGAGATAACATCTCGACATCAATATTACCGCCAGAGCTTGCCATTTGATGAAATGCCAGTATCATTCCTATTACAGTACCTAAAAAACCTATCATTGGAGCAGCTCCAGAAATAGTTGCAAGATTTGAAAGATTATTTTCCATTTTGTAGATCTCAAGTTTACCTTGATTTTCAATTGCTGCAGAAATATCAGTCATAGGCTTATCAATTCTGTCAATTCCTTTTTCAATCATTCTGGAAATTGGATTATTAGTATTTTGACATAGTGTTTTGGCCGCCGAATAATCTTTATTTTCAACAAAGTTTTTTATTGTATTAAAAAAATTTTCATCTTCTTTACTAGCACTTTTTATTGCAGAGTATCTTTCAAAAAGTATGAAAATTGCATAAAATGAGAGGATACCTAAAGTAACCATTATAATATTTCCACCAGTTCCCCCACTTGTGATTAGGTCAATAATTGATAAAGTTTCTGTACCAATATTACTTAAACTATCTGTTTGAATTTTATTTTCCATATTTTACTAAAGATATATTTTAAAAATTTATTGCATTATTATGTATGTTATTGCTCCTGCAACATATCCTATTAGGGCTAAAAAAGAAATTCGTTTTAGATACCACATGAAATCTATTTTAAGTATTCCCATTACAGCTACTCCAGCGGCTGAACCGATGATTAGAACTGATCCCCCTGTACCAGCACAATAAGCTAAAAATTTCCAAAACTTATGGTCTTGAGGATATGCTAAAATACCATCTTGAATAGGCCCTATTTCATACATACCCATAGCTCCAGCAACTAATGGTACATTATCAACCAATGCTGACATCAAACCAATCAGTACGTTAATTATGTATATTTTATTTTCACCAGAGAAAGTGTTTTCTAAATATTTAGCCACAATATCTAATTGACCAGCTGACTGTAGTCCAGCAACAGCTAATAAAATTCCTAAGAAGAAAAATATAGTTGGGGTATCTACTTTTTTTAATACGCCGATAACCGATAAATGACGTCTTTGTTCATAATTCTTGTCATTATGTAGGATTTCTGTGGTAACCCACAAGACACCAAGTGAAAGTAGCATTCCTACATAGGGTGGTAGCCCCGTAGTTATTTTGAAAATAGGAACGAACAATAAGCCTATTACTCCCATGTAAAAAATTAAGTTTCTTTCATAAGTATTGACTGAACTTATTTCAGAATTTAGGCTTGTTAAGTCAGGGTTTTCGATACTCCCTTTCAATTTGAAAGAAATGTATACAAGAGGAACAATCATACAAACTAGTGAAGGGATAAAGATTGAATAAATAATATTCCAAGCGGTAACTTGTCCACCTACCCAAAGCATTATTGTTGTGACATCACCCATTGGAGACCAGGCTCCACCAGCATTCGCTGAGATAATAATCATGCCTGCAAACATCCATAAGTCTTTTTTGTCCTTTATCATTTTAGATATTAAAGCTGCCATAACAATTGAAGTAGTTAAGTTGTCAAGAACTGCAGAAAAGAAAAAAGAAATAACGCATAAAATCCACATCAATGGAACTTTTCTTTTAGTGGTAATTTTATCTGTAATAATTGAAAAACCTTGGTGGCTATCAACTAACTCAACTATTGTCATTGCAGCTAAAAGGAAAAACAAGATTTCACCTATGTCTACGAGGTGATGAGACAGCTCATATTTTAAAACCTTAATTGGTTTAGCATATTCATCGCTAGAATAAAACCCTAGTTCTTTAAGAGAATTAAATTTTGTTTTGAATTTTTCGTAAAATTCTGTAAGAAATTCTTTAGTTACTAGCTCATCTATTCCTAAAGCTAAAGCTCCCCAAATTACACCTCCCATTACTAAAGCTGAGGCTGCTTTATCAATTTTAATTGGGTGTTCAAGTGCAATGGCTAAATAGCCTATGAAAAAAATAATTATTAAAAATATCTCCATTTTTTATTTTTCTAAGTATACAGTTGTTGAAGGAAAAGCAAAATCAGAATTATTGCTTTTAACTATGTTCATGATTTCAAAATTAATCTCTTGCTTGACATTGGTTAAGTCTTCCCAGCTGGGGCTATTTACAAAATATACAATTAGTATATCTAATGAACTAGCTCCAAATTCTTGAAACTTCACCATACAGTTATCAGTTGTTAGTTTATGACTTTTTATTGAAATTTCAATTTCTGAAACAATTTTTTTTATTTGATCAATTTGTGTGTCATAAGTAAGTCCAAGGTAAAACTTTACTCTTCTTACATTTCTTTTTCCCAAATTGTCTAGTTCAGCATCAATCATTTTTTTATTGGGGACACTAACTAAACTCTTATCAAAAGTTCGAATTCTTGTGCTTCTAAATCCAACTTTTTCAACTGAACCAGTGATGTTACCTACAGTAACTATATCTCCTACTGTGAAGGGTTGATCAAAGAAAATTGTAAATGAACCAAGTAAATTTTCAAGACTTTCTTTAGATGCCATAGCAATCGCAATCCCACCAATTCCTAAGCCTGTTGCTAATGCTGTTATATTTACATTAAAGACATTAGAAAGAACTATAAAAAGACCAAAAACAATAGCTAAGATCTTTATAATTTCAACAGCAAATGGAATTAACTGATCATCCATTTTATTTTCAGTCTTACTTGCTTTTTTTAGCAGTAGACTACCAACATAATTTATAATTTTAAGTATGACTTTTAATATTGAGAAAATATATATTAGTGAAAAACCTTTGTCAATAAACAATTTTAATCCAAACTTATTTTTTTCAGCTAACTCCCAGCTTGAAGGAAAATTAATTTGCGAAAAAGCTAGAAAGAGAAATGATAAGTTAAAAAATAGGTTTAACGGTTTTATGGTATCATTTTTAAAATCACTAAAATTCTCTTCATTACTATCTTTAGTTAAGTAATTAAAAATTGATTTACTGATGTAATTGATAAATAGTCTTTTTAATAATAATCCAATAATTAAGATCAATACAAAATATGTGAAATCTAATAGGCTATTTTCAAAAAAAGTTGTGTTTTTAAGATAATCTATATTCATTTTAATAGTTTTTTTAATGCAATTTCAAGAGCAGTCTTGTAAATATTATTTTTTTCGTTATTTTCTTGATAGCTTTCAAGTAAAGCATTTTTGATTGTCTCTGAAACTGATTGGAAAACAGATTTAGGTTGCATATCAATATTTTCTTGCATGAAATATGAAAATGCTCTGGCCATTCCGCAATTTGATATAAAATCTGGAATAACACTTACCATCTCATCAGCTCTTTGACAAATTGGACCATAAAAAATTTCATTTTCATCAAAGGGAACATTAGCTCCTGAGGAAATTACCTCTAAGTCGTTTGCAATCATTTGGTTAAGATGTTCTAATGTAACTAATCTTGATGCTGCGCAAGGAACAAAAATTTCAGCTCCGATTGACCAGATTTTTTGATTAATTAGTTCGAATGGCATGATCTCTTTATCAATTAAAAAATTCGATGTTCTTGAACTTAGTAATTCAATTATTTTGTTGTGAGAGAGACCTTTCTCATCCAGTATTCCACCATTTTTATCAATAATTCCAACAATTTTTCCGCCCATTTTACTCAAGTAAAATGCAGTTGCACCCGCAACATTACCCCATCCTTGCACAATAATTCTTTTTTCATGTAATTTACCACCGTATATATTATAATAATGTATTATAGATTCAGCTACTCCATAGCCAGTAATCAAATCTCCAATCGAGTATTTTGAGTTTATGTTGGGAGATAAATCTGTGGAATTTACAATTGAGGGCACTCCTTTACTTAATTGATCTAGTAATAGTTTTTTGTTAGTATTTTTATTACTGAAGTGTCCATTTATGATACCTTCCAATGGAAATTCAATATTAATTTTCTTACAGTATGGAATTACCTCCTCAACTTCATCAACGTTCATATCTCCACCTGTACCATAGTAAGATTTTAATAAGGGTTTGACAGCTTTGAACCATCTTTTTAAGACATCAGTTTTCCGCTCGTCTCTAGGGTCAAAATTGATTCCTGACTTTCCTCCTCCAATATTAGGACCTGCAACAGAAAATTTAACTTCCATTGTTTTTGCTAAGGCGAGAACTTCTTCTTTAGTAACACCTAATCTCATTCTTGTTCCTCCTGCAGCAGCTCCACCTCTTAATGAATTAATAACTAGCCATCCTTTGGCATTTGTATATTCATCTTGCCATTCAAAAACAATTTCAGGTTTTTTATTTTCAAACTTTTTTAAAAGCTTCATAAATTTATTTCGATGCAAATTTAATAATAACTAATTTTTTATGTATACTGAATACAAAATGACATTCAAAACATTTCAACATAGTTTATAAACATCTCCAACTATAGAGTCTTTCACTGCGCCAGTAACACTTTTTAGACAATTAATTTCATTATTTAGTCTTAGTACTGCTAAAAAACCAAATATCATAGCTTCTTTAAAGTCAATTAGTTCGTTTGACGGAATAATTATTTCTGAAGAAGAAAAATCACAAATTCTATGCATAAGAAATTTATTTTTAACTCCCCCTCCTGTAACGAGTGTTTTTTGAGATTTTAGATTAGTACCGATTTGAAAGGCTATATGTTCAACAATTGTTCTTAAAATATCTATCACTCTGAATGAACTACTAACTTTTGTTAAGAAATTCCGCTCTAACCACTCTCTTGAAAGAGATTTAGGACTGTTTGAAGAATAAAATTGAATTTTATTTAATTCATTAAATAAAGACTTAATCATTTTTCCACTTCTAGAAATTTCACCACCACTGTCAAATTCTTTCCCCAACTTTCTACAATAGAAGTTAAGTGCAATATTTGCGGGACAAATATCAAATGCCTTAATTGAATTATTTGATTTGACAGATAAGTTAGCAAATCCTCCAATGTTTAAGCAATACTTATAATGCTGAAATAATAATTTATCCCCAATTGGTACAAGAGGAGCTCCTTGACCTCCAAGGTCAATATCTTTTTTTCTAAAGTTGTTTATAGTTGTTATCCTACATAGCTCATTAATTACCTTTCCTGAGCCAATTTGTAATGTAATTTTTTTTGAAGGATCATGAAAAACTGTATGTCCATGGCTTGAAATAACATCAGCTTTAATTTTATTTTTCTCTACAAAATGATTTATTTTATCACTTATGTGTTTTGCAAATTCAATGTCAATCTCTTTAATTTTTTTTTCATTCTCTAAATGAAGATTAATTAAGGTTTTTTTCCAAAAATTACAATAGTGGTAAGTTTTAGAGTTCAAGATTTCATATTTCCATTTTTTGTTTTTAATAAATCTGCAAAATGAAATGTCAAGTCCATCAACTGAAGTACCTGACATAACACCTATTACATTGTATTTTTTCATTTAATTACTTCTTATTAAGTTTATTAAAAAGTGTAATTTTGTTCAAAATACAAAAATGAATTTTGAATTAACAGAAGAACAGATTTTAATCCGTGAAACAGCAAAAGAATTCACTAATAATCATTTACTTCCAGGTGTAATTGAGAGAGACGAAAATCAGCAATTTCCGAAAGATCAAATAAAAAAATTAGGAGAATTAGGATTCATGGGAATGATGGTAGATCCCAAATATGGTGGAGGTGGAATGGACACAGTTTCATATGTGTTAGCAATGGAAGAATTTTCAAAAGTAGATGCCTCAACATCTGTTATTGTATCAGTTAATAATTCGTTAGTATGTTGGGGTATAGAAACATATGGAAACGATTTTCAAAAAGAAAAATATTTAAGCTTGTTAGCTACTGGTGAAAAAATAGGCGCTTTTTGCCTATCTGAGCCTGAAGCAGGAAGTGATGCGACTTCACAAAGAACTACAGCTATTGAAAAAGAGGATCATTATCTGCTCAATGGTACAAAAAACTGGATAACCAATGGAAATTCAGCATCTATTTATTTAGTGATTGCTCAAACTCATCCTGAAAAAGGACATAAAGGAATTAATGCTTTTATAGTGGAGAAAGATTTTGAAGGCTTTGTTGTTGGTCCAAAAGAAAACAAGCTTGGAATTAGAGGTTCTGACACACACTCAATTATGTTTACTGATGTTAAGGTCCCGAAAGAAAACAGAATAGGTGAGGATGGTTTTGGATTTAAATTTGCGATGAAGACTCTTTCAGGAGGTAGAATTGGTATTGCAGCTCAAGCTTTAGGAATTGCATCTGGCTCTTTAGAGTTTTCACTAAAATATTCTAAGCAAAGAAAAGCTTTTGGTAAGGAAATTAATAAACACCAAGCAATTGCTTTCAAGCTTGCTGAAATGGCCACAGAAGTTGAAGCTGCTAGACTTCTATGTATAAAAGCTGCATGGCTTAAAGATAATGGTATGAATTATGATGAGGCTAGTGCTGTTGCAAAATTATATTCCTCTGACTTAGCAATGAAAGCTTCTGTTGAGGCTGTACAAATACATGGTGGTTACGGTTTTGTAAAAGAGTATCATGTTGAGAGACTAATGAGAGATGCAAAAATCACTCAAATTTATGAAGGAACATCTGAAATTCAGAAAATAGTAATATCTAGATCAATTTTAAGTTAGTTACAAGTAATTTAGAATTTTTTCCAAAGTAATCGATCTAGATCCTTTAACCAGAATAAAATACTTTTCTAATTCTAATAAATTTTTCTTAGGAACTGAATCTACATTTTTGAATGAATTTTCTTTTTTTATAGAACTAAATATATCACCAACTAATATAAATTCATATTCTTTTTCTGTAATTAAATTAATTATTTCTTTGTGTTCTTTTTCTGAAGTATCTCCCAACTCTAACATATCTCCTAATATTAAAAATTTCTTTTCATAATTTATATAATCAAAATAATTTATAGTTTCTCTCATGCTGTTTGGATTTGCGTTGTATGCGTCCATCAAAACTTTGTTTCTTTTTGTTTTTATTATTTGTGATCTATTATTTTTTGGAATATAGTTCTGAATAGCTTCTTGAATTAAAAACTTATCAATTTTGAAGTAATCTCCAATGCAAATCGCTAAGGCTAGATTAAATTTTTGATATTTTCCAATTAAATTTGATTTAAAGGTTATTCCAAGACAAAGAATATTTACATATATATCATCGATAGTGATTTGTGGTGCATATATTGATTCAGATCCATAGCTAATCGAATTTAATCCATAAGTACTTTTTGACAATTTTTTATCGTCATTGTTTACAAATACAGTACCATTATTCTTATCGAGATATCTGTAAAGTTCAGTTTTTCCTACTAAAATATTATCAATAGAACCAAATCCCTCAAGATGCGCCTTTCCTATATTTGTGATTATTCCAAAATTAGGTTTTGCAATTTCACATAATAATTCAATCTCTTTTAGATGATTTGCGCCCATCTCTATTACGGCAAACTGATGACTTTTATTAAGTTTTAATAACGTGAGAGGAACTCCGATGTGATTATTCAGATTCCCTTCTGTCGATAAAACATTATACTTTTTTCTTAAAACGGAGCTGATGAGTTCTTTTGATGTTGTTTTGCCATTGGATCCAGTTATTGCTATTAAACTGCACGTTAATTTAGATCTGTGAAGGCTTGCAAGTTCTTGAAGACAAATCAAAACATTGTCAACAAGAATGTACTTTTCACTTTTTTTATATTTTTCATCATCTATTACACAAAATGAACATCCTTGTGACAGGGCTTGATCTGCAAAAAGGTTTCCATTAAAGTTTTTGCCTTTTAGGCTGAAAAATATAGTATTTTTCTTTGTTTGTCTGCTATCAGTACATACTCCTTTAGATTCAAGAAATAATTTATATATATCTTCTATTTGCATAAAAAAACCCCAGTTAAGGGGTTTCTATTTTTTTAAGTCAGTGAATTATTGTCTTCTTTTTTCATAATTGACACCTCTTCTTTGATTTTCAGCAAGATTGCTTTTTGGAGCTCCAACTCTGTCCATTGCACATCTAAATCCAATATGGTCAGAGGATTGGTCTTGATCAAGAAATCTTCTGGTACCTGGATTAAGCCAGTAAGCTCTATCCTTCCAAGATCCACCTTTGTAAACTCTTGTTCTATCTGTGATCATTGAAGAATTTCCGTAATCATACATTTCAGTACTATTTCCGGTTCTCGTATTGTCTTCGTATTTATCAGCACGTTGGTTCCACTTGTCAATTTTCACTTTTGAAGTGTCTTTATCTGATGTCTCATCAAGAAAAGTGTTCCAATCAATTCCCATTTGTGACTCTATGTCTCCATCTAAATAATTGATGTTATCAGATTTTTTATAGTTTCTTCTGTAGACATTGTCGGCATCAACAACAGGAACCATTGTTATTCTACCGAGACTGTCCTTTTCCGCAATGAATCCATCTTCATCTTTTTTCTGTGTCTTATATACATTTCCTCTAAATGGCCTATGATCTGTTGTAAAAGTTTGCTCGATTACAGGACGATAGACATCAAGTACCCATTCGGAAACGTTACCGGCCATATTGTATAAACCGTAATCATTAGGCCAATAAGATCTCACTGGTCCAGTGATATCAGCATTATCATTAAGGTTTCCCGAAACACCCATGTTATCACCTCTTCCTCTCTTGAAGTTTGCCATTATTTCTCCTTGATTTTTGTTTGAGCTATTTCTTAAAGATGCTCCGTTCCAAGGATATATTTTTCTTTCGGAAATATTTTCATCATTTGTATTACCAACATATCCAAGTGCAGCAAATTCCCACTCAGCCTCGGTTGGGAGTCTATATTTAGGCAATAAAAGCCCATCTTTCATTTTTATTCTTCTAGATTTTTCACCAGTTGATGGATCATAGTTTCTCGGATTTTTTTTGACAATACCTTCGTATTGGCCTGCTAGATAAGCTTCGGTATTAAATGTATTGTCATCAACCTGTTCAATGTCTTCTTTAAGAATTCCTTCATTAATAAGAATTCTCTCATTAACGCGATCAGTTCTCCAATTACAATAATTATTTGCTTGTGACCAACTAACACCAACAACAGGGTAATTTCTGTACGCGGGATGTCTTAGGTATTGGGTGACATATGGCTCATTATATCCTAATTTATCTCTCCAAACTAAAGTGTCAGGAAGAGCTTTTGTGTAAACTTCTGGATATGATTGACCATATACTCTTTTTAACCAGTACAAATACTCTAAATAATCTGTATTGCTAACTTCAGTTTCATCTAAATAAAAGGATGAAACAGTTACTCTTCTTGGAACATTATTCCATTCATACATTACATCTTGCTCAACTCTGCCCATTGAAAAAGTTCCTCCTTCAACAAACATAAGTCCAGGACCTGTCATTTGTTCAGTAAATTTTGTATTTACCTCAAACCCACCTGATTTAGTTTCATTGTAATTCCATCCGGTAGTAGGAGATGTACTTTTCTTAGAACATGAGCTTAGAAATAAGCTAATTGTTATTATTGTTAAAATTTTAAATGATATTTTCATAATTATTGTTTTAATCTAAAATTGAGGGCAACTGATTGTGTTAAATGATTTACTTCTAGCCTTGTTAGGCAAATAAATTGTAAATGATAGTTCGTGCGCTCCAAGAGTATTACTGTTCTTAAGATTACTCACTGTTATATCATAACTATATCCAAATTTAAAGTTATCTTGTAATAGACCGATTAGTAATATGAAAGAATCAAAGTTTTCAATACTATGTCTAGCCCATAATCCTCCTACAAATGGTCCTCTGTAAACATATACACCATAATTAAACTGTTGAAAGTCTTGTTGTTTCTGGTACAAAAAGTTTGGAGAAATCATAGTTACATTATTACTGAATCTATTAATTGGAAAATTTCCACCAAAATGTGCAGTTACTTTTGTTGGTAATGAACTTTCACTTATAAAACCTTGATTAGGTTGGGTTAAGTGGTGAGCAGCAAAACCAAAATAGAAATCTTCGGTGTATCCTACGAAACCAGTAGAAAAATCAGGAAACTGTTTGTAGCTGGGGTTGTTGGCTATGTTCTCTTGAGTACTGTAAATAAAACCATATTTTGGATCAATCATGTCTCCAAATGTTAGGTTGTCCCAGTTAAGATCCATTCTTCTGTAAGTTGCTTCAAATCCAGCATTTATACGAAATTTCCTACTTACTTCAAGGTGATAAGCGTAAATTAGTGATGCAGTATTTACTTGCAAATTTCCATCACCGCTCCTGTCATTAACAAACATGACTCCTAACCCACCACCAATTTTGTCAACATATTGGTCGTAAGAAACTGCTGTTGTGACATAGGTTCGGCCAATACCTGGCCATTGATCTCTATAATTCAAGTTACCTCTAGGGGCACCCTTAGGGGCTGATCCTGAAAAGGCAGGGTTGAGATATAATGGGTTAGCATAAAACTGACTAAAGGCAGGGTCTTGAGCTTTTGATTCTTTCTGAGATGAGAAGAAACAAACAACTGCAAAAATCATTACTAGATTTATCTTCTTCAATTTCTTATAGGTTAGTTGTGTCAAACACAAAAATAAACAATTTATTTGTTTTCAACTTTTTTTAGATGAAATAAACAAGAATTAGTTTCGTTTAGAAAAGGTTAATTAACTTTGTGATATGAGATTAATATCTGTGTTTCTTATTTTTAGTTTATCTTCTTTTTCACAAGAAAATTCTCAAAATAGTTCGATTTTCTCGTCAGGAAACTGGTTCAAGATTTGTGTTGAAAATGATGGAGTATATAAACTAAGCAAGGAAGATCTCAATAATATGGGAATAGATAACCCAATTTATTGTGATCAAATTTCAATTTTCGGCAACTCATTTGGCATGCTTCCAAATAAAAATTCAGATTATAGACCTCTAGAAATCACTGAGAATTGTATAAAATTAATTGACTTGAATCAAAACAATATTCTAGAGAATGAGGACATAATTTTATTTTATGGAAAATCACCAAACGAATGGGTTTTTAATCCAAGTTCTAAAAATTTTGAGTACGAGCAACATTTATATGACGATAAAAATTGCTATTTCATAAATGTTGAAGGAATTGGTCAATCAAAGAGAATAATACTTGAAAATGTTTCTACAATATCTCCAACAATCGTCAATACCTTTAATGATATGGCTGTTGTTGAAAATGAAACAGAAAATCTTATTGAGTCAGGAAGTCAATGGTTTGGACAAAGATTCGATTTTCAAGTTCAAAAATCTTATAATTTTAATTTTCCAAATCTAAGTAATGATTCAATTTATTTAAAAATTTCAGCTGTTTCAAGATCTACTTCAAGCTCCAGATTTGATATTCGAGCTCAAGGCAATATAATTGGTAATATAAACATATCTCCAATTTCAGGAAATTATGCTTCAGATTATGCAAATGATAAAGTTTTTAGCAACTATTTTTTATCTAACTCTGACAATTTGCTAATAGAGTTAACTTATGTACCTCTAATTTCCAACTCTACAGGCTGGCTTGATTACATCGAGATTAATGCTGAAAGAGAATTAAATTTTGTCGGTACTCAAATGTTATTTACAAATTGTGAATCTATTACATTAAAAGATAGAAAATACCTCATCAAAAACGTAAACACAAATCAATCAATTTGGGATATAACCAATAAAAACAATGTTTTTCAAAAAGAAATAACGTTTTCAAATAATCAGGCTCAGATTTTTTCGAAAGATGATTTATGTAATGAATTCATTATATTCACCAATTCTAACTATCTTGTTCCTAGCTTTCATGGGAAAATAGAGAATCAAAATTTAAAAGAAATATCTAATGAGACTGAATATATAATTATAACTTCTAAAGATTTTGAATCTCATGCGTATCAAATCTCAGATCTTCATTCCTCTGAGGATAATTTAGTTTGTGAAGTTGTTGTTGTTGATCATATCTACAATGAATTTTCCTCAGGTGTAAAAGATATTACTGCTTTAAGAGATTTTATAAGATTTCAATATCTCAAAGAAAATTCTAAACTCTCATACATTCTTCTACTTGGAGATGGTTCATATGACATGAAAAATAGAGTTCAAAACAACACTGATTTTATACCAACTTATCAAGCTAAAAACTCATTTCATCCAGTCAATTCTTATGTTTCCGATGATTACTTTGTAATGCTAGACGAAGATGATGGAGATTTTTTAAATGATATAATTGATTTACCAATTGGCAGAATACCAATTTCAAATCAAGAACAAGCAAATGACTTCGTTGAAAAATTATATAGTTATTATTCAAATTATTCACTGGGGTCATGGAGAAATAATTTCACTTTTGTTGCTGATGATTGTGATAATGAATTTTTAGGATCTAACACACACATGTGGCAAGCTGATAGTTTGGCTAACATAATTGACGATAATATTCAAAATTTTAACATAAATAAAATTTTTCTAGATAATTACAATCAAATTTCAACTCCTGGCGGTCCTAGAAGTCCTGATGCCCAAAATGCAATAAATGAAGCCATAAGTAAGGGTTCTCTATTTGTTAATTATACTGGACACGGTGGTGAACTAGGTTGGACTCAAGAAAGAATACTTGAGCTTTCTCAAATAAATCAATGGTCTAATATTGATAGAATGCCGATTTTTATGACTGCAACTTGTAAATTTAGCAGATTCGACTCACCAACTGTCAGTTCTGCTGGCGAACAACTCTTATTAAATCCAAAAGGTGGTGCAATTGCATTGCTCAGTACTACAAGACTAGTATATTCTAATCCAAACTATAACCTTAATAAAAAGTTTATTAATTCTATTGTTTATAATACTAATCTTAACAATCAAAAAATTAAACTTGGAGATATTTTTCTGGAGACCAAAGTTAATAGTGGTTCTAGCTTAAATAACAGAAATTTTACTCTTTTGGGAGATCCTGCATTGACAATTAATTTTGCTGAAAACTTAATTGAAATAACTGAAAGTTCTGTCGATACTATGAAAGCATTTTCAGAGGTTTCAGTTACAGGAATAGTAAAAAATAATTCAGGTTTAAAAATTGAGAATTTTAATGGGTTTTTAAATGCCAAAGTTTACGAATATGAAAGAAATTTTTCTACTCTAGGGCAACAGAATTGTACACCGATGCCATATAGAGATCAAAGTTCTTTGATATTTAATGGAAACTGCACTGTTGCTAATGGAGATTTTAATTTTAAATTCATTGTTCCAGGTGATATCTCATACTTGTTTGGAAATGCCAAGATAAGTATGTATGCATTTGATACAACTAATACATTT
>NHEL02000019.1:0-13346 GCA_002172655.2 Flavobacteriales bacterium TMED84 | reverse complement strand
TCCAGAAAAATTAACAGGTGATCCATGTGTTAGATGTCCTCCATGGGATAAGTCAAAGCCAAGAATGCTATCTCCTGGATTTAGACACGCTAGAAATACCGCAGCATTAGCTTGTGATCCAGAATGTGGTTGAACATTTGCCCAATAAGCCCCAAATAGTTCCTTAAGCCTTTCAATAGCTAATTCTTCGATTTCGTCCACAACTTTACAACCACCATAATATCTTTTATTAGGAAGACCTTCTGCATATTTATTAGTTAATATAGATCCACTGGCCTTCATAACTGTTTCACTAGCGTAATTTTCGGAGGCAATTAATTCGATTCCTTCTGTTTGTCTTGATAACTCTTTTTGAATTAGATTTTCTATTTCTTTGTCTTTGAACATTTATGAATTCTTTATTTTAATTTATAATAAACTTATATTTATTTTCATAATTTAACACATATTTTTTTAAAAAAGTCATAATCAAAACTCTATTGTTAAACAATAAATATTTAATAGTTTCTATTTCTATTTTAGCAATTTATCTATTACCTTATTATTATGATATTGAAAATTCAAAATTTTTAATACATGACAATTTAGATTCAAATATAGTTTGGTATAAAAATTTAGTAGAATCAGGAGAATTATTTAATCATAATAATGGACATATTGAAATTAGTCAATGCGGTATGTCGAGAATGGTTTATCCTTCTGATTTTAATTTTTTAGTTATAACTTACTTTCTATTTTCTGCACATATCTCTTATTGTTTTTTAAATATTTTAATGCATTTAATTGCTTTTTTGGGAATGTATTTTTTATGTATTGATTACGTAATAAAGGGTAATAAAATGCACTTTATATGTGCTTACTTATCTTTAGTTTTCTCTTTAGTCCCATTTTGGCCTTCGGGATTTTTAACCATCAGTGGACAACCGCTTTTAATATGGAGTTTTCTAAATTTAATAAATAAAAGAAATTTGATTATTTCTTGGATATTGATTTTTTTATTTCCCTTTTGCTCTTCACTTTTTTTTGGAAATATATTTTTAGTAGTTGTTGGATTTTTCTTTACAGTATTTTATTTTAAAAAAAAATCAATTATTCACTGGAATATAATTTCAGCTTTTTTATTAATTACGTTTCTTTCTATTGTTATTGAACATAGAATTTTTGATCTTTATTTTTTAAGTAAGACAACTTTAAATCGATCTTTTGGGATATTAAATGAAGGAATAAATTTTAAAGGACTTGCAGGAATATCAATTTCTCAAATGCTTAAGGGTCAATACCATTTTTTCGGAAGAATCTGGCCTTTTATTCCTCTTTTTGTGATTTTTAATTTTGTATATGTAAAATCTAAAAAAATAATTGTGAGTATTTTATTTATTATTTTTCTTTCATCTACTCTAACAACAGCAAAAGATTTGAATTTCGTAACTAATTTTTTACCATTTTTCAAATCTTTTAATCCAAGATTTATAAGTGTAAATACGACTCTTTGGTATATTATTTTTGCCTTAACATTTGAAAAGTTTGAAACTAGACCAAGATTAATTAAAATATCAAGCTACTTAATTTTAGTTAGTTTAATTATTTCAGCATTTTTTAATTTTTATAGTGAAGATTTTCAAGACTACGATGGTATTAAGAATAGTTTTTATCATACTTACGTCAAAAAAAATAGTGATTCGCATAAATCGTTTAATAAATTTTATCAAATAAGTGATTTTAAAAAAATTAAATCAAATATTGATTCAAATTCTAGAGTCTGTTGTTTAGGTATTTTACCTGAAATTGCCCAGTTCAATGGTTTAAAAACCATTGGAGGATATTATCCGGTTAGATATCAATCAAAATGTAATGAATTTAATTACTTAATGAATAGAGCTGAAGAGTTTTGTGGTAGGAAACTGTATTTAACAAATGATGATATTAAAAGATTAAAATTAAAAAGATTAATTACTAAAAATGTAAATTATCTAATTACAAATAAACAAATTATAAATAATAAATTATTGTTTGTAGGAAAATCAAATAAAGTATGGTTATATAAATTGAGAAGTATTTCAAAAATTCATTAAATAAAAAAGTAGATGAGTAAAAAAAAGATATTTATTTCCCAATCAAATTATATTCCATGGAAAGGTTATTTCAATTCTATCTCCAATACTAATATTTTTGTTGTTTTTGATGAAATGCAATACACCAAAAGAGATTGGAGAAATAGGAATTTAATAAAAACTCCAAATGGTCTTAAGTGGCTAACGATTCCAGTTGAAGTTAAAGGAAAATATTTTCAAAAAATTAATGAAACTAAGGTGTCTGATAAAAAATGGAATAAATCTCATATAGGGCTAATTAAGCAAAATTATTCTAAAGCTAAATGTTATAAAGAAACTATTGACTGGGTAGAGGATCTATATATGAATTGTAATTTTGAATATCTCTCTGAAATTAATCTATACTTTATTCAAGAGATTAATAAATATTTAAATATTAATACCGAAATTAGATTTTCAAAAGATTTTGATCTTCACGAAGACCGAAATCAAAGAATAATTAATATTTGTAAAGATTTAAACGCAACGGACTACTATTCAGGACCTGCTGCAAAATTTTATATGGATGAAGAGTTATTTAGAAATAATAATTTAAAAGTTCATTATTTTGATTACACTAATTTTGAAAAATATGATCAATTACATTCTGATTTTGAACATGCAGTTAGTATATTTGATTTAATACTAAATGAAGGTGATGATTCGGTAAATTATTTTAAAAAATAAAAATCTAAGATTGAAAAAAGATGTGTTTATAAGTGTTGTTTCACCGGTTTATCAAGCTGAAAAAATTATTCAAGAATTTATACAACAAGTTAAAAAAGAGTTAGTTAAAATTACTACTCATTACGAAATTATTTTAGTTGAAGATTGCGGGCCAGATAACTCTTGGGAGGTTATTAAAAATCAATGTTCTATTCATCCTTTTGTAAAAGGAATTAGATTAAGTAGAAATTTTGGCCAACACTATGCAATTAGTGCAGGAATAAAAAAAGCTAAAGGAGATAATATAGTTTTAATGGATTGTGATTTACAAGATAATCCAAAAGATATAATAAAGCTGTTTAATGAAAGGAAAAAAGGCTTTGAAATTATTTTTACAAAAAGATTAAATAGAAAACATAGTATTATGAAATCTTTTAATTCTTTTTTATATAATAAATTATTTACTATTTTTTCTGAAAAAAAAGTACAATGTTGATACAGGTTCTTTAGTACTTTTTTCTAAAAAAGTAGCAGATGAGTTTAATAAATTAGAAGAAAAGGATAGATTATATATTCAGTTACTGAAATGGGTTGGATTTAAAACTACCACTGTAGAAGTTGAACATAATGAAAGATATGAAGGTGAATCAAGTTATAATTTCATTGGATTGTTAAAATTAGGTATACAAGGTTGGACCTCGCATTCAAATAAGCTTCTTTTATTAAATATTTACATTGGTTTAACCCTATCCTTTTTATCTTTTTTAGGTGGATTTTTAATAGTCCTGAGACATTATTTTTATGAATTTCAGGTTGGTTGGCCTAGTATTATTGTTACTATACTTTTTTCCACTGGTTTAATTTTATCTAGCATAGGTATTGTAGGTATTTATATAGGTAAAATATTTGAGCAAGCGAAAAACAAACCTTTATATATTATTGATGAAGAAATAAATATATTTTGACTAAGAAAATACTAACCGAAATAAATAAATATTACACTGCAAAAATTTCTACACACGGGGCTACAAGTAGTGGAGTAGACTGGAACAGTAGAGAATCTCATTTCTTGAGATTTGAACAACTTTCTAAAATTCTTCCAAAAGACCTTATTTTTTCTTTGATGGATTATGGATGCGGTTTTGGATCTTTAATAGAATTTTTACTTGAAAATAATTTTAAATTTAATTATTCTGGGTATGATATTTCTGAAGAAATGATTACAAAAGCAAAAAGTATTTATTCATCTAGTAATATTTCTTTTGATTCAAAATTGAATGGAAATAAATACGAATACACGATTGCCAATGGTATCTTTAATGTAAAATTAGAATCAACTAACCAAGGATGGCAAAAGCATATTGAAAAGACCTTAAATAAAATCAATCAAATTTCAAAAAAAGGCTTTTCTTTTAATATTTTAACATCTTATTCAGAAAAAGAATTTAAAAAAGGGTACTTATACTATGCAGATCCTTTATATTTTTTTGATTTTTGCAAAAGACATTTTTCAAAAAATGTTGCGCTTTTGCATGACTATGAATTATATGAATTCACAATAATTGTAAAAAAATAAATCATGGATAAAATTGTAATTTTTGGAATGGGTGAAATAGCACAAATTGCTAATTATTATTTTCAAATAGATTCTCCCTATGAAGTGGTGGCTTTCACACTTGATAAAGAATATATAAAATCTGAAAATTATGAAGAAAATCCTATGGTTGATTTTAATGTGATTGAAGAAATTTATCCACCTTCAGAGTATAAAATGTTTATTGCACTTAGTTATTCAAAAATGAATAAAATAAGAGAAGAAAAGTATTATCAAGCTAAATCATTGGGCTATCATTTAGTTTCATATATCAGTTCTAAGTGTTCATATATGACTCGTTACAAACATGGAGATAATTGTTTTATTTTTGAAGATAATACGATTCAGCCTTATGTTAAAATAGGTAATAATGTAACTTTATGGAGCGGAAACCATATAGGTCACCATTCAATTATTAAAGATCATAATTTTATTAGTTCTCATGTTGTGATTTCTGGAAGCTGTGTAATAGAGAATAATTGCTTTTTAGGAGTTAATTCTACAGTTGGTCATAAAATTACCCTAGCTAAAGAGACTTTGCTTGGAGCAGGTTCAGTAATTACTAAAAATACTGAAGAAAAAGCAATTTATCTCCCTCCAAGGTCTATCAAGTTAGATAAAAGAAGTGACCAAATTAAAATATAATGCAAAATTGGAATAAAGTAGGATTAATTTACGATAATCAAAGTTATAATGCTTTACCCGTAGGAACTTTTATAGATAATCATATTCTAAGGATTTATGCTTCATCAAGGAATAATGATAATATTTCTTTTCCTTTTTTTATTGATTATGATTTGCAAATTCAAAAAGTAATAAATGAGAAAATTATTAATATTCCTAGAGGTGAATTAGGTACTTTTGATGAACACGGTGTAATGCCTACCTCATTAATTAATATAAATAATCAAATTTTCTTGTATTATATTGGATGGAATTTAGCAACAAGTGTACCTTTTAGAAACGCAATAGGACTTGCAATTAGTAATGATGGAGGGGAGAAATTTGAAAAATATTCAAAAGCGCCAATTCTTGACAGAAGCCTTTATGATACTTGTTTTGTTGCTAGTAATTGTGTTTATAAGGAAGATGATTTTTACAGAATGTATTATCTATCTTGTGATAAATGGAATTATTTAAATGGAAAATTTATCCACTCTTACAATATTAAATATGCAGAATCTAAAGATGCTATTCATTGGCTAAGAAATGGAAAAGTAGCTATTAATTTTAAATTTGATAATGAATATGCTATTTCTGTTCCTAGAGTTCTTAAAGAAGATGGTGTTTATAAAATGTGGTATTCATACAGAGGAAATAAAGAAATCCAAACTTATCGCATAGGCTATGCTGAATCTGAAAATGGAATAGAATGGATTAGAAAAGATGAA
Source organism: Flavobacteriales bacterium TMED84 (assembly GCA_002172655.2). Taxonomy (GTDB): domain Bacteria; phylum Bacteroidota; class Bacteroidia; order Flavobacteriales; family BACL11. The sequence goes on along the minus strand of NHEL02000019.1, from coordinate 7,605 downwards.
GAGGTTAATTTAGATGTCTCTACAGAAAGTTGGGATAGCGAAATGATATGTTATCCATTTATTTTTAAGTATAAAAACAAATTTTATATGCTTTACAACGGTAACGAATACGGAAAAAGTGGTATTGGGTTGGCTACTCTAGAAAAATAAAAATATGAAAATTGGATTTAATAAACCTTATATTACTGGAAAAGAAACAAAGTACATAAAAAATGTAGTTAAAAACGATAAAATATCTGGAAATGGAATTTACACTAAAAAATGTCACGAAAAATTCAGAAACCTATTAAATAATAAGCAAAATTTACTTACTACATCATGCACTGATGCATTGGAAATGACTGCAATACTTGCTAATATTCAACCTGGAGACGAGGTAGTCATGCCTACTTACACATTTGTTTCAACCGCTAATGCTTTTATCCTAAGAGGAGCAAAAGTGGTTTTTGTAGATTCAAGAGAAGATCATCCTGGCATGAATGAAGATAAAATTGAAGAAGTTATTAATGAAAAAACAAAAGCAATAGTTCCAGTACATTATGCAGGAGTTGCTTGTGATATGGATAAAATTTTAGCTCTTGCTAAAAAACACCACCTTTTAGTTATTGAAGATGCTGCCCAGGGAATTGATAACTTTTACAAGGGTAAACCTTTAGGTTCAATTGGTGATATGGGTTGTTTTAGTTTTCATGAAACTAAAAATATTCAGTGTGGGGAAGGCGGACTTATAGCTATAAACAATTCTAATTTGTCAAATAGGGCGGAAATAATTTGGGAAAAAGGAACCAATAGGTCTGCCTTTTGGAGAGGTGAAGTAGATAAGTACAACTGGGTAGATTTAGGCTCCTCATTTTTGCCATCCGAAATAACTGCAGCTTGTTTATATGCTCAGTTAGAAGAAATAGAAAATATTCAAAATAAAAGAAAAGTTATCTGGAATCAATACAATGATGAACTTTCAAGTCTTAAGAACATTGGCCCAGGATTACCCATTGTGCCAAAATATTCGACTAATAATGCACATATGTTTTATTTAGTTTGTAGAACACCTAAAGAAAGAGCTCAATTAATTGAACATCTAAAACTAAATAATATTAATTCGGTTTTTCATTACATCTGTTTACATGATAGCCCTTATTATAATAATAAACACGATGGAAGAGAAATGCTTAATGCTAAACGATATGAAGAAAATTTAGTGAGATTACCACTATGGGTAAATATGTCTGAAAAGCAAGTGATGTTTGTGATTCAAAAAGTTTTAGAGTTTTATAAATAAAAATTATCTACTTCAATGAAGTAAGTCTCAAATTATAAGACCAAAAGATTAGAATAAAAGTCATTGGATACAAAGATGATTGAACAAAATGGCTCAGTTCTAATGATATATAATAAAAATTATACTCATTCTCTGTATTTAGCATGTTGCCTAGACTGTAAATGACAAAGCTCAATATTAAAATTACCAATCCACAAAATAAATATAATTTCAAAAATTTCCTGTGATTTATATTGCTAAAATTCCATTTGGAAAATAGTATTCCTAATGCTACAAATATTAAAACAAAAATGAAAGACATTCCCCATTTTATCTGAACTAACGAATTTATTTTAAGGTTTTCAATAAGCTTAAATATTAATGAGTCTGCGTAGTTAAGAACTTCTAACCCTTCATTCGATTTTTCCAAAAATTTTATGTATAAATTAATATTTATAAAGCAATAGTCTCTTAAGTATTCAAAAAAAAAGGCTAATAGAATTAAAACTATATTCTTAATTTTCATTTGTTTTTATTTTAAATGAAAATTTAGTAATCCATAAATACCACAGTCCAAGCATTGCTCCATAAATAATTAATTGAAATGTTACATTATGATTAAAATCTAAAATGTAGGGGTTAGCTGCTGAGATATAGGTTAGAATAGCAATTCTTAAAATATTTAAAAAATGAAGTAGAGCTATACCAAGTGGGATAAATAAAATTTTTTGTTTTATATCTCCTTTAAATGATAAAATGAAAATTGTAAATAATCCAAAAATCTTTATGCCATTACAGGGCTCTCCAATCCAAACTCCGTGATTGAATGGATACCCTAAAATTTTAGTCACAACCATGTCACCATGAATTTCAGTAGATGTTTTAAATTTAAAAATAGAAAGAATAAAATTTGATTGAATACTTAAAAGATTAGAAAATTCAGTTAATAAACTATAGCTTGTGTCAAATAACACATCCAATTTATATAAATGGTGATATAAAAAGAACCAAATGGTAACTAATGGAATAAATGTGCTTAAAAATTTAATTTCGGGTTTTTTTAGATCCAAGAAAAAAGAAATTATTTGTTTTTAGAAATAAATTTATATCCAAAAAAAATACTTAAGAATGTAAAAATGCTTAACCCTCCGTCAATTGGAATACATGGCGGTGGCCAGCAGGGTGTTCCACCAGGATTCCCTGGTTGCGAAAAGTACTCTTGGGCAATTAAAATTAACAGGATTATTAAAATTCTTTTTTTCATTGAATATCAAAAGTATGGTTTTATTTAATTTTATACTACTACTTCATGTTAAAATACGATATTTGTATTTTACTTAAAATCAAAATTGGAAAATAAAAAGATATCTAACATATTAAATCAAAATGATTTTATTTGGCTTTTAAACTCGATTCTAAAGAATTGGTATTTATTTGTTTTCATCATTCCTCTAGCTGCTCTTTTTGGTTTAATATATAACCACAAACAGAAAGAATACTACGAAACAAAAATTGAAATCCTATTAAAAACTAATGATGTTTATGATTATCAAGAAAACCTCCAAAACAGCTTAGGTTTTTATAATTATTATGGAGATATATCAAATCAAAAAAGAATTATTGGGTCCTACGACATGATGCAAAATGTTTTAAAAAAGTTAGATTTGTCTTGTTCGTATTTTATTGTTGGAAGATTAACTACTAAAGAGTTTTTTAACGAGCTTCCTTTTAAGGTAGATGTAAATGTTCTTAACTCTAATCTTTTTGAAATTCCAATTGATTTTAAGATTATCAATAAAAATCAATATGAGCTAAATTATATTTTGGAAGAGACAACATACAGCAAAATACATTATTTTGACTCTACTGAAACAACTAACCACTATTCAGTTAATACACGATTAAATACATTTTTAGATTCAAAAAGAGCAGAAAATTTATCTGAAATACAATATCAGATTGTTTTTCATAATGACAATTATTGGGTGAATAATATAATTTCAAATCTCACTATTCAAAACGTTGAATACACCTCCCTTTTGGTAGTTAATTTACTGGATGAAGTTCCTGAAAGATCAAGAATGATTTTAGATACTCTAGCATATGAATATATTGGTTACACACTCGAAAATCAATTTAGAATAAATGAAAATACATCAAATTACATTAACATTCAATTAGAAAATGTTATAAATGTTATTGATTCTATACAATATGAGTTGCAAAATTTTAGAGATAAAAAAGGAATTTTAAATGTCGATAAGGAATCTGATAAATATTTTCAGACATTGATGATTCACAAAGCCAATAAAAGAAAATTAAGATTAAAGGTGAAGTCTTTAGAGAACTTGATAAGCTATCTAACAAAATTAAAAGATGCAAATATTTCCCCACCCTCTTTATACGTATTGAATGATGATGAATATCTTAAAAATTCAATAAATGAATTTTATGAAAACCAATTAAAGAAATTAGAGATGAATCATGGATTAAAATCTGGTCATCAAGAGCTAAATAAAGTTAATGAGAAAATAATCAATCAAAGGAAAGACCTTCTAATATATATTCAAAATACTATAAGTGCTTTGAAATCGCAAATTAATGTTGAAATTGAAGAAATAGCTTACTATGAATCATTAGTCAGAAAAATACCTATTTCAGAGCGTGATATGGCATCCATACAAAGAAAACTTAAAGTTAATGAAAAGTTATATGATTTTTTACTGGAAAAAAGAGCTACTACTTCAATTGCAAAATCTGGAATTGTGCCTCAAACTAAAATAATTGAAAAAGCTAGAACCGTTGGAAAGGTTGGTGGTAAAAGTAACCAGACCGTAATTATGTTTATTTTAATTGGTTTAACAATTTCTTTAATTATTTCTATAGTTAAAAGATTATTCTTTGAAAAGATTCAACAAGTAAATGAATTAGCTGATTCCACAACTATCCCAGTCCTTGGAGGAATTCCTTTTTTGAAAAATTTTACTTCAATTATGGAAATTAAAATTAAGTCTAAAGATAATTTTGTAGAATCATTGAGAGCCATTCGTACATCTATGAATTTTTTATTAACTGCAAATAATAAAACCAAAAATTTTAAGTCTTATTTAATTACTTCCATACATCCTGGAGAGGGAAAAACATTTTCGACAATTAATATGGCTCGAATTTTCGCAAGTTCAGGTAAAAAAGTTTTAATAGTAGATTTTGATATGCACAAACCAAAAGTTCACAAAGAATTATATCTTTCTAATGAAACTGGAAACTCCACCAATCTTTCTGAAAAATCTTTTTTTAAAGACTCTTTGAATGAAATTGAAAAAGATCTATTTGTTATTACTAGTGGTCCAGTTCCACCAAACCCATCAGAATTGGCTCTTTCAGAAAATGTAAAGGAACTTTTTAATTTTGCTGAAAATAATTTTGATTATTTGTTTATTGATACCCCACCAGTGGGATTAATTACGGATGCTTTAGTATTATCTTCTTTAGTGGATCATTCCATTTTTGTTATGAATGTTAAATTTGCAAATAAAAAAGGATTAAGCTTTATTAAAGAGATTATAGAGAAATCTAACATAGAAAGTAATGCAATTATTTTAAATGGAGTTAGAAAAAATAGATTAAAATACTATTACGGAAAGTATGGATACGGATACGGATACGGATACGGATACGGAAAGTATGGATACGGATATGGATACGGATCAAATGAAAAATAAAATTCATGTTGAATTTTAAAATTTATCTCTCTGATGAAGGTTATGGGCATATTGTGCGACAAAAAGCTATTTTAGAAAAGCTTTATTTTTACTCAAAAAAATCAATTAACTATACTCTTCAAACTCATAACCATTTAAAAGCAGCTAAAGATATTTTTGGAAAAGGAAATTTTATTGATCAGTACAATAATATTTCTTGGCAAAAATTGAACAATGGATCTCCAGATCTGGAAAAAATAAAAAAACATTATCTTAATTATAATATAAAATCTATTAACTATATAAATAAGGAGAAAGATTTATCAGAGTATGACTTTTTGATTTCTGACTTTGTTTATGAGGCATTTCAATTAGGAAGAAATTATCATATCCCCACATTTGGAGTTGCGCACTTTACATGGGATTGGTTTTTTAGTAAATTATACCCTCCCACGATATCTCCAAATGTCATGAATTTATTTTTCCATCTTGCTAACAAAGCAGATAGAATTTATTTCCCTTTATTTACTCCAATTGAAATTATTAAACACTATAAAAATTCTGTACAAGTTCCATTAATTGTGAGAGAAAAAAATAACAAAAGAAAAATTAATGTAAACAACTCTAAATTTAAAATTTTAATTATTGATAGTGGGTCTAATTTACTAAAGGTTCAAATCGAGAAGTCACTAAGAAATCTATCAGACTTGAACGATATACAATTTTTCATAGGAAATAATTATAGATCAGAGAATAAAAACATTACAAAAATTCCTAAAAACCAATTACTGATGGATTACATAGAATCTGTAGATTTAGTTATTGCTAGAGCTGGATTTAATACAATATCTGAATGTATTGCATGTAGAACCCCTATGCTATTAATTGGTGAAGCAATGAACCCTGAAATAAACGAAAACATAATAAATTTAAAGAACCAAGGTATAGCATCATTTATTTCTTTAAATGAGTTTTGTTTAGGATTACATCTTTATTTACCTATTTTTTTGAAAAATGAGTTTAAATCATTAAAAAAAAATATGCAAAATCACGAGTTGCCAATTAATGGTGCAGAAGTAATTGCTAAAGACATTTTAAACTATATTAATTGAGAATAATTGCAATAATCCCTGCTAGGGGAGGATCTAAAAGATTAAAGAAAAAAAATATTTATCTTTTGAGAGGTAAACCTTTAATTTCTTACACTATTAAAGCCTGTAAGCTGTCAAATAAAATTGATGAAATATATGTTAGCTCAGATGATGACGAGATATTAAAAATTTCAGAAAATTTTGGTGCCAAACCATTGAAAAGAACATCGAATATTTCAGACGATAAAACACCAAAAATAGTAGCAATAAGAGAAGTTCTTAAACAAGATCAATTACTCATTGACGGCAAACCCGATATCGTGATAATTCCTCAAGCTAACTCGCCAGAAATCAATGCTAAAGAAATTGATGAAGGATTAGATTTAATGAATAAGTATAATTTATGGGAAGTTATGTCTGCTAATAGTAACGGAGTTCAAAATCCAGCATTTAGAATTATAAGAGCTGATAAGATTAACAATAATTTCTTAAGTGCCCATTGTGGATTTGTAATTTGCAATTGCATTGATATTCATACAATTGATGATGTTGAAAAATTGGAACATTCTTATAAGTTTAAATAGTATTTTAAGTTTTAATTAAAAGTATTTTAAAATTAGCTAAATGTGTGGTATTGCAGGTTATATTGGAAAAAAGAAGATATCAAAAAAAAATATTTTTGAAACATTAAATTTGATGAAAAATAGAGGTCCTGATTTTCAAAGTCACACTAGTTTTTCTCATAATAATTTTAATATTTCATTATTACATTCTAGATTATCAATAATTGATTTAGATCCTCGATCAAATCAACCCTATATTGACAACAATTGCATACTTATTTTTAATGGAGAAATTTATAATTATTTAGAAATAAAAAAGGAACTAATAGAATCAGGTGTTATTTTTAAGACAGACTCTGATACGGAAGTACTCATTAAATCCTACCAAAAATTTGGAGAGAAGTGTGTAGAAAAGTTAGAAGGAATGTGGAGTTTTGCTATTTATGATAAAATTAAAAACAAATTTTTTTTATCAAGAGATCGTTTTGCAGAAAAACCTTTGTTTTATTATAAGTCTTCAGAAGGTTTTTATTTTGCATCTGAAACCAAGTTTTTAAAAAAATTAGTTGAAAATAAATTCACAATTAACAATAAGCATTTGTATAGGTATCTGGTAAACGGTCATAAGTCTCTGTATAAAACTGAAGAAACTTTCTACAATGGGATTAAAGAGGTTGATTTTGCAACAAATTTGTCTATTTCAAATAATAAGATCAGTCAATATAAATATTGGAAACCTTCCTTTTCTCCAACTAATATTAACGAAAAAGATGCTGTTGAAGGAATAAAATATTTTTTGAAGAAAAGTTTGAAATTAAGATTAAGATCTGATGTCCCCCTTGCATTTTGCTTAAGTGGTGGAGTTGATTCAGCTAGCTTAGTCTCTTTAGCTGCTAAAGAATTTAATTACAATGTATCTACCTTTTCAATCATTGATAGTGACCCTAGATATAATGAGTTGGACAATATTGAGTCTACTGTTAATGATATTG
>NHEL02000030.1:0-39147 GCA_002172655.2 Flavobacteriales bacterium TMED84 | reverse complement strand
GGAGATTTTAATTTTAAATTCATTGTTCCAGGTGATATCTCATACTTGTTTGGAAATGCCAAGATAAGTATGTATGCATTTGATACAACTAATACATTTACTGATGCTAAGGGCTATGATGAAAGTCTTACAATAGGTGGCATTGAAAATAACTTTGATGATGATAGTCAAGGTCCTCAAATTGATTTATATATCGACAATAGAAACTTTGTTGATGGAGGACTCAGTAGTGAAAATCCTGTGCTAATCGTTGATTTATTTGATGAGAGTGGTATTAATACAACGCTTAATGGAATTGGACATCAAATTACTGCCACTTTGAATGGTGGACCACCAGTAATATTGAATGATTTTTATGCATCAGCATTAGATAACTATAGATCTGGAACAATAGAATATCAATTTTTTTCACTTGATGATGGTGAATACATAGTGAATGTCAAGGCATGGGACTCTTTTAACAATTCTAGCGAGAAAAGTATAACTTTCCACATCAGAGACGGAAATGTTCTCTCTATTAAAAATTTTCAATGCTTACCAAATCCAGCTGTAAGTAACTGTAACTTCTACTTTGAGCATAATCAATCATCAACTTTTCTAAAAATTAATATAATTATCTATGATATGCTTGGAAATGAAATCAAAAAAATTAAAAGAACATTTGATGGTCAGAGCAGTAGAATAGGTCCTATATTGTGGAATTTACGAGATGAAACCAATGTAATTGATGGGGGTATATATATTGCTAAGTTATTTGTTGAGAACGAAATGGGCTTGACTAAGACTAAATCAAATAGAATTATAATAATTAATGAATAATAACGTTAATTGCAATATATTTGAAATATGAGATTTATTAGCATTTTTGTTTTGATAATTTTAGCTAACCAACTAGCATACACTCAAAATCAGTTAGAAATTGATGACCTGACAGGAGGTCTTAACACAATAACAACAGCAGTACCTTTTCTAATGATAACTCCAGATTCAAGATCTGGTTCAATGGGAGATGTTGGAGCTGCTACCTCTCCAGATGCTAGCTCATTAAGTACAAATCCAGCTAAATATAGCTTTATAGATGATGACTTAGGTTTTTCAATTTCATATGTTCCTTGGCTAAGAGCTCTAGTACCTGACATCAATCTTTCTTATATTAGTGGCTACAAAAAATTAAATCAGAATGATGCAGTTGCTTTTGAGTTGAGATACTTTTCACTGGGAGATATTACATTCACGGATATTTTAGGAAACACCTTAGGTCAATTTAATCCCAATGAGTTAGCATTAGGAGGTTCATATTCAAGAAAGCTTTCAGACTTATTTTCATTATCTCTAGCAACAAGATATATATATTCAAATCTTACAGGTGGACAAATGGCTGGAGATATTCAAACAAATGCTGGAAAATCTTTTGCAGCTGATGTTGCAGGATATTACACTAACAAAATTAGATTCTTAAAAAAGGATTCCGACTTATCTTTTGGATTTAATATCTCTAACATTGGGAACAAAATTTCATATACAAATATCGGCGAGAGAGATTTTATCCCCATCAATTTAAAACTTGGTTCTTCAATTAATATTAATTTTGATGATTATAACAGTATGTCTTATTCATTTGACATTAACAAGCTTCTTGTTCCAACTCCACCACTTTATAATTCTGAAAACGAAATTATTGCAGGAAAAGATCCAAATGTCTCAGTTGTAAGCGGTATTTTTCAATCATTCTCTGATGCTCCAGATGGATTTTCAGAAGAGCTTCGTGAAATTAATTTATCTTTTGGAACAGAATACTGGTATGCACAACAGTTCGCTCTCAGAGGAGGATATTTTTACGAACATAACACAAAAGGAGGTAGAAAATTTTTCACTTTTGGTGCAGGAGTTAAATACAACGTTTTTGCTTTAGATTTCTCATATTTAGTAAATGCAAGTAGAGCAATAAATGGTACTAATCCATTAGCAAATACCATGAGATTTACAATGATTTTTGATATTGGGGCATTACAACAAGAGGGAATATAATGTATAAAGTAGGAATAGGATATGATGTTCATTCTCTTGAAATAGGTAAACCGTTCATACTTGGTGGTATAAAATTGAATCATAGTAAAGGGTCGGTTGGCCACTCAGACGCCGATGTATTAATACATGCAATATGTGATGCATTACTTGGAGCATTAAATTTAAGAGATATTGGTTTTCATTTTCCAGATAATGAAAAAAAATATGAAGGTATTGACAGTAAGATTCTATTGAAAAAGGTAACTACAATGATGTTTGAAAATAAATTTAAAATCTCAAATATAGATTCAACAGTGTGTCTTCAAGCTCCAAAATTAAAAGATCACATACAAGAGATGAAGCTAGTACTCGCTAAATGTATGCAAATAGATTTATCTCAAATATCAATTAAAGCAACCACCACTGAAAAGTTAGGTTTCGTTGGTAGAGAAGAAGGTGTTTCTTGCTATGCTATTGTTATGCTAAAAAAGTTAGTTGGCTAAACAACTTTCTCCTTTTTCTTCAAAATAAATTAGTGAATCAATCATTCTAATTACTTCTGAAACATTTCTTTGAAGAGTAAAGAAGTTGACAGTTTGATATTGCACTACACCATTCTTATCAATCAAAAAAGTACCTCTTAAAGGAATCATTGGACCATCACAAGTAAGTTGATCTTCTTCGTTTAATGAATAATCTCCAAACAGAACTCCATAATTTGATGAGATTGTCTTAGTCATATCTGAAATTAATGGAAATGTTACACCTTTGATTCCACCATTTTCTTTTGAGGTATTTAGAAATGCTATGTGAGACTCTTCAGAGTCCGCAGAGCAAGCTATAACTTCAACATTTCTATTTTTAAATTCATCAAGTCTTTTCTCAAATGCATAAAGTTCATTTGGACATATTGAAGAGAAATTTTTTGTGTAAAAGATTAATAAGACGTATTTTTTGCCTAAAAATCGTTCAATAGAAAAATTATCTACAATTTCGCAACCATTAACTACAGCTTTTGCATTAAATGAGGGTGCTTTTTTTCCTGTTAGTACAGACATATCTTTTTTTACAAAAATAGTAATATGATTTCTAAGTCAAAAGAAACAGTAAACTTTTGTTGCAAAATAGCTTCCTAGAACAGGGCCTAACAAATAATAAAAAAGATTACCAATAATGTCTTGACCTTCAATAAAATTACTAATTAATAAAGGACCAATCGCAACAGCTGGGTTTAATACAGCTCCTGAAATATTACCTACAGCTAGAATTGATATAAATACTGTCAAGGCAATTAAGAATCCATAGATGTAATTTCCTCTTGTTTTTTTGCTCACAGCAAATAATAAAATTGTTGAAATGAGAAAAAAGGTGAATAATATTTCACAAGCTATAATTTCAAAAAAATTGTAATCAATATTATCAAATCTATTAATTAGTATACCACTAATTAAGAACTTTAAATATGAAGCTGACAAAGAACCAAAAAATTGAGAACATATGTAAAAAAAAGATTCTTGAAGAGTTATTTTTTTCATTAGGTAAATGCAAAATGTAACTGCAGGATTATAATGTGCTCCTGAGAAATGATAACCAATGTAAATTATTATCGCAAGAGTAATACCAATAAACATAGGATTACTAAAGGTAAGTATCGCGTAAACAAGCACAAAAGTTCCAAGAAATTCAGTTAGATATTTTTTCATATGTTTTTAATAACAAATTGAGCTCTCTTCTTTACTGAAGTTTTAGGTATCATTATCACATTGTATTTGCATTCCTTATATGTGTTTAGTAAAATTTTACCAATTAGTTCTGCTGTTTTGTAATCTTCATTTCTTTTGTTATCATTTTTATAGATATCTTGCCATGCTGGTGCAAAAAAAATATTTTTATTGTATTTGTATTTTAATAAAAAACTATGCCAAAGCTCATTGTCAATATCAAGATTTTTGAATTTTAAATATGCTAAAGAATCAAAAATTCCCCTGTCAAAAAAATACAGTCCTTTTTTACAACTATTATATTGATTAATTCTTTCTCTTAATATAATCTTTTCGCTATCGTTATCAATAGAATTGATTTTTTGATTTGTTTCTTTAGCAAAATCTCTCGCTACCTCATCAAAGCAATTATATTTTAATTTTTTAAGCTGTGATATAATTGAAGTTTTTCCACTTCCTGGAGGTCCAGTAATTATTACTTTTTTAGAAAGAATATTATTCAATTTTCGTTATAATTTTTTACCAAATAAAATTAATCTCTCGGATTTTTTTTGATATTCATCAAAGTTGTAGTTTCCAAATAAGCCAACAAGCTCTATTCCTAATTTGTCAAATACATTCTTAAAATAATCAAGATCAAGTAAGCTAACTTTTTCATGATAACTAAATTCTAAATCATTATCTAAAATTCTTAATTCTTTTATGATTTTATTGTTTTTAACATACCTTTTTATCAAAAAAATAACATCATCAATTTGTTTTTTTTCGTTGCTGACTAAGTTTTTCATTACATTTTGAACATTAAAAAAGTCAATTACAACATGACAATTTTTTTTTACACTATCAGTCATTGATTTAATTACACTAAAATTATCTTTTTCATCATCAAAGTAACCAATTGAGGTGAATAGATTAAGACATAGGTTGAAATAGTCCTCTTTAAAACAATTTCTCATATCAAACTTGTGAAAACTAAGGCAATCGTTTTCGAATTTTTTACAAAAATTAATACTTTCACTAGAGAGGTCTATTCCGGTTACTTTAAAGCCTAAAGAGTTTAAAAAAATTGAGTGTCTACCTTTGCCACATGCAACATCTAAAATTTTATTGTTTTTTTCAAGATTTAGTTTGTCAATTAAATTCTTGATGAAGTGATTAGCTTCGTTCTTATCTCTGTTTTTGTAGAGAATATGATAATATTTGGAATCAAACCAATTCTCGTACCAATTACCTTTATTCATCCCTTTGGCTTTGAATTTCGTATAAAATAATTGCTGTAGCGACAGAAACATTTAATGAGTTAATTGTTCCAAACAAATCTATTCTTAAAGAAGTATCGCATATTTTTAAAATATTTTTACTAATGCCTAAATTCTCAGATCCCATTACAACTGCAACAGGGTGTGTAAAATCAAAATCACTAATCTTTTTATTACCCTTTTCGCTACAAGCAACTATCTTTAAACCAGATTCCTTTAGAAACTGTATGCTTTCTTGAAGATTCCAAGACCTACATACTTTAATTTTTGATAATGCTCCTGCAGATGTCTTGACCGCGTCTGAATTTATCGAAGCAAAGTTTTTTTCTGGTACTAAAATAGCATCCACTTGTAGGCATTCAGCACTTCTTGCAATAGCTCCAAAATTTCTTACGTCAGTAATGTTGTCAAGTATTAGTATTAGAGGTGTCTTACCTCTTTCATAAATTTCTGGCACAACATTTTCAAGTTTATGAAAATCAATAGGAGATAGAAATGCAACTACTCCTTGATGGTTTTTTTTAGTTATTCGGTTAATTTTCTCAGCTGGTACATGTTTGTAATTTATTCTTTTTGTCCTGACTAACTTCCATAGCTCAGCAAACAAATCACTTTTCAACCCTCTTTGAATGAATAATTTATCAATTGTTTTTTCTGAGCTTATTGTTTCAATGATAGGTCTTATACCATATATAAGTTCTTTATTTTTCATCTTTTTTAAATTCGATATTTGCCTCGATGTCAGGTATTTGTCTTAATTCAATTTCTTTTTTAATTTTTTCAGATTGACTTTTTAGTTCCTTTGTTAGTATTTGTTTTTTTCTTTTTTCCATTGGAGGGTTTAATTTTTCAGCATTCTCAAACTGAATGACGCTTTCTAATATGTCTCTTGGTAGTAAAGAACCAGTTTTACTGAGCGTTTCTAAAAATTCACTTGCAAAAAATTGATCAATTTGGATTCTTCGTTTTGTTGTATGTGCAAATTTACCAATTACTCTACAGATGTTATCTCTTTCCTCAGGACTAAGTTTATCGGCAAATTCATATTCTTCTATTTTTTTTAAACTTAGAATTATTGGCTCTAAGGAATCTTTGGTTATTACACTAACATTATAATCACCAATGTTATAAGTAAATTTATCAATTACAGAAAGTGTATTAGATGGTATGACTAAATAAAGATCTTTTTTGACATTTTCATGTTTTGCATATTTTTTTAAATTTTCTGTTTGATCTTTAATGTATTTTGGAAAATTGCTTAAGTCATCACTTCCCGGACTTTTCGCATCAAAAATTATCAACTGGTCCATAATTTCAATGCAATTATCAGGCTTATTTCTTGGATAGGGAAAATCTTCTTGACCTATATATTTAATTACATGATTGTTACAAATTAATTGAATATAACTTTGTACGTCTTTCTCGTGTTCGCTCCAAATTTTTTTCATTTTATCGATATTTTCTTTTTCTTCACGAACTCTTTCATCATTTACTCTTGCAATTTCTGACTGTAGATTTTGTTGAATTGTATTTATTGATTCAATCCCTTTTCTTTGTGTTTCATTTCTGTTTTCTTCATTGAATTTTAGCTTGACAACCTCGCTTTTCAAAGAACTTTTTTCTTGTTCTGCTAATTTTAATCTTTCGTCAAGCTGAATTTTTTCGGCTTTAACTTCTTCAAAAGATAATAGTCTCGCCTCGGCAATTTTTACATCCTCTTCTAATCTTTTTATTTTTTCTTCTTTCTGAATAATGTTTTTTTGCAATTCACGATTCTCATCTAAAGATTCAGCATTATTTTTTGATTTTAAGATTAGTGCTGATATTATTATTAGAATTATTAATAGAGATAAAATGATAATTTCCATAACTTTAATTTGATTATTTAATCAGTACCAATGTACCAACTTCTACTTTTCTGTACAAATCTATTACGTCTTTATTTTTCATTCTAACACATCCATGAGAAGAGGGTATCCCTATTCTTCCTTCCTCGTTGGTTCCATGTATGTAAATATAACGTTCGTAAGAATCTATTCCATTTCCTTTGTTTATTCCATATTCTTCACCACTCAACCACATAATCCTAGTTGATATTATGTCAAGATCACCTTTGCTTGTATCGGAAATTACTTCTACAATTTCTCCTGTTAACTTTCTCCCGACAAATCTTGAATTAATTGGAACATCATCACCAATTTTTGATTTTATGCGATGTATTCCTATCGGAGTTTTGTTGCTTCCAGCTTTATTTCCTACACCTTTTTCAGAGCTAGAAATTGAATAAATATTTGTAATTTTTTTTTCGTTTACTAAATAAAGCTTTTGATTTTTAATTTCAATACAAATAAAACTTGATGGTAAATTTCTATCTTTCTGAAAAAAATAATTTTCACATTCATTAATTATTAAATCATCGCTCATGAATAAGTTTGAAAATAAAAATATTAAATATAGATTTATCACCATCTAATCTGTTGTTTTCCAAGTTGATATAAAATTTGATTTGTTTTAGAAAAATGTTTGCATCCAAAAAAGCCACTATGAGCTGAAAAAGGTGAGGGATGTGCTGCAACTAAAATATGATGCTTCGAACTATCAATTATCGATAATTTACTTTGCGCAAACTTTCCCCACAAAAGAAAAATAATATTCTCTTTTTTGTTAGAAATAATTTGTATGACTTTGTCAGTAAAATTTTCCCAACCAAAATTTTTATGCGAACCAGCTTGGTTCTCACTAACAGTTAAAATAGAATTCAAAAGTAAAACTCCTTGATTTGCCCATCTTTCTAAATTCCCAGATATTGGTAATTCAATTTTTAAATCATTTTTTATCTCTTTAAAAATATTTTTTAATGATGGTGGTTGAGAAATATTTTCATTAACAGAAAAGCATAACCCGTTTGCTTGTCCTTCATTGTGATAAGGGTCTTGGCCCAATATGACAACTTTTACATCATTCAGCGGAGTTAGCTCAAAAGCTTTAAAAATATTTGTCCCTTTTGGAAAAACAGCAGTTTTTTCTTTTTCTTGTAAAATTTTTTTCTTTAGAATTTTAAAGTAATCTTTTTGGAATTCTTGTAACAATTCCACCTTCCATGATTTTTCTAAGCTTGGGTTCAATCGTTTAAAATGTTAATAAAGATAAAAATAAATTGATTTTTTTTATTTTCAAACATAACTTTATATATGTATTTTTGTAAAAAAAAAATGAGACTACTTTTAGGATTAATACTTTTATTTGCTTCCTCTTGCAGTGTTTACAAAGAAAAATGCGATGGTGTTTCTGAAAACAATTCAAAACACATGACTAACATAAATAAGTTAGATAACTCATAACTGCAGAAAATAAATACTTTTTAAAAACAAAAATTAAATATGAGTGTCAGCGTTGAAATAAAAGATAGAGTAGAAAAGACAAAAAAACCTTGGGTAAGTTTAGATTTAAAAAAAAACAAATCAGACTTTATCAAAAATAGAAAAAGAAAACCTTCATGGCTAAAAGTTAAATTACCAACAGGTGATGCTTACAAAAAGGTTAGATCCATTACTTCTGAAAATAATTTGCATACAATTTGTGAAAGTGGCAATTGCCCTAATATGGGAGAATGCTGGGGTGAAGGAACTGCTACTTTCATGATACTTGGAAATATTTGTACCCGATCATGTGGTTTTTGCAATGTGAAAACTGGCAAGCCACTACCTGTAGATTGGAGCGAGCCTCTAAAAGTTGCGAATTCTATTAAGCTGATGGGAGTTAAACATGCTGTAATAACTTCTGTTGACAGAGATGAGCTAGATGATGGTGGGGCGAGTTTTTGGGTAGAGACAATCAATCAAATTAGAAAAATATCACCTAACACAACAATGGAAACACTTATTCCAGATTTTAAAGGAGTTGATAGACACATAAAAATGATTGCCGATGTTGCGCCAGAGGTTGTATCACACAACCTAGAAACAGTTAGGAGTCTAACTAAGAAAGTTAGAATTCAAGCCAAATATGATAGAAGTTTACATACTTTAAAAGTATTGCATGAGGCGGGGATGAAGACAAAATCTGGTGTCATGCTAGGTCTAGGAGAAACCGAAGATGAAATTATTGAAACCATGAAAGATTTAAGGAAAGTAGGTGTATCAATTCTTACTTTAGGTCAATATTTACAACCCACGTTTAGACATTTGCCAGTTAGTGAGTTTGTTAAACCTGAAAAATTTTCAAGATTAAAGGAAATTGGTTTGGAGTTAGGCTTTAGGCATGTTGAAAGTGGCCCTCTTGTAAGGTCCTCATATCATGCGGCAAGGCATATTCATTAGTTCATAAATTTTTTTAAAATTTAATCAGAATCATTATATTTGTTATCAAACATTAGAGCAAGAACATGACAAAATTTCTAACAACTATTATTTTATCAATTTTTTTGACGGTTCCTTTCCAATCATTTGCACAAAATAAAGTTTGTGGAAGTTACAAAGGGTACATTCAAGATGATATACATCAATACCCTGAATTTTACAAATCTATTTCACAAAAGAATCAAAACTTAAAACAAGAGTTTGAAAGAATTCAAAACAATTTAGATATAAATAGCTTAAGATCAACATCTGATAATAAGAAGATAATTCCTGTAGTTGTTCACATAATACATGATGACGGCCCAGAAAATGTTTCTGATGAGGTTGTTCAGGACGCTATAGACGCACTTAATAGAAATATCAACGGACAAAGTAATCTGTTTGAGTCAAGAACTCCCGATGTGTTTGCGGCACTTAGAGGTGTTCCTAATGTAGAATTTAGATTAGCTCGTACTGATCCTGAAGGTCAACTGACAAACGGTATTGTTAGAGTTAAGTCACCCTTAAGTAATGAACCTTCACCAAGAAACGCAGTAAAAGCATTAAGTTACTGGAATTCATATCAGTATTTCAATATTTGGGTCATAAAAAAGTTTTTACCAGAATCTAATGGAAACACTCTTCTTGGATTTGCTCAATTTCCCTTTTCAGGATCAATGGCAACGGATGGTGTTGTGTTAGTTTACAGTGAATTTAATGATCCATCATCTAGTACACTAACTCATGAAGCTGGTCATTGGTTAGGCTTATGTCACCCTTGGGATTGTGGTGCAGGAACATGCGGTGATGACAATATTTTTGATACACCACCATCAAGAGAAGCTAACTATGGGGTTAGTTTTAACAACTTTCCATATCATGTCGGATTACAAAATCAAGGATGTATAGCTGATTCAATGAACTGGGCAGGTGAAATGTTTATGAATTATATGGATTACACTCCTGATCAATTTACTACCATGTTTAGTAAAGGCCAAGTTGAAGTTATCAATGAAACTTTGGAAGGTGACGGAATAGTACCGGGATTTAGGCAATACATGTGGTCTGAAGTAAATATTGATGAAACTGGTACCAGTGATGGTTTTCTACCGCCAACATGTACCAAGCAACTAAATATTTTTGAAAATAATGATGCGTATCAAGTTTGTATTGGAGAAGAAACTTGGTTTAGGTCAAATTCAAGAATATTTGGCAATAATATTTCTTCTGTTGAGTGGGACTTTGGAGATGGAACAATTACAAGTGGTAGCTATAACGGACAATTAGGTCACTATGAACTTCATACGTATGCTAATGAAGGCACTTATGATGTCAAATTTAAAATAACTTATGATGAAGTAATAAAAGTGAGAGCAAGTGATCCTTCTTTGATTCCGGCAACTGATCCAAGCTTAATTCAATCAATTACAACTGATAAAATAGTACAAGGAACTCAAGATGAACTAAATAATATGTCTGCTTCTAATATTTCCTCACACTACATAGATAGTTTAGGTAAATATTGGGGACTAGTAGATACTACATTCTACAGAGGTAAGGTTCAAGAAACAATCTACGAATACGATTATACTAATACATGTGTTGCTGAAATAGTAAAACCTGCTTTTGTAACAGTAAACCCTGCATCATCTCAAAATACTTCTCCAGAAACTTATGAATTCTTCGCTGGTCTTGATCCAGACTGGACTGTAACTGAAAATAATTATGATAATAGTGTTTGGTCTATTTCTGATTTATCACAACAAGCTAGATGGGAATGGTATTCAGGAAATGGAAGTATGAAAATTAACAACTTTGAACTTTCAGAGAAAGGAATTATTGGTGGTTACTCAGAAATTATATCTAAATCTTTTAATCTTTCCTCATACACAACTCCTGCAATTAAATTTAGTTGGTCTGGCGCTGCTTTGAATACGTTTCCAACTAATGAGTTAAGAGTACATTACTCAACAAATTGTGGTGAAAACTGGTTGTCTTTAGCTACCTTAGATCCTGTTACAACATCTAGAGCTGGTTATATAGCAACCAATTTTGTTCCAAATCCAAATGATTGGTTGGATACTGTTCTTACTAAGAATGCTCTAAAAAACAATAATGTAAAGTTTAAGATTTCATATGATGGTGGTACTACTACTCATAACAACATATATATTGATGATATAAAAATTGGAGAGGCATCTTCTTTGTTAAATGAAAACAATACTTCAATTTCTCAAAAAGTGTCTGTTTTTCCAAATCCTTTGGATGAGTCTAGCTCTATTTTACTTGAAAACTTTGGTGGACAAGAGACAAGTATTGATATTATAAATATTCTAGGTGAGAAGGTTTATAATATATATGCTGGAGTTATACAAAGTGATTATTTTGAAATCAGTAATTTAAGAGCTCGTATTAAAAAAGACGGGATATACTTTATCAGAGCTACAAGCTCATTAAATAAATCGTTTACGAAAAAAATAATTTTAAACTAAGTTTAAATATGAACAATCAAGGCAATGGAAAGTGCCCCATCTTTCATGGTGGTAGCACAACTAAGGATTCATCAATAGATAAATGGTGGCCAAAATCATTAAATCTAGATATTTTACATCAACATGACTATAAATCAAATCCTAACTCTAGTAGTTTTGATTATAGAGAGGAAGTTAAAAAATTAGATTTTGAGGAACTAAAAAATGATATGCATGAAATGATGACTAGCTCAGTCGAATGGTGGCCTGCGGATTGGAATCATTATGGAGGTTTGATGATTCGAATGGCTTGGCATGCAGCAGGTACATATCGTATTTCTGATGGTAGAGGTGGTGCAGGAACTGGAAACTTACGTTTTGCACCGTTAAACTCGTGGCCGGACAACACTAATTTAGATAAGGCTAGAAGACTTTTGTGGCCTATCAAAAAACAATATGGAAATAAAATAAGTTGGGCTGACTTGTTTATACTTGCAGGTAATGTTGCTTATGAGAGTATGGGGTTAAAAATGTACGGTTTTTCATACGGAAGGCCAGATATTTGGCACCCAGAGATTGATATTAACTGGGGTCCTGAGAACGAGTTCTTAGCTAATAGTGAACAGAGATATGATGATTTAAATGAACCATCAACTATGCAAAAACCTTTAGCAGCAGCTCACATGGGTCTTATTTATGTTAATCCAGAAGGGGTCAATGGTAAGCCTGATCCACTAAAGACAGCGCTTCATGTCAGAGAAACTTTTGCAAGAATGGCTATGAACGATGAAGAAACTGTTGCTCTTACAGCTGGAGGCCATACAGTTGGAAAAGCTCATGGAAATGGTGATGCAGATTTACTTGGTCCAGGGCCTGAGGGTGGAAACATTAATGAGCAAGGGTTTGGGTGGCATAATCCAAGAGGCTCAGGTAATGGAAAAGATGCTGTAACAAGTGGAATTGAAGGAGCATGGACTACTAATCCAACTCAGTGGGATAATGGTTATTTTGACATGCTTTTCAATCATGACTGGGAATTAAGAAAAAGTCCTGCTGGAGCATGGCAATGGGAACCTAAAGAAATTGCTGAAAATAAAAAACCAGTTGATGCGAATAATCCTAATAAAAGAAATAATCCAATAATGACTGATGCTGACATGGCTATGAAAATGGATCCAATTTACAGAGATATATCGCTGAAATTTATGAATGATCAAGATTATTTTTCTCGAACATTTGCAAGAGCATGGTTTAAGCTTACACACAGAGATATGGGGCCAAAAACTCGGTATATAGGTCCTGAGATACCTAAGGAAGATTTAATTTGGCAAGATCCTGTTCCTAAGGGAAATAAAAATTATGATATAGAAAAAGTTAAGCAAGAAATTAAATCCCTTAATTTAAGTATTTCGCAAAGAGTTTCGGTTGCATGGTGCAGTGCATCCTCTTTTAGAAATTCAGATTTAAGAGGAGGTGCTAATGGGGCAAGAATAAGACTTCTTCCTCAAATCAATTGGCAATCAAATGAGCCAGATGAGTTAGCTTTAATTTTACCTCAATATCAAAAAATATCAGAAAAATTTGATGTGAGTATCGCTGATATAATTGTTTTAGCAGGTAACACAGCTATTGAAGAAGCCATAGAAGTAAGTGGTCATAAAGTGAATGTCCCTTTCAAATCAGGTAGAGGAGATGCCAGCTCGCAAATGACTGATGAAAACTCATTTGCTTCACTTGAGCCAATTGCAGATGGTTTTAGAAATTGGGTTAACAATGAGGTAAAAGAAAATTGCGAAGAATATTTACTAGATAAAGCTCATCTCTTGGGACTAACTGCTCCTGAAATGACAGTTTTAATTGGTGGGATGAGAGTATTAGAAGCTAATCACGGCAAATCGAGTGTTGGAGTTTTAACAAATAGTCCTGGAAAATTATCAAACGATTTCTTCGTAAATATTCTTAGTATGGATTATAAATGGGAAAAAGTAGAAGCAAACAAATTTAACCTGATAAGTAGGCATGGTAAACAAATTAAATGGACTGCAAGTAGATTTGATCTCATTTTTGGTTCTAACTCTATACTTAGATCATATGCTGAGCATTATGCTCAAGATGACAACAATGAAAAGTTTATATGTGATTTCATCTGTACATGGAATAAAGTAATGAATGCGGATTTGTTCTAAGAAATAAATTCTTGAAGCACTATTTTATCTTTTTCAAAAACTGCATATGTATTGTGATTAATCCAATCGCCTAGATTAATGTAAGTAAATTTATCCTCTATTTTTATTTTTGGAGCATGCAAGTGGCCAAATATATAATAATCATTTTTAGAAATTATATTTTTTCTCTTGCAAAAATTTATTAGAGGATCATGTATTTTTTGATTGTCTATTAATTTTGACTCATTTTTCTTTCTGCTAACACTTGACCACGTTTTAGCTATTGAAAAAGCAAATGTAGGATGGAGTGAGGAAAAAAGTGCTTGACCAAATTTAGATTTAAATAAAAACTTAATGAGCTTGTAAGATAATTTTTTGTTGTGTATTTCATCACCATGAGTTATGAAAATTTTTTTATCGTTAATTGATATTAGCATTTCATCTCTAACTTTTGCACCAATTTCATTTTCTATGTATCTGTTCATCCATAAATCATGATTACCTGTAATGAAGAAAACATCAGTTGAATTTTTAATTAGCTCAGTGATTTTAGAAAAAAATCTATGATTACCCTTGGGTACTACGTCATTATATTCATACCAAAAATCGAATGTGTCTCCTACGAGATATAATTCTTTAGCATTATTTTTAATTTTTTCAAGCCATTTTACAATTTTAAGTTCTCTCTTATTATTTTCATTAAATGAGTTGCTATCTCCTAAATGGAAATCAGATGCAAAGTAAATTTTATTTTTTTCGCTTTTCAAGTTCCTTTTTTAGTTCAGTATTAATTTTTTTTGGATCAATTTTACCTTTTGTTATTTTCATAATTTCACCCATAAATAGACCAATAAGTCCAATTTTCCCTTCGTTATATTCAATTACTTTTTGCGGATACTTTTCTAAAACTTTAAAAATTATCTCTTGAAGGTCAATGGAGTCATTTTCAAAAAAAAGATTATTTTTTTCTATGATTTCAATAACTTCTAGATCTGAGTTTAAAAGATTAGGGAAAATTATTTGTTGAGCAGATGATATTGAGATTTTTTTCTTATCGACAAAAGATAATAATGTAATAATTTTTTTTCTGTCAATAGGCAATTTATCAATTGGTACTGAATTCGTATTTAGAAATGATTTTATTGGTCCATTAACAAAATTAGCCACTAACTTATAGTTTTTTATGATCTTACAAATTTTTTGAAAATAATCAGAAATTTCTTTATCTTCTATTAATAGCTTTATATCATAATTACTTAAATCATATTCTTTTTTAAACTTTTTCTCTAGTTCATTTGGTAATAATGGTAAATCATCAGCTATAGATTGAATATATTTTTCATCTAAAATTACAGGCTGTAAGTCAGGTTCTGTAAAGTATCTATAGTCATCCGCTTTTTCCTTTGTTCTCATTGAACTAGTTGCATTAGTTAGTGCATTGAAGTTTCTTGTCTCTTGCAGAACAGATTTACCTTGTTCAATAAGTTTTATTTGTCTATCTATTTCAAAGTCTATAGCTTTTTTTATATTTCTTGTAGAGTTCATATTTTTAATCTCTACTTTTGTGCCAAAATCTTTGTCATTTTCTTTCATCACTGATACGTTGGCATCGCATCTTAAACTCCCTTCTTCCATATTGCCGTTACAGATGTTCAAGTACTTTACAATTTTTCTGATCTCATTAACAAAGCTTTGTGCTTCAGAGCTAGAACGAATTTCTGGTTCAGATACTATTTCAAGAAGAGGTACTCCAGCTCTATTGAGGTCAATTAATGAATTATATGGATCAATGTCATGCATACTCTTTCCAGCATCCTCTTCCATATGAATTCGCGTCAGATTTATTTTTTTCTTTGAACCATCCTCCAAATCAATTAACAAATGACCACCTTTGCAAATTGGATTTTTGTCCTGAGTTATTTGATAGCCCTTTGGAAGATCAGCATAAAAATAGTTCTTCCTTGAGAAAATATTTTTTTTATTTATGTCACATTCTAAAGAAATTCCAAGCTTTAGGGCATATTCTATTAGCTTAGTATTAACAGAAGGTAAAGTACCTGGATATGCAAGTGAAATAGGTGAGATTTTTGTATTGGGATTAGCTCCATAAATATTTTCGTCAGCTGAGTAGGCTTTACTCTTTGAACTTAATTGTATATGAATCTCAAGACCAATTACTGATATATAGTTATTCTTAATCATTCTTAACAATAAATTTACCAGTTTTTGTAGTTAATTTTTGATTATTAATCTTGTAAATATAAAGACCATCATTTAATGAAATATTAAAAATTTGCTCTTTAATAATATCAGCTTGAAATAATATTTTTCCATTTAAATCGTAAATGGTTAATATTCCATCGCTTTCATCCGGTAGTGAAAAGTAATTTTTAACGGGATTTGGAAAGATTATTTCATTAATTTTTTTAGTTTCTAAATTAGAAGTCGCATCGCATTTAAATATATACAATCCAGTCTGCATATCAGAAACGAGGATGTTCCCTGAGCTTAAATATGGATAAACACCCCATGCGCCCCTGTAAGAAATATGGTTATTTGGACCGTAGGTATCGTAATAACAAACTTCAATTGGAGTATTTGGATTTGAAATATCGTAAACTCTTAGACCATCATGATAATATGCAACATAAAGTAAGTTGTCTTTAATAATAGCATTATGAGCCATTGAATTTGCATCAACGCCAGAGTTAAATACTGAAATTACAGAGATATTAGTAAAATCAGACAAATCAAGAATTTTAATATCGTAGCCATGATTTTCATCTTGCATTGCATAGATATCCCCAGAATTATTTAACCAACCTGAGTGATTATATCCAGCGTCAGGGTATGAAGTTAAAGATACTAGTAAATTAGGCTGATTTGAAATTGAATTAACATTTGAATAATCAAAGACTCTGAAACCATCGTTTCCACAATTTAAATATGCAGTATCATTTCTAACATACGCATCATGTACATGCCCTATTGTAGGATCATTAAGCTCGTTTATTAATACAGGTAAGACTGGATTTGCAAGTGAATAAACATCCATTGCATTGTTTGAGGCACAAGCATATAATTTGGCTGTACTTGTATCAATAAAAATATTATGTGCTTTGTTGAATAAAGCATTATCATCATATACAACATTAAATGAGTAGGGCAAATTACTAATATCAATGATTTGTAAAGTGCTAGAGCTCCCTTCATCGCACACTGCATATAAATAGCCATCAAAATCATGATAGTCTCTGTGAATAACACCTCCACCAGTGTACGCTCCAGCAATAAATGCTGTTTCATAAATATTTTGAACATTAGAAACATCAAAAATGTGGGTGCCAGCAGTTGAACCGATTACTGCAAATTCATGATTACTTATTTCAAAGCCCCAAATTTCATTGAAAGTATTGTCATATGCCCATGAACCAACCAAGGAAGTGTCATTCCAATTATATATTAAATTAGCTTCTTGAGAATTACAAAAAAAAGAGAAAAGAAGAATTAAAATTGTTATTATGTTTTTCAATTTATAATCTTTTTAATTAATGTTATGAGATTAGGTTGAGCTTTTTTAGCAGCTTGTTGTATCTCCTCATGAGTAACTTTTTCAATCTTTCCTTCAACACCCAGATCAGTAATTACTGAAACCGCGAAACATTGCATATTCATATGTCTTGCTACAATTACTTCAGGAACAGTAGACATTCCAACAGCATCACCACCAATTATTTTTAAGAATTTATATTCAGCAGGTGTTTCAAGATTAGGTCCGGTAACACAAACATAGGTTCCTTTGTGAAAATAAATTTTACTTTTATTAAATATTCTTTCAGCAGACTCAATCATTTCTTTACTGTAAGGCTCACTCATGTCAGGAAATCTTGTTCCTAGTTCAGAAATATTTTTACCAATAAGAGGTGAGGGGGCTAAGTTAATATGGTCATTTATTATCATTACATCTCCAATTTCAAAGTTAGAGTTCATTCCACCAGCTGCGTTACTTAAAATAACTTTTTGAATATTAAGTATTTTCATTAATCTTATTGGAAGAGTAACCTCATCCATAGAATAGCCTTCATAGAAATGGAATCTACCTTGCATAATCATTACATCTATGTTGTTGATTTTGGCAAAGAGTAGGTTCCCTTCATGTCCTTCAACAGTAGATTTAGGGAACTCAGGAATATTCTCATAGCTTATAGATTTTATTATTTCAAGACTATCAACTAAATTGTTGAGACCAGTGCCTAAAACAATACCATATTTAGGCTTTATTTCTATTAAATTTTCAAGATAGTTCTTTATTCTTTGAAGTTTCTCTAACATGTTCTAGAATATTTTTTTCAAAATTATCATTTTCGTGAAAATCAAGAGCTATCTTTTGTACATAAAAAGGATACTCACCAATAAATCTAATAAAATTCATCAATTTTACTCTATCTTTTTCAGTAGTTACTATAATTTTATCAGTTGTATCTATTTTATTAAATATTTTTATGATTTCATCGACTTCAGTTTTTGTAAAGCTATAATGGTCAGTTTTAGAGTAAGTGTGAACTTTTCTACTAATCTTTGCTAAATCGTTAAATAATTCAGTGTTGTCAGCGATAGCTGTTACTAAAAGAATTTCAGTTTTGGAGCAGATATTAAATTTTTTTTTGGTTCTAATATGTGTTAAATCTAAATATTTTGTTTGACAGAAATAAGTAGGTTTATTGCCCAAATGATTTGAAAAGTACTTCCTTTTTTTATTATCCAATGATAAATCACATTTTGTAATTATGATGTAGTCAGATCTTTTAAAGTTTTTCTTTTTTTCTCTTAATCTACCAAAAGGTAGCAAATAATCATTAAAAAATGGATTTTTAAATGTTGTCAAAATAAATTGTATGTCAGCTTTAACCCATCTATTTTGAAATCCGTCATCCATAATTATTAGTTCAACATTCTTATCAATCAATTTGTTGATTCCTCTCTGTCTGTTAATATCAACTGCAATTATTAAAAATGGATACTTGCTTTTAAGCATACAAACCTCATCACCGTATTTGTTAGTATCAATATCATCAACAAAATGAAATCCTTTGCTTTTTCTCTTATAACCTCTGGAGATAATTCCTATTTTATGGTCTTTTGAAAGCATATTAATTAGGTGATCTACAAACGAAGTTTTTCCTGTGCCACCAGTAGACAAGTTACCGACACAAATTAAAGTTTTGTTAAAGTTTTTAGACTTTAAAATATTGTAGTTGAATAGAATGTTTTTGAACTCGGAAAAAAGTCCGTAAATCAATGAAAAAAATCTTAATAGTAACATTAGTCAAGCAAAGATATACAATAAGATATTTATATTATTTTTGAAAAATGAAGATTAAAGATGTAATTGATTATTTGGAGGATTTTGCACCAATTGCTCTTCAAGAGGAGTATGACAATAGCGGTCTTAATATTGGAAATAGAAACAATAAATTAACTAATATTTTAGTTTCTTTAGATTGTAATCTTGAAGTAATTAAAGAAGCAATAAGCAAAAATTGTAATCTTTTAATAACACATCATCCGATAATATTTAAAAATTTAAGATCAATAACAGGCTCGAATAATTCTGAAAATTGTATAGTAGAAGCAATCAAAAATAATATTTCAATTTATTGTATTCACACCAATCTTGATAATACTTTTTATGGTGTTAATTACAAAATAGCAGAAAAGCTAAAGATTAATGATTACAAGATTTTAAAACCAATATCAAATATTTTTAAATTAGAAGTTTACTGTCCTGATGAGCATTGTGATGAGCTGAGAAATGAGATTTTTGAATCAGGAGCTGGAAAAATGGGTAATTATGATTCTTGTAGTTTTAATGTTAATGGTAAAGGTACTTATAAACCGCTTTCTGGGTCAAAACCTGCGATTGGTAAAAAAAATAAGCTTGAGGTTGTAAACGAGCAAAAGTTAGAGTTTATATTTTATGAAACTCAAATGAGTAATGTGCTTCAAGCGATGATCAAATCTCACCCATATGAAAAAATTGCTCATCAAATTATTAAATTAAATAATAAAAATCTATCCGCTGGTTCTGGAGGATATGGTTTTCTAGCCAAATCAATCCGAACAGTTGATTTTATTCAACTTCTTAAAAGTGTTTTTAAAGCAGATGGCATAAGGCACACCAAGGAATTAAATGAAAAAGTTCATAAGATTGCTTTTTGTGGAGGAAGTGGTAGTTTTCTAATTGAAAGTGCTATTAAAAATAAATGTGATGTATTTATTACTAGCGACTTAAAATATCATGATTTCTTTGATTATCAAGATCAGATATGTATTGTAGATATTGGACACTTTGAAAGTGAACAGTTTACTATGGATTTAATAAAAGAAAAAATTTCTCAAAATTTTAGTACATTTGCCGTCCACTTATCTAATGTTAAAACAAACCCAATAAAATATTTAAATTAATGGCAAAAAAGCAAGAAACAAAAACAGCGAGTTTAAAATCAGTTGAGGAAAAGCTAAAAGCATTATACCAGCTTCAGTTAATAGATTCAGAAGTTGACAGAATACGAACTGTTAGAGGCGAGCTTCCATTAGAAATTGAGGATTTGCAAGACTCCATAGAAGCCTATTCTAAAAGAAAGGAAAAAGTAGTTCAAGAAATTGATTCAGAAAATGAAGTAAAAACAAAAAATACTAATCAAATAACAGAATCAAATGAGCTAATTAAAAAGTATAAAAAACAACTTGAGAATATCAAGAATAACAGAGAATTTGTGTCACTCACTAAGGAGATTGAATTCCAAACTTTAGAGATTGAACTATCAGAGAAGAAAATCAAAAACTCGGAAGCAAATTTACTTCATCACACAGAAAAACTTAACAGTCTAAATGATGAACTAGATTTAAGAAAAGATGAGCTGGATAAAAAATCAGGAGAATTAGATGAGATAGTTAAAGAAACTGAAAAAGAAGAGGAGGCGCTATTGAAAAAATCACAAAAAGCAAAAAAGGTCATTGATGACAGATTGCTATTAGCATATGAAAAGATTAGAGATAATGTAAAAAATGGTTTAGCAGTGGTGTCAGTCAAAAGAGATGCTTGCGGTGGCTGCTTCAACAAAATACCACCTCAAAGACAACTAGATATCAAACTTCACAAAAAAATTATTATCTGCGAGCATTGTGGAAGAATATTAGTAGATGAAGAGGAGCTTCAGAAAAGTTAATTAGAATTTCAGTCCAATACCCAGCACAATCCTGTGTCTATCTTTTTCAAGCTCTGCAGTTTCAGAAACTCCGTTAACTGCATATAAGTTGTAGTTTTGCTTCCCTTTGGAATTAGTGTAGCTTGCATCTACGAAATAATTACCAATACTATATCCAATTCCTATTGAATTAGTAACCAAACTAAAATCTTCGTTGTCCTTGATGGGACTTCCATGTTCTGAATAACCAAATCGAAGGGACAAGTTGTTTGATCTATATTCACCACCAATTTTGATATTATTAGTTCTCACATAATTTGTTGAGATAAAATCATTCTCTTCACGAAATCTTTCAATGTCTGATTGAAGACTTATGAAGCTATAGTCAATTGTTTCATAATCAATGCTTAAAAGTAAGTTGTTAAAAGTAGAGGATGCACCTAATATAATTTTCCAGGGTGTTATTAAGTCATACTCAAAGAAACCATAGGGAGAGGACTCCGAACTACTCTCACCATTACTAAAGCTTGTTCTCATTGATGAATTAAACTCTTCTTGCATCGAGATATATGATGGTGAATGTGCAGAAACTCCAACTCTAAAATTATTGTTGAGTCTGTAAATTGCTCCGGCTTTGATATTTATACCACTTCCAGAAACTATCAATGATCTACTTAAATCAAATCCAGTTAAATCAGAAATTGTATCTGAAAAATAACTTTCACTATATAATGATCTCTCGCTGTATTCTATTATGGGTATTCCCATGCTAACACCCAAGTATAATTTGTCATCAATTGAAGTTGCAAGTGAGATAGGAACTTCGCCTGTATAGCCAGAGGATTCTTTTTGGAGATACTGAAATTTTTCAGAAATACTATTTACATGAGAAATATAATTACCGTTGTCATATAAATAATAATTAGTTGATGTGTCAATCGAATTATCAGCTAAATCTATTACATCAGTCCAGAAAGCTAAATATTCAAGAAAAGGGTCTAGATCATTTATTAAATGTCCGTTTGCTCTTGATAAAAAGACATCAGCAAGTGAGTTCTCACTATTGGTGCTTGCAATAAAAATCCTCTCATTAAAGCTAGCTGTTTGGTTCCAGCCAACACCAAAATTAATCCTTTTAACATTCAAATCACTTTTGGGGTTTGATAAAACTATTCCAATATTTTCTGTTTGTGAATTTATTTGCCAATCTCTTTCCTTAATATCTCTAAAATCAGATGTTACAATATTTCTTCCAAATGAATTAGTATATGTAAACTCACTAAACTGGTACATTCCCAAACCAGCTGGATTATGACTTAGATTAGAAAAATCACCACCTAAAGATCCAAAGGCCCCACTCATTGAATTGAACTTTGATGTTCCAAAAGTGTTTTGACTTGAAAATTTGAGAGCATCATTTACATATTGTGAATATGAGAATGTAACTGATAATATTAAAAGTATTGTAAAAATTAATTTTTTAAACATATTTAAGGCTTTCTTTTTATTGTATTTCTATTATAACTTTTGGTATTTGAACGATTAAAGCTGTTATTGGTCTTCGTTCTAAATGAGTTTTTATTGTTACTAGTTTTTTTGTTGTAATAATTACTTTTTCTATTGGTAGATTTTTTTATTTCAGTTTTGTATTCCCTTTTGTCAAAATTTTTTGTTTTCGCTGGATTAATAGTCCTTGTGTCAAAATTTTTGTTCTTTAAATTAACAGAATTGAATTTACTTGTTTTTGTT
The DNA here is from genome assembly GCA_002172655.2 of Flavobacteriales bacterium TMED84. Taxonomy (GTDB): domain Bacteria; phylum Bacteroidota; class Bacteroidia; order Flavobacteriales; family BACL11. The sequence continues at coordinate 16,230 of NHEL02000030.1, read as the reverse complement.
ACGCTAGAATTATTGTAAGTTCCGCTTAATGAGTTTCTTTTGCCATAATAAAATCTTTTACCACTTGAATTTGAAATAACAATATTTGGGTTATGATAACTATGATTATAGTTCCAATATGAGCTATAAAATGGGTCGTAATATCCGTAATGAAAGGGATTATAGTATGAGTAATTATAATATGGAGAGTAATAGCTATATCCAATGGACATACCAAAATTGTAAGAATAGGGATCATAAAATGTATTCCATCTGTCATAGTAGAATGGATTGGAGGAGAAATATCTATTATATAGATATGGTCTATAAAGCCCTCTACTAGAATGGTAATAATTATCAAAGTAATAATTGTTTATTGTTGCTTGAGAGGTGTCGTCACTGTAAATACTGTCAGCACTGATGAAATTTTTATCTTTTTCAACGCTTTTATAATTTGAAACAATTTCATCATGTGAGCTAAATTCATCAGCATTAAGAAAGTTGGGGTCATCAAAATGAGACATGTATAATGTAGAGCTACATGAAAAAAGAAGTGAAAGTGAAATTAGTGTAATAAATTTTGACATAGCTTAAATATTTATTGCTTACTTACAAAGATAGTTTAATTTGTTAATTTTGCTTCACCATTAGAAACGCGATAGCTAAACAAAAATTGTTAATATGTCAAAGAAAATTACAGCAAGAAATAAAGATTATTCTCAGTGGTATAATGACATAGTACAGCACGCTGAGCTCGCTGAAAGCTCTGGAGTTCGAGGATGCATGGTTATTAAACCCTACGGATTTGCAATATGGGAAAAAATGCAGCAAGCACTTGATGTAATGTTTAAAGAAACAGGACACTCAAACGCATATTTCCCTTTGTTTATTCCAAAATCATATTTCAATAAAGAGGCAGCACATGTTGAAGGTTTTGCCAAAGAATGTGCTGTTGTCACTCATTATAGACTCAAAAATGATAATGGGAATATCATAGTTGATTCTAATGCTAAGTTAGAAGAGGAACTCATCGTTAGACCAACTTCAGAAACAATCATTTGGGATACTTACAGAAAATGGATTCAATCATACAGAGACTTACCTATTTTATTAAATCAATGGGCTAATGTTGTAAGATGGGAAATGAGAACAAGGTTATTTCTCAGAACTGCAGAATTTCTATGGCAAGAAGGACATACCGCTCATGAAACCAAAGATGAAGCAATAGAAGAGTCTAAGTTAATGATTAATGTGTATGCTAAATTTGCAAAGGAATTCATGTCAATGCCTGTTATCATTGGAACTAAAACAGAAAATGAGAGATTCGCTGGTGCAATTGAAACATATTGCATCGAAGCTATGATGCAAGATGGTAAAGCTTTACAAGCAGGTACATCACACTTTCTGGGACAGAATTTTTCAAAAGCGTTTGATGTTAAATTTGCTAACAAAAAAGGAGAGTTAGATTATGTCTGGGCATCCTCTTGGGGAGTATCAACAAGGCTCATGGGTGCATTAATAATGTCGCACTCGGATGATAAAGGTTTGGTTTTACCTCCTAAGTTGGCTCCATTTCAAGTTGTAATCATTCCAATTTATAAAGGAAAAGAAGAACTGGTTTTAATTGATGAGAAAGTCAATGATTTAATCCAAGAGCTAAAATCAAAAGCGATATCATATAAATATGACAATAGAGATACTCATAAACCGGGTTGGAAATTTGCAGAGTATGAGCTAAAAGGTGTGCCAATTAGATTGTCAATTGGCAAAAGGGATATAGATAATGATACAATTGAATTAGCAAGACGAGATACACTAGAAAAAAAAATATACAAGTTTGACAGCATTTCTAACGAGATCACAAGATTATTAGATGAAATTCAAGATAATCTATATAACATTAATCTTAAAAGAATGAAAGATAATACCGTTGAGTGTGTAGACTTCGATGATTTCAGTTCAAAGATAAGTTCTGGCTTTTTTGTTAAAGCTTACTGGGACGGTACAACAGAAACTGAAAATAAGATTAAAGAAAAAACTAAAGCAACAATAAGATGCATTCCATTAGAAAAATCAAAAGTTATGGGTAAATGTATAATCACTGGCAAGCAATCTAAAGATAAAGTCATATTTGCAAAATCATATTAAATGAAGAGCGAGATAATCAATATTTTAAAAACAAAATCAAAAAATAAGCAGCTTGTTTATTCAAACACAAAAACTTTCTTTGAAAATCTTAAAGAAAAATTAATTCAAACAGAGAAATACTTAATTGATAGAGTAACAAGTTCTAATAAAGAAATCGAAATTAAATATTTAAGTAGTGGAAAGTTTGAAGCTATGTTGCAATTGTCAGGAGAGATTCTTTTGTTCAATATGCATTCAAATGTATTTGATTTGCCTAAAAACCATGCTTTTAAAAATTCTGATTATTTAAAAAATGATGTAGAGAGATCTTTTTGTGGAATAGTTAATATATATAATTTTCTGTCTGATTCATATAAATATAAAAGATTAAATGATGAGGTTTATTTGATTGGCAGAATTTTTATTAATAAGGACAATAATTTTTTTGTTGAGGGCGAAAAACCAATTGGGTTTTTGTTCAGAGATTTTCCTAACCAAAATGTTACATCAGATTTGATTGAAAAAATTCTTTCTACATGCATACTTTATTGTTTGAATGATGATTTAATTGTTCCAGACTTTAATGATTATAAAATAATTAATGTTCATCATATCATGCAAATGAGCAATAATCAAAAATTAAAAACTGCAAAAAAACTAGGTTACAGATTATCGGATGAATAAATTTGTTTTTTTATTGTCTTGTAATTAAAAAATCATAGTTTTGCAATCTGTTTGATAAAAGATTCGGCCCGGTCGTCTAGTGGTTAGGACGCCAGGTTTTCATCCTGGTAACCGGGGTTCGATTCCCCGTCGGGCTACAAAATAAAAAATTATGGCTAATCATAAATCAGCATTAAAGAGAATTCGTCAAAACGAAAAAAGAAAAGCTAGCAACAAGTATCAGCATAAAACTGCAAGAAATGCTATCAAGAAGCTTCAAAATGATACTGATAAAAAATCTGTAAAAAAACTCTTTCCAAAAGTTGTTTCAATGATTGATAAGCTAACTAAAAATAACATCATACATAAAAATAAGGCCTCAAACCTTAAATCTAAACTAAACAAACACTTTAACGACGTAGTCACAAAAAAATAGCACTTTAGGTGATTAAAAATATTTTTTTTGATCTTGACAGAACTTTATGGGATTTTGAAAAAAACTCTAAATTAGTTTTAGATGAAATCTTTTTTGAATTTAACCTCAAGGAAAAAATTGGTGCTCAAAAAGAAATATTCATAAACGAATATAAAAAAATCAATGAAACTTTATGGAATCAATATCGAATTGGAAAAATTAAAAAAGAGTTTTTGAGATATAGTAGATTTAAGCAGACATTAGAACTATTTAATTATTATAATGAAAATTTGTCAATAGAAATTTCTGATTATTATGTTAAAGAGTGTCCAAAGAAAAAAAATCTTTTTCCCAATACAATTAAAATTTTAGATTATTTAAAAAATAAATACAATTTACATATCATAACAAATGGATTTGAAGAAGTACAAATTATAAAATTAAAATCCTCAGGCTTATCAGATTATTTCGATCAGATTATTACATCAGAAAAAATTGGAGTAAAGAAACCTGATCCCAAAATTTTTAGTTTTGCGTTAACATCTGCAAAAGCAAATAAAGAAAACTCTATTATGATAGGTGATGATTTAAAAGTAGATATCTTGGGAGCAGAAAATTTTGGAATCAGAGCAGTTTATTTTAATCCAAATATGAACATTCATAATGAAAAAATTAGTTTTGAGATAAAAAATCTTGATGAGTTAATTTCATTATTTTAAAATTGGCTTTTTTCAAATCTTTCCAAAAATTTACATAAGATTTTTTGACAACATCTGGATTTTCGATTAGAACATAGTCATTATTAATTGCTAGTGCAGCAAAGCTCATTGCAACCCTGTGGTCATAAAAGGTAGAAATAATTTTTTTTTGTTTCATGTTTTTATATCCTATCTGAAAACTTAAAACCCGATCACTTTCTTTAAATTTTTGAGTTTCTATTCCATAAACTTTTGTCTTTAGATTGTGTTCTTGAATAAGAATTGATATTGGTAAAAAAATATCGGGAAAATCTTTGATGTCTAAGCTATTCAATTCATTAAAATTCTTAATTTTTTTCATTAGTATATCTTTTCCTTTTTTAATCATTTTAACACCAAAATGTTCAGCAATTCTAAAAACTATACTATCTCCTTGGAGTTCAGAGTAAGTTAATTTTTTAAGAAGAATTTCTGAATCTATCGCTAGTGAGCAAATAAGCATCCAAAAAGAAGAAGCTGACCAATCTTTTTCAACTACAATGTCATAAGGAACAATTTTTTGTTTTTTGATTGTTATTTTATCACTATCCCATTTGTACTTTAACCCAAATTTGGTCATTAACTTTAGTGTCATCAAAATGTAAGATTTCGAATAATGATTATTTCTTAAAGAAATTGAAAGTCCATTTTCCAATTTTGGCGCAATCATAATTAAAGAGGAAACATATTGAGAAGTCTTTGATAAATCAATTGTAATTTCATTTCCTATTAACTTTTTGCCAATGATTTGAACTGGAGCATAACCATATCTTTTCAGAAACTTAATGTCAGCCCCAATATCTAATAGAGCATTAACAAGTTCAATTATAGGTCTTTTTCTGATTCTTTCATTACCATCTATTATTACTGTTCTACCAACTTGAATAGAAAAGTATGATATTAAAAACCTTAAAGAAGCGCCGGAGTCTTCAACATCTAATTTTTTTTCTTGCGATTTTATTAAATTATTTAATCTAATGCTATCATTTGAGTCAGCTATTTGATCAATTATATATTTATGTTTATATAGGTTATATAAAATTATTAATCTGTTAGAAATACTTTTGGACATTGGAAGTTCAACTTCACAATTTACTGTTTTATTTCTTTGAGATATTTTATAAATCATAAATATTTATATAATTATTGAAATCGCACTTGCCAATTTCCTTTAAAATAGAAAAGTTGATAAGACTATCTTGATTTTTCTTATCATGTTTTAAATACTTAATTAAATGATTAATATCAACTTCTTCAATTTCGTTATAAATTGATTTAATGTACTTAATTATTTCATTCTTTTTTCTTGCTCTGGAATATTTAAGCTCCATAATTATACCCATTGCAATTGCTTTTCCATGAGTAATTTTCTTTTTTTTGTTTAAGTAAAAACTTTCAATGGCATGACCAATTGTATGTCCAAAATTTAAGATTTTTCTTTGGCCCTTGTCAAATGGATCCTTTTCCACAATTTCCTTTTTTATGTTTAATGATTTAAATATTATCTCATTAATATTATGATCTTTATAAAATTTGGAGCTCAGTAAGGTCCAAAAATCAGAATCGTATATAAGCGCACTTTTAACAATTTCAACATAACCTGATAACCATTGATTAGTTTCTAATGTATTTAAAAAATTTGTGTCAATGTAAACAGAAATTGGATTTTTAAATGTGCCTATTTGATTCTTAAATCCAAGAAAATTGATTCCATTTTTACCTCCAATAGATGCATCAACCATTGACAGTAATGTTGTTGGTATATTTAAAAAATCAATCCCTCTTTTGAAAGTAGAAGCACAAAATCCCCCTACATCACATATAACACCTCCTCCTAAATTGATTAATAGTGAATTTTTATTGTAATTGTTTTGAGATAGAAAATTCCAAATATTTAGTGCTGATGAAATATTTTTATTGATTTCAGAGGATTCAATTTCAATTATATCAAATTCACTTTTAATTTCTTTAAGAAAATAGTCTAAAATGTTATTTTTTTGGTTTTTATCCGTTAATAAACATATCTTTTTGTAAGAATCAAGTTGAACGTTTCTTAAGATATTTTCTCCAATAAAAATTTTATAATTTTCACAAATTATACTTTTCATTCTGTTATTTCATATAAGGGATTACCAGTTGATCCGTTGGGATGTGAAATTTTTAATATTTGAGCAATAGTTGGTGCAATATCTTTAACATTTGTTCTTCGGTCAGTGTGACCTTTTTCAATATTTCCACCCCAAAAAAGTAATGGAACATGAGTGTCGTAGCTAAAGCATGAACCGTGAGTAGTACCCCCTTTTTTCCAACTAAAGTTAATCCAGCCTGGTTCAAGTGTATAAATTATATCACCAGATCTTTTACTATTAAACCCTTTTTGAATTAAAGAATTTGGAGCGTCTAAATATTCACTTTCTTCAAGTTGTTTATAATGATATGTTTTTTTTATCGCTGGATGATAATCTATCAAAAAATCAACAGATATTTTTCTTATTTTTTCAATGGCTTCATATCCCAAATTTTGCTTAATAACATCTCTATTTAAAAAAATTTGATCATTTGATACATTAAGAATGAGTTCGTTGTTGCTGATATCTTTTGATGGTAAGTTTAATCTGTCTTTGATATGTTCAGCTAAGTCTGACTTCAAGTTACGTGTAGAGAAGTAGCCCGATGGTATTTTTTTTGATGCCAAAACATTTGGTTCAGAAACTACACCATGGTCAGCTGTTAAAAAAACAAGTGAATTTTCTTTACCAATATACTTTTCAATATAGTTGATAATTTTTGCTATCTCAATGTCTAATTTATTGTATGTATCTTCAATTTCTGCTGAATGAGGTCCATATTTATGACCTATATAGTCTGTAGATGAAAAACTTAATATTAAAAAGTCAGTTGATTCATTTTTGCCTAATTCCTCTTGTTTCATTAATTCTAGTGCTAAATCAGCCAAAATAGAATTTCCGTGAGGAGTTGACTTTATAATCCCATTTCCATCAAAATTTGATAATGAATCTAAATTATAATTAAATTTATTGTCAAAACTCCAGTTATTTGCTAAATATGATTTTGCAGAGTTATTTGTTTGGAAATCAACAATCCATTTAGGCAGTTCACTCATATAATAACTACTTGATATCCATTCCCCCTCTTTATTCATCCAATAGCAAGCATCAGCTGAGTGACCTGCAGAGAGAATTGCTCCTCGGTCTTTCAAAGAAATACCAAACACTTTTGAATTATCGTCAAATAATTTTATTTGATCTCCAATTGTAGACGTAAGTAAATGTTTAGGAGACATTTGTCCGTCTCTAGAAATTATGTCAAATTTATAGTCACAATTACAGATTGTATGCATTTCTCCATCTCCAGCGCAGTATATGTTTTCCTTGCTATATCTATCAAACCAATTATTTGCTATTATTCCATGATTTGAAGGTGTTGTCCCTGTGGCAATAGTTGCATGCCCGGGTCCAGTATATGTAGGCATAAATGAAAAGTGAGTATTTCTAAAAAAATATCCTTCGTTTACTAAAGTTTTAAATCCGTTATTATTAAAGTTCCCCCAAAATCTGTACACATAATCATATCTCATTTGATCGACAACTATACCGACAACCAGATTTTTTTTCTCTTGAGAAAATGAGTAAAAAAACTGTAGGTTTATTATAATAATTAATAAAGTTTTTTTCATTTTTTAAATTTAATTTTAAAAATTATAATGGATAAAGCAATTGCAACTAATACGTCATAGTGAGCCAAAGCATTAGGCCATCCAAAGTTCCAAATGCAAATTAAAGTAAGCCAAAGAAACCAAAATTTATCAAATAACTTCATGCTAATCAATTTTTGCAAAATTTTTCAATAATTTATAACTAATTAATGAGGCCATAAGTCCCCACAACATCCCAAAAATAACATCAAGTGGGAAATGAACACCGAGATATACTCTAGAGTATGATATAAGTATTGCCCAGCTTGTGATAGATATAAAAAATATCTTATTTTTTATAGTCATACTAGTGAAAAATGCAACTGCAAAAGAATTTGCTGCATGCGAAGAAATAAATGAATATAAGCCACCACAATCAACAACATGTCTCATTGATTGTGAAATCAATGAATCATGACAAGGTCTCAAAATCTTAAATTGATTTTTAAATAAATGTACACTGCCAAAATCAGATATAAAAATTAATATCGCTAGTGTAATAATTAATTTTAAAAAAATAAATTCCTTTTTTCTATAAATTAAATATAGTAAGTATAAATATAGTGGTATCCAAATAAATTTATTACTGATCATTATAAAAAAGGGATCAATTGTTTCGAAGCCTGATTGGTTAATCATAAAAAAAACCTTTTCATTAAAATTTGATAAGTAATTATGCATCATTAAGCTTTTGCCATAAGTTATTTTTTAAGTCACTGAGTCCAAAATTTGATAAAGATGATATAAAAATTACATCAGCTAGTTCTTTACCTATTTCTTCTTTTATTTCATGTTTAAGTTCATCATCTAATAAATCACATTTTGTTAGTGCTATAACTCTTTCTTTATCTAATAAGTCAGGATTATATTTTTTAAGTTCATTATTTAACGTTTTGTACTCTTGTGTTATATCATTACTATCAGCAGGAATCATAAAAAGAAGTACAGAATTTCTTTCAATATGTCTTAAAAATCTTAGACCCAAACCTTTCCCATCAGCTGCTCCTTCAATTATTCCAGGAATATCCGCCATTATAAATGATTGATTATTGTAATATGAGACAATTCCCAGATTAGGAGTAAGTGTTGTGAATGGATAATCTGCAATCTCAGGTTTTGCTGCAGATAGAACAGATAATAGTGTAGATTTTCCTGCATTTGGAAACCCAACTAAGCCTATATCAGCGAGAACTTTAAGCTCAAGAACAAACCAACCTTCTTCATAATCAATTCCAGGCTGAGCATATCTTGGTGCTTGATTTGTTGAAGTTTTAAAATGAGAATTTCCTCTACCACCCATTCCTCCCTTAACCAAAGTTTTCTTTTCTTCATTTTCTGTTATTTCGAAAATAATTTGATCGCTTTCTGCATGTTTAGCAACAGTACCTAAGGGGACATTAATTATGGTGTCTTTTCCATCTTTACCATGTTTGTGATTACCACTTCCAGATGAACCATGCTCAGCAAACAAATGTTTTTTAAACTTTAAGTGTAATAAGGTCCACATTTGACTATTACCTCTTAAAATAATATTACCTCCATTTCCTCCGTCACCTCCATCTGGGCCTCCTTTTGAAGTTGTTTTGCTTCTATGAAAATGAGTGCTACCGGAACCTCCTTTACCGGAACGGCAGAATATTTTTACATAGTCTATGAAGTTTTTGTTCTTTGCCTTCATGAAAGATTAAATCTTATCTAAAGCGTAGTGTATTTTTTTTGAGATTTCTTCAATACTTCCCATTCCAGCTATTTCCTCTAATTTTTCTTGTAATTTGAAATAGTCTTTTAGAGGGGAAGTCTTTTTATTATACTCTTTGATTCTGTTCTCAATTATTTTCTGATTTTGGTCGTCGGCTCTTCCAGATTCAAGACCTCTTTTCATTAATCTTTTTATTAGTTCTTCATCGTCTACTGATAATGAGAGCATGATTTTGACGGGAATACACTTCTCATCAAGCAATTTATCCAACGCCTCAGCTTGAGTTGTTGTTCTTGGAAATCCATCAAAAATAAATCCCTTAACATCCATACTATTATCAATTATTTTTGAAATCATGTCTATAACAACGCTATCAGGAACTAGGTTGCCGGCATCCATATAAGATTGAGCTTTAAGACCTAACTCAGATTTATTCTTTATTTCATTACGAAGTATATCACCAGTTGAAAGGTGTTTAAGTTCATATTTCTGAACTAATAAATCCGCCTGAGTACCTTTTCCTGCTCCAGGAGGTCCAAACAAAACTACATTAAGCATAATTAGTATTTTAATTTATAAATGTGTGGCAAATTACGACCAATTTCATCATAATCCAAACCATATCCAATAACAAATCTACTAGTGATAGAAAAACCAATAAAATCTATTGGAATTTTTCCATGAAAGGAATCTGGTTTATAAAGTAAGGTAGCTGTTCTTATGCTTTTTACTTCAAGTTTTTTAAGAATCTTAAACAGTTCAGATAAAGTGGTTCCTGTGTCAACAATATCTTCAACTATAATAATATTTCTTTTTTTTATATCATTTTTTAGTCCTATTAGTTCTTTTACGGTTCCTGTTGATTTTGTTCCTATATATGAAGAAATTTTGATAAAAGATACTTCAATGTTTTGATTAATTTTTCTGACTAAATCAGAAGCAAAAATGAATGATCCATTTAATACGCATAAAAAAATAGGGTTTTCAATTTTTAATGAACTTATTTCATTAGCTATTCTAGAAATAGAATTTTCTATTTCAACATCTGAAATAAACTTCTCAAAAATCTTATTATTTATTTTAATCATATATTTATAAATGTTTATTCAACTAAGCCATTTTTTTTGGCATTTAGACTTATAATCAGAAATATTGTATTCTTTTTTAAATTCTAAAAGTTTAAAGTAATTGCCTTTTTCTAATTCAAAATTCTTTAAAGCAAGTTTTTTTTCAATTTTCATTGAAACTAAATTGTCAGACTTAGATAATATCTCCTTGTAGTCTTTTACATTTTTATTATTATTAATTTCAAGTATAATATCCTCGGGTCCAATGCCATTTTGATCAGCTGTCGAGTTTGGTTCAACTTTTTTAATAATTAACTTATTGTTGGAAATTTGTGAGACAATACCAAAATATCTACAAAGCCAGTCAGGATTCTTTTTTTCAACAAGCTTTAAGCCAACTATTTCAATTGATTTTTTTAAACTTGGTACGTAATCACTGGTTCCATATATATGATTTTGAAAAATTTTAGATACCTCATTTCCTCCATATTTTATACATAAAGACTTAAAATCATCTTCACTGTACCCAATTTCTTTTTTTGCATATTTTGTGTAAAGATCTTTCATTACACAGTGGAGAGAATGTTTTGTATCACTATTTTTTATGATGTTTAAGTCAATCATTAGCATACATAATGCTCCATCAGCATAAATTGACACTTTTCTGTCAGGTGTTCCCATTTTGTAACCATCAAGCCAACTATCAAAACCACTATCTGCAACAGATAAATTGAAACGTCCGTAATTCATTAAATGCCTATTTAAATTTTGATTTTGTGTTTTAATAAAATCATCCCATGAAAAAACTTTACTATTGATAAGAAATAAATCACCCATATATGTAGTTACTCCCTCAGCAACATAGCCTGTTCTAAAGTAATTTTCCTTTGAGTAATTATAAGGTAACATTTCAATAGGTCTTATAGATTTAATGTTCCATGTGTGGTAAAGTTCATGAGAACATACACCTAATAAATCGTCATATCTTTTTGTCATTAAATCATCACTTGGGCCGAGCAAAAGAACTGTGTTTTTTGTGTGTTCAACTCCATGATAGGAACGATAGGGCGTAATTTGAAATAAAAAATGATACTCATCTACAGGAAATTCTTCAAAATGATTAATTTGACTTTGAGTAAACCTTTTAAAATCTGAAATTAATTTTTTCCAATTAGGTTTACAACTTCCTTCAAACCAAAGGTGAAATAAAATATTATCAACTTCGTAAGAATTATGTTGTAAGTTTTTTGAGCATATAATTGGTGATTCAGCTAATGAGTCAAAATTTTCAGAATGTAATGTATTACCTTTTTTTGATAAAGAAGTTGCAATTTTATAATTTGAGGGAACATCTAATGTTAGTTTATATTTTTCATCAATTCTATTCTCAAGGTAGAAAATACAATTGACTGGATTTATATACAATTGGTTTTCATCTAAAAATGAACTACCAGCATTAAGTATGTTTGCATAAAAGTTATATTTTACTTTTACTTTTTCTAATCCATTGCACTCAATTAACCAAGAATCTTTATCAATTTTTTTGAATTTTAATCTTTTACCGTTAATGCTGAACGCAGACCATTTTTGGATATACTGTGCATAATTAGCCAGTTCATATCTTCCTGGGCGCCAACTTGCTAGCTTTAAAATGATTTCTTCACTACCTTTAGTTTCAAGCTTCAACTCAAAATCAATAAAATGACTCCAAGGTTTTTTATAACTAATATTATATTCAATCATCATTCAAATCTACAAATTTGGTATAATTAAATTTTAAATCATTTCAATTAATTTAATCAGAATAAAACATTACTTTTTATTAGATTTGAAGAAAAAATGAAAAAATATTTACCAACCCTTTCTGAGCTCATAGATAGACTTTCAATTGTTCAATTAAAAGAAGTTTTTATACCAGAACACAAAGAGGAATATGCAAAAGAAATTCAAGAAATTTTGCATGATATAAATTTAGAGGGCCAGGATGCTGAACTGATAAGAGCTGTCATTGTATTATCTCAAATGAACTTACATATATGGCATAATGAATCAAATTACAGAAAAGGAATTAAAGATGGTAATGATTTAGAGCTTACTCATGGGCTAAATGGAATAAGAAATACTGCAAAGAATATAATTCAAGAAAAAGTTGGCGGTAGAAAAGATTATAAGATTGATTGTTTAGCTGCAGAATTTAAAGATTGGGAAATATCTTGGTCAAAAAAGAATAATAACTAAAACTTATAAAATGAATTACGACTTAATAGTAATTGGAAGTGGTCCAGGCGGTTATGTTACTGCAATTAGAGCGTCTCAGCTAGGATTGAAAACAGCAATAGTAGAAAAGGAGAGTTTGGGTGGAATATGTTTGAATTGGGGATGTATTCCTACAAAGGCGCTTTTAAAAAGTGCTCAAGTCTTTGAATACATAAACAAGGCCTCTACATATGGTATTCAAGTAAATGGCTCAAATTTAGATTTTGTTGAGGTTATAAAAAGGTCTAGGGACATAGCAAATGGCATGAGCAAAGGAATTGAGTATTTGATGAAAAAAAATAAAATTGATGTGATTTTTGGACATGGAAAAATTACTGAACCAGGCAAAGTTGATGTGACAAGTTCTGGAAAAAAGGAAACTTATAAATCTACTCATATTATTTTAGCCACAGGTGCAAGATCTAGAGTACTACCAAATATCCCACAAGATGGATCCAAAGTTATTGGGTATAGAGAAGCAATGACCTTAAAAGAAATTCCAAAGAAGCTGGTAATTATTGGTTCGGGTGCAATTGGCGTTGAATTTGCATATTTTTATGCTACAATGGGGTCAGAGGTGACAATTGTTGAATATCAAAAAAATATCGTTCCTATTGAAGATAATGATATTTCAAAGCAATTACAGAGATCATTTAAAAAGCTTGGAATTAAAATATTAACTCAAACTTCTGTGGAAAAGGTTGATGTCAAAGACAAATGTATTGTACACGCAAAAACAAAAGATTCTGAACAGACTATTGATTGTGATGTTGTTTTATCAGCAGTTGGAATTGAAGCTAATATTGAAGGAATTGGGCTTGAGGAATTAGGGGTTAGTATAGAAAATGGCAGAGTAATTGTTGATAATTTTTACAGAACAAACATTCCAGGAATATACGCTATTGGTGATATGTTACCAACTCAAGCATTAGCTCATGTAGCATCTGCTGAGGGAATTTTATGTGTGGAAAAAATTATTGGTCATGATGTTGAACCTTTAAACTATTCTAATATACCGGGATGCACTTATTGCTCACCAGAAATTGCATCAGTTGGACTTACTGAAGAAAAAGCTAAAGAACTAGGACATGAAGTAAAAGTTGGAAAATTTCCTTTTTCAGCCTCAGGTAAAGCATCTGCTGCAGGACATAAGGATGGTTTTGTAAAGGTTGTATTTGATGCTAAATATGGCGAATGGTTAGGCTGTCACATGATTGGTTATAATGTCACAGAAATGATAGCTGAAGCTGTTGTTGCTAGGAGATTAGAAACAACAGGAATGGAAATATTAAAGTCAGTTCATCCACACCCAACTATGAGTGAGGCTGTAATGGAAGCTGTTGCTGACGCATATGATGAGGTAATTCATATTTAGAGCTTTACTAATTAGAAGTTTCTTAATTTATTATTACTCTAAAATTATTTGGCAGATACTTTTTTTTTGTGATTTAGGTTAATATAAGTTACACTTATCGTATACCAAAAGTTGCTTTTACTTCATCTACGCAATCAAGCTTTTCCCACGTAAATGTTTCAACTTGTATTTTTTTTGATTTACCTTGTACAATAAATGTCTTTTCGATTAACTCTGATTCTCTTCCCATGTGTCCGTATGCAGCAGTCTCAAAGTAAATGGGGTTTTTAAGTTTGAGTCTGGATATTATTGATGCAGGTTTTAGGTTAAAGCAATCCATTTTTGAAATTAAACTTGCGATTTCTCCGTCATTATGATTTGTATTACATGTCCCAAAAGTATCAATAAAAATACCCATAGGTTCAGAAACTCCAATTGCATAAGAAACTTGTACAAGTGCTTTATCACAAAGTTTAGCAGCTACAATATTTTTTGCAATATGTCTTGTAGCATAAGCAGCTGAACGATCAACTTTTGATGGATCTTTTCCTGAGAATGCACCACCACCATGAGCTCCTCTGCCTCCATAGGTGTCAACGATTATTTTTCTTCCAGTAAGTCCAGTATCGCCATGTGGACCACCAATAACAAATTTTCCTGTAGGATTTATATGATATTTTTCCTTTCCGAAAAGTTTCTTGTTAGTATCAGACTGTTTATCCATTACTCTAGGCATCAAAATATTCAAAATATCATCTTTAATTCTCTTTAGCATGTTTTCTTCAGTATCAAAATCATCATGCTGAGTAGAAATGACAATTGAACTGATTTTTATCGGAACATGATCATCTTTATATTCAATTGTGACTTGAGATTTTGAATCAGGCCTTAAATAAAGCATTTCTTTTTTTGCTTTTCTAATCTGAGATAGCTCTACTAAAATTTGGTGTGATAAGTCAAGTTCTAGAGGAATATAACTTTTAGTCTCATTTGTTGCATACCCAAACATCATGCCTTGGTCTCCAGCACCTTGTTCTTTGTGGAGTCCTTCACCTTCAACTACTCCTTGTCTGATATCAGATGATTGTTCATGTATTGCAGAAATAACTCCACAACTATCAGCGTCAAATTTGTATTCAGATTTGGTATATCCAATTCTTCTAATTGTTTCTCTTGCAACTTCTTGAACATCTACATATGAATTTGTTTTTACCTCTCCGCTTAGAACAGTGAGTCCGGTAGTTACTAATGTCTCACAAGCCACCTTTGATTCACAATCTTGAACTAAAAAATTATCAAGCAGTGAGTCTGATATCTGATCAGCTACTTTGTCAGGGTGTCCCTCGGAGACTGATTCAGATGTAAAGAAATATGACATAATATCAATTTTTGTTTTGGGTTAAATGCCTTTTAATTTAATAAAGATATTGTTTGAACAAAGATAATATTATTCACGAATTATTTTTAAATTTGTAGTGACTTATCAAGAAAGACGGAGGGATGGGCCCGATGATGTCTTGGCAACCTTTAATGATGGTGCCAATTCCCACTTCAAAAGATTGAAGGAAGATGAGAATTACTGACTTAATTTTCCGACTTTTTTGATATGCTCTAATTAATTAAAATGATAAATGAAATTTTAAAAAATAGGGTTTTAGTTCTTGACGGAGCTATGGGGACAATGATTCAAAAGCATTCTCTTTCAGAAGAAGATTTTCGAGGAGAGAGATTTGTTAATCATAATTGTGATTTAAAAGGTAATAATGATTTGTTATCAATTACACAGCCTCAAATAATTAAGCAAATACATGAAGAATTTTTAGAGGCTGGAGCTGATATCATTGAAACTAATACATTCAGTAGTAACAAAATAGCTCAGGATGATTATAATTTAGGAGCAATCATATATGATTTAAACTTCATGTCTGCAAAAATTGCAAAAGAGGCTGCAAAGAAGTTTTCAAGCAAGGTTAAACCTAGATTTGTTGCAGGCGCAATAGGTCCAACAAATATGACAGCATCAATCTCCCCAGACGTAGAAGACCCCTCTTTAAGGTCAATTACATTTGATCAACTTAGGATATCATACAAAGAGCAAATACTAGCTTTGATTGATGGTGGAATTGATTTAATATTGATTGAAACAGTTTTTGATACTCTTAACTGCAAAGCTGCGTTGAATGCTGCTGAAGAGGCTTTTGAACTTCTCAAAATAAGG
>NHEL02000002.1:0-9740 GCA_002172655.2 Flavobacteriales bacterium TMED84 | reverse complement strand
TTGAAATGGATAATGATTTGCACCATTAGATAAAAGGATTAAATTTGCATAGGGTAAGTCTTATACGACCAGCTCCTACTTAATCCCCCAGGACTGGAAAGTAGCAAGGGTCGGTAGTTGTAGCGGTGCGATGTAAGTAGCTTACCCTTTTTTTAACTTATTCTGCCCCAGTTCATTTTTTGTGATTCATAACTCTGAAGTCTGTTCTTAATTAAAATATTTTTGGGTTTTGACAAATCATAATCTTCTTCTAATAAACTTTTAACTTCCTCCCTTGCACGTACTAAAATTTTATTGTCTTTAATCAAATCAGCAATTTTAAAATTAATTATACCACTTTGCTGAGTACCCATCAAATCTCCAGGACCTCTGATTTCTAAATCAACTTCTGATATTTTAAATCCATCAGTATGTTTGACCATGGTTGATAATCGTTTTTTTGCCTCACCGCTTAATTTATCACCACTCACTAGAACACAATATGATTGATCAGAGCCCCTTCCGACTCTTCCTCTAAGTTGGTGTAGCTGAGAGAGTCCAAATCGCTCAGAACTTTCAATTATCATCACAGAGGCATTAGGTACGTTAACTCCAACTTCAATTACTGTAGTTGCAACTAAAATATTTGCAATCCCATCAACAAATCTTTTCATTTCATACTCTTTCTCCTCATTTGTCATTTTGCCATGTACAATACTCATCTGAAATTCAGGTAGAGGAAACTCTCTTATTAAATTTTCATATCCATCCATTAAATTTTTATGATCTAACTTTTTACTTTCTTCAATGAGAGGAAAAACAACATATATCTGACGACCTAACGATATTTCTCTTTTCATTAATGAAACTATTTGAAGCCTAGATCTATCAGATTTCCAAATTGTATTTACAACCTTTCTCCCTGGTGGTAATTCATCAATGATTGAAATATCGAGATCTCCATATATCGTCATAGATAAGGTTCTTGGAATAGGCGTTGCAGTCATAACTAAAATATGTGGAGGATAAAGTTTATTTTTCTTCCATAATTTTCCTCTTTGTGCTACTCCAAACCTGTGTTGTTCATCTATTATTACTATCCCTAACGATTTAAATTGAACAGAGTCTTCAATTAATGCATGAGTACCAACTAAAATATCAATATCTCCTGAGAGTAGTTTTTCATGTATCACTTTTCTTTGGCTTTTTTTTGTACTACCAGTTAATATTTGAACATTAACACCAATACTTTTTAACTCTTTAGAGATTGTTTCATAATGTTGTTGTGCTAAAATTTCTGTGGGTGCCATTAGACAAGATTGGAAACCATTATCTAAAGAAATTAACATGCTCAATATTGCGACCAAGGTTTTTCCACTTCCGACATCTCCTTGTAACAATCTATTCATATGTGCTGATCCAGCTAAATCTTTCCTAATTTCTTTAAGGACTCTTTTCTGTGCATTTGTTAAATCAAACTTAAGAACGTTATTGTAATATTTATTGAAATTACTTCCTACAATTTTAAAATCATATCCTTTAAGTTTCTTTTTATTTAATAATTTGTTTTTAAGTAAGTGGAGCTGCAAGAAAAAAAATTCATCAAATTTTAACCTCTTCGAAGAAATTTGCATTTGATAAATGCTACTAGGCTGATGAATATTTATGAAAGATTCATGAAGAGATGGTAAATTGAGTTTTCTTACTATTTCATTTGACAAAGTCTCATCAATTTTTTTTGACAAGTTTGTTATTAAATAAATTATAATCTTACTTATTCCTCTACTGTTTAAGCCAACTTTTGATAGTTTGTCAGTAGTTGAATAAACTGGGAAAAAATTTGCCTTTATTTTTGAGTACTCCTCTGATTCAGTGATTTCTGGATGTATAATACTGTGAGATCCATTGAAAAAATTGGGTTTACCAAAGACAACATATTTTTTTTCTAAATTAATTGAGCTTTGAATCCACTTTATTTTTTTAAACCAAACTAAATCAATTTGAGATCTGCCATCACTAAATTTTGCAACTAATCTCTTTGATTTTCCTACTCCAAGTTCGTTTAAACTTAGAATACTTCCCATTATTTGAATGCTTGGCATATCACCCTTAATTTCACTTATTTTAAAAAATTTTGATTTATCAACGTACCTGAAAGGATAATGCTCAATTAAATCTTTAAAAGTGAAAATATTTAGTTCTGATTTTAATAAATCAGCTCTTTTTGGCCCCACTCCCTTTAAATATACTATCGGTGTTTCCAGTAAATGATCCAAATTAATATTTTCTTAAGGGTGGACTATCAAAAACTAATGGAAGTAAATCTGATGCTTTTTCAAAAACTAAAATTTTATCGTCATTAACATGCAAGATTATTTCTATATCAGACCCTTGTTTTCTCTCATATTCAGCTATGACCTGTCGACAGGAACCGCAAGGACTAATCATATCATTAATTTTAAAAACATCAGATCTAGCTGACACAGTAATTTTTAAAATTTTACTATTAGGATATTTTGAAGATGCGTAAAATAACGCAACTCTTTCAGCGCACATTCCTGACGGATAGGCTACATTTTCTTGGTTATTAGCACACAAAACTTTTCCAGAACTAAGTAAAACTGAACAACCAACTTTGAATCCTGAGTAAGGAGAATAAGAATTTTCCAAGATTTTTTGTGAACTTCTGATAAGATTTACATCAGATTCGTTTAAGTCAACAATTACTAACTCTTTGTAATTAACAATTATTTTTTTTGATTTATCCAAAATAGATTATAACTGCTCTAATTTATTTAAAAAATCTTTTGAAAGTATTTTGATTTTTTCTTTTTTTTCAGGTTTGAACTTTTCGTACATGTTAATCATAAATCTCATTCTGATATTTTTTCTGAGATGGTCAGCGTATTTACTGATAAAATTCCAATAAAGAGCATCCCATATTTCTGTCCATGCCCCTTTTTTAAAGTTACTCATCTTTAAAATATAATTACTGCTACTTATATATGGTTTAGTTGACATTAAACCACCATCAGAAAATTGACTCATTCCATAAACATTTGGAACCATTACCCAATCATATGAATCAATAAAAAGCTCCATGAACCATTGATAAACATCATTCGGTCTAAATTCACAAAGTGACATAAAATTTCCCAATATCATTAACCTTTCAATATGCGATGCATAAGCACTTTTATTTATTTTTTTTATTGTTTCGTCAATGGGTTCAATTCCAGTTTCTGCTGAATAGAAACTTTTCGGAATTTTTCTTTTGAAATTGAAATAATTTGAATTTCTCTGTTTTGTTCCATAAAAAACATATACTCCTCTTATAAATTCTCTCCAACCCATAATTTGCCTTATAAAACCCTCTAAGGAATTAATTGGAATAATTTCATGCATTTCCTTTACCTGATCTATTATAATTTTCGGCGTTAATAATCCAGAGTTCATTAGTGGAGACAAAATACTATGATTTAGTATACTGTTATTTGAAACTATGGCATCTTGATATATTCCATATTCTTTAAATCTTTCTGAAATAAAGTTTTTCAACCAAATTTTAGAATCATTAAAATTTATAGGATAACTAAAAACATCACTTATTTCTCCAAAATTATCTGAAAAATTAGCCTTAATATAATGTTCGGCATCGGTAATATATTTATTCTTTGTTGGAAATTTTACAGAAGGAGGTGTCTTTTTTTCAGGGTACTTTTTTCTATTATCAGCATCAAATGTCCATTTTCCAAAAAGAGGTTTTTCAAAATTATCTATTAATATATTTCTTTTTTTTCTCTCTGAGACATAAAAGGATGTCTGCAATAATTTCTTTTTATTTTTAAAAAAATCCTCTAATTCTTGTTCTTCATTTAAAAACATTGGGCTTTGAATACAATTGTATCTTATATTTAATTTTGAAAATTTTTTTTCTAAATCTTTTTCTAAATAATTATCAATTGTATCAATGTATTCAACTTCAACATTGTTATTAATTATATTAAATAAATTTTCATATTCTTTAAAATCAATATAATCTATTTTAAAGCCAAGTTTTTTGAGAAAATTAGAGTAGTTTTTCATAGATGCTCTATGAAAAATTAATTTGGCCTTATGAAATTTATACTGAGTAAAAAAAAGTGGATGCTCTATTACAAAAATTTCTTTTACATCATTTGAAAAAACAATTTCTTCAAAAAGTTGATGGGGAAAAACTAAGCCAACTTTAGACATATTACAAACAGCTAAAATATCTCTCTCCTCTATCACAAATAATTGTAATCGCGTTGTTACAATTATTTTTTCTAAGCCAATCAAATGAGGAATATAAATTAGCTCCGGCACTAACTCCAACAAACAAACCAAATTTTTTAGCTAGATGTTTAGAAGCAGACTCTGAGGTTGATGTTTTAATGGTATGAACCTCGTCTACAAAATCGAGATCTACTAAAAATTTACTACCATCTCCAATACCTTGAATGCCATGTAGTCCAGGCTCACCACCACTCATTACTGGTGATTCTGCGGGCTCTATGGCAATGATTTTAATATCAGGCCATTTTTCCTTTAAGTATTTGCCTGTACCCATTAATGTTCCTCCTGTTCCTGTTCCCAAAATAAAGGCATCTGGAACAAATTTATCAGAAATAGATTCAAAAATTTCAGGACCAGTAGTTTCGTAATGTGCTCTAATATTTAACTTATTGTGGAACTGATCACAATTAAACCAACCTTTCTCAGCACATAAATTATCTCTAAGTTCAATAGCTCCGTCAAAATCTCCAGCCTCTGTTTCAATTAATTCTGCGCCGTAATATTTAAATATTTTTTTTCTTTCCTCAGACATGTTAGAAGGCATTATAATGACCATTTTGTAGCCTCTCTCAGCCGCTAGCATTGAAAAGGAAATTCCCGTATTTCCAGATGTTGCCTCACAAAGAGTATCTCCTTTCTTGATAATATTTTTTTCTTCTGCATCGTTTAATATGAAGCTTGCCATTCTGTCTTTGACACTACCTCCAGGGTTCATAAGTTCTGCTTTACCCCAAACTGTATATTTACCAATTGATAGTGGAATTAGAGGTGTTTTACCAACATAGTTTGATAATTTTATCATGTTATAAATTTTTTATTCATTCTACATTTTTTACTACAATATTTTACATTTAACCAATCTCTTTCCCACTTCTTTCGCCAAGTAAAAGGTCTTTGACATATAATGCAAATCTTAGATTCTTTATTTTTCATTTTTTATAAATTGTTCATAGTTCATATATGGAACACTTTTTATCTTTTGCGTAGAGTAATAAGTATTTAAGCTTCCAACAGATACAGATTTGCACTTATTATAATTGATTTCAAAATTATCTTCTAAATAAGTGTCATTGATTATTATTTTTTTTATTTCAGAAATAATAATTCTACAATTATTGCTTTTGACAATTATTTCTTCTTTAAACTTCATTAACATTTTTAAAGGGCTCTGCTTCGCAAAAGGGACTCCACTCAAATTTTCCATTTCAATGTTACAATTCTCAAATTCTGATATTTCTTTTGGAAACTTTAAAGATGTTAAGTGAGCGTTATCAATCATATCCTCATTTATGTGATTTATAGAAAAAAATTTGTTTTGAATAATGTTTTGATAAGTATGTCTTTTAGTGTTATTTATCGGTCTAAAGTTTAATGCTAAAAGTGGTGGATTACTGCCCATGTGAACTAATGAACTAAATATTGCAAGATTATTAATTTGATTCTGTCCAGTGGTTCCAACTAGCACAACAGGCTTAATACCAACTACTGAGTTAATTAGATTTAACCTTTTAATTTTTTCTATACTTCTTATATTATCGATCTCAACTTTCACGAAATAATTTTTTAATATTTTTTTGGTTGGCGTTCCAAAACTTAAAAAATGATGGATAAAGACTTTCTTTAGAAAAGTATGACTCTCTTTTATCCTCAATTCCAGTATATTGTAGATTAGTTGGATGCTCTTTGTAAAATAATCTATTGGGTTTATGCTTAAATATCATTTCTTCAAATGTACCAACAAAGATTTTTAATCCATTAATGTTTTTTGAGAGATTTATAAAAAATTTTAAAGATTCATGAGATATAGGATATTTTGAAAAAAAATCAGTATCAATTAATAATATCCGATTATAATCTTTTTCTTGTCTCCAATTTACATCAAGATTATAAAAATTATAAATCACTGTATCTAGATTTTGATTTAAAGAAAATGAATCAGACTTTATATGATCTAAGTTTGTCTTTAATTCAATTTTAGATTTTTCTTTTAATTGATTTGGCTCGTCAACTTCAGTGATGTGATCATAGCTAGTATCTAAAAATGTGTTTCTTTGAGATGTGCCAAAATATTTATTTATATTGTCTTGATTTGCAAAGTATTTTTTAGATCTGGATGTTCCACTAATCCACTGCCAGTTCTGAGAATTACTTCCCCAGTCAGCATCAAACAAGTGGTAATACATCCATTTTGATGCATCTAACCAGTGACATCCAGAAATATTACATACTATTGATGAAACATACATTCTCATGTGATTATGCATATATCCAAATTCGTAAAGATTCTTAATTGCTTGGTCAAGAGCATATATGCCAGTTGAATGATTGACAATTGCTAAAGGTATTTCATTATAATTTTCGGAAACTTGATTTTTGTCAAGGTTTATGTCCTCTTTTTTTAAAAACCAATTGTTTTGGAAGTATTCTCTCCAAGCTAGCTCTTGAAGAAATTTATAAATTTGGTTATATCTTAATCCCTTATGTGAAAAAAAGTCAATTAAAAAAGAAACTGTTATTAGCCCCCTAGATATATAAGGTGATAACATTGAAACATGTCCATTATGAAAATTTCTTGTTTTTGCATAATCACGTATTTCAAATTTTTCAATTTTTTCTAAGACCGAATTATAATTAGTTTCAAACATCAGCAATTTTAAATTTGTATTTTCCTTTAAACAAATTAATTATCCTAATTTCATCTCTTGAGGGATAGTCAACAGAGTAGCTTTTGATATTACTAACTCCAAACTCTTTCACTTGACAATCATTTACTATAGCATATGATTTGTTTTTAAATGAATCATTGAAAGAAATAATGTAGTTTCTCTTACCCGTGTAGAAATACTTTTTTAAGCAACTATTAAATCTATCATTATAAATCATGATATTCTCTAAATTAACACATGCTCCTTTGCATTTTTTAAGATGGTAATTAAAACAATAGCTATTTGATTTTTCAATACCATTAACAACATCACATAGCTTAAATTCTGCTCCAATTCTTTGCAAAAATTTTTTTGCTTTGTGTTTAGATGTAAATGAAATTGAATTTGAGTTATCATTCTTTTGTAAGAAATTGAATTGACTATATGAATTTTTGGAGCAACTATAGGATAAAAAAATTGAATTCTTTAATTTCCTCAAACGTCTGTTATATATGGGTCTAAACTTCTTTACTAGTTGAGATTCAAACATCAAACTCTCAAATTCAGAATGCATTTTAATATATCCAATTTTTTGAATTTGTAATCTCATGTATATTCTTCCAGAAGATATATGTTGTTTAAGTCTCTTCTTAACATTAATACTTTTACCTATGTATAAAATTTCATTACTATTACTATATAAAAAATAAACACCGAGGATATTATCTGGAACAGAATTTATATTATTGATTGAAAAAAATACTTCTTTTTGCATAGTTTTTTTTAGAGAAAAATATGCAAATATATATAGATTATTTGTTATAAAAAAGGTTCATTACTACAGCATGTGGTAATGTAATAACAGAAATAATTATCATTGATAAATAAGGGATAGAAATATTAATTAATTGGATGTAGGAACAATAAAAAATTATAAACGTAAAAAACAAACTTACAAGAGTATATGGTAATAATAACAAAATGAAGTTTCTATATTTAAAATTCGAATTATCTTCTTTTAAAAACTTAAATTCCTGGAACATTACAGGTATTGAATGAAGCAAAACAAAATAAAGAGTAAAGGAAATAACAAATGGAAAAATAAATGAAATAATATTAATTAAAAACAAAGTAAATATTTCATTAAACAATCCACTTACAGAAAATTTTTTAAAGTACATCAAAGATAATTTGAATATAATAATTACAAAAAGTGATACATAGTATGCATATGAAATTATATTTTCATCAAATATTTTATCTAAAATTATTGTATCCTGGTTAAATTGACTTAATGTCTTAAGCTCTGGAATATTAAAATAAATTAAAGTGGATATTACGAATATTCCATAGAAGAAATAGAAAATATTTTTTAAAAAAGATATATCAAAGGATACAAAATGAAATTGAGATTCCCCAAAATGATAAGCTGAAAGAAGCAGAAAGAAAATAAACGAAATAACAGGAAAATAAAGCCAAAGTAAAACATATAAAAAAATCAATCCAAAATAGAAAGAATAGAAAAACAATTTACTTGATTTCATCTTGCTTACATATAATACATGATCTATGGAGCCATGTGGAATACCAAATAAAGATACTAGAGCAATACAAAAAACTAATTGATTATCAATTGAAAGATGACCAAAGGATTGGTAAATTAGTGATAAAAAATATACTACTACTATTAATACAAAAGTAAACTTGTTCATTGTTTAAAAAAAAAGCAGGTTATTTCTAACCTGCTTTTATATACTGATATTATGGACAATTATTCAGATTTTGAAGTTACTGCAATATTGTATACTACAAGTCCAAATCCTACTTTATTAATTACATCAGCAATGTTGTACCATAGGTCAACATCCGAAGGATTCATAATTCCACTTAACCATCCACCTGGCATACACATGTATCCTATCGGATAGATCGCCCATCCAACTAATACAAACCAAGCTAATGTTCTAACACCTCTCTTAACAACTTCGTCGTTACTCTTCTCAGCAAGCTGAGCAACTTCTCCATACCATGCAGTATAAAGAACGTATAAGTAACCTAAAGTTGAAATAACACCCCATGTAACAGAGTGAGAAGTACTTCCACCTTCTGGATTGAATGACTCACCAATGTAACCCGCAATTAGCATCCATGTTGATGCAATAATTAGCTTCCACATTAAGCTTTTTGTAGCTCCAGCCATTCTAGTTAATAAATAAAATTCAACACACATTAGAGGTACTGTTAAAATCCAGTCAACATATCTGTAGAATGTTGGGTTTTCACCAAATGCTAGATAGTAATCCCTCATGTAGTAATAATGAACAGCAGCAATACCTGTAATAAGAGCTGATACAAGAAGAGACATTCTCCACTTTTTATCAACTGATCTCATTTCTGCAAAGAAAAATACAGTAGCTGCGAACATGGCCATAAAGCCAATAAAGAACGTAAATGCAACATAATCTGTTGGACTTAGTCTTACTGCGTCTAGTAATAACATATTATAATATTTTTGATTAAAGGGGCTAATATAATACTTTTGTATAATATATTGTATAATTAATTATACTTTTTGCATAAAAAGTTTATGCAAAACCTATGCGTCAAGTTAATTTAAGAAGATTTTTTTGCAACTAACCAATAGTAATTTAACTCCTTAAGATCTAAATCATCTATTTTTTTTGCATCATTTTGGATAATATTTTCCATTTTTTTAAATCTATTTATGAATTTTTGATTGGTTTTGTTTAAAGCATCATCTGGATTTATTTTTAAAAATCTTGAATAACTTACCAAAGA